>DASYBO010000362.1:0-5030 GCA_036500685.1 Pseudonocardiaceae bacterium | reverse complement strand
GCGTTGTCGACCAGGTAGCACGGCCAGCCAGCGCTTAAGAAGTCGGTCAGCCAGCCGGGTCTTCCGTCCGGTGTGGACTCCCAGCAGGCTCCGGTCATGCCACCGCCGGGTACGAACACGATCGGCGGCCGGTCGGTGTCGGCCGGTATCACATAGTTGACGTAGGCGTGGTCGACGGCGTAGGTGCCATTGGGATCGAACCGGTAGGCCGGCATGTCCTTCGACATCTCGATCAACTTCGGTGGCTGGCCTTCGACCACAACCGTGCGACCGCCCGCGAAGAAGCTGCCCATGGCCGCGATGTGCATCGGCGGTCTCCGTTCGTCAGCTGGTGAGCAGCGGCAGTCTCGGGCGGTGCAGCTGTTCCAGCAGATCGGCTGCACGTTCCCGGGCGGCCACTGTGCCGACATGCTTGACCTGCTCGTAGCCACGAATCCGGTCGGGCAGCCGCGCCAGCTCGACGGCGACGTCGTGATTGCCGGGGCGTAGTTCGGCAATGACCTCGTCGAGGAGGTTGCGATACCACACGACGAGTTCGCGGTCCTCGATTCGCGAAGCCTGATACCCGAACGGATCCAGCCGCGTGGCCCGCAGCCCGCGCGTCATGCGCAGGATGCGGAACATGGGCCGGAACCACGGGCCGACAGCGAACTTTCGGTCACGGCCAAGGCGCCGGGCCAGCGGTGGTCGCAGGTGGTTGACGACGCGGACCGGCTCGGCGAACGTGGCGGCGAGCTGATCCGCGAAATCCGGTTTGAGGAACAGTCGAGCCACTTCGTACTCGTCCTTGTACGCCATCAGCTTGTAGAGGTGTTCGGCGACCGCATCGGTCAGCTCGTGCCGGTCGCCGAGCACGTCGCGCTCGCGGCGCGCGACCGTCAGGAGGGCGTCGAGGTAGCCCTGGGCGTATCGCTCGTTCTGGTAGTCGAGGAGTTCGGGGAGCCGGACGGCGAGCAACCGCCGGGTCGACTCGCTCAGCTCCGCCGCGTTCGCCCACAACCGGTCGACGGCGGCGCGGCGGCGGATCGGCAACCGGGCACGTCGCCGTGCGTATTCCTCCTCGGCGGCCAGCGGCGGCGGGGTCAGGATGGCGTTGATCCGGCCGGGATCGTGCACCCATAGTCGGCCGTGCAGGAACGCCTGCGTGTTGGCGGCGACGGCGACGCCGTTGAGTTCGATGGCGCGTTCGATCGACGCGGCGGAGATCGGGAGCAGGCCCGCCTGGTACGCGGCGCCGAGCGTGACGATGTTGGTGAGCAGGTAGTCGCCGAAGAACTTCTCCGCGATCCGGCGCGCGGGTACGTCGATGACCTCCTTGCAGTGCACGCCGATCGCCACGCGCATGCCGGCCTTGTCGACGTGCGCGTGCACGTCGCGGACCTGTTCGCCGGTCGGAAACAGGTCGCTGTTGAGCACGGCGGTCGTTCGATCGGGAGTACACCGGTCCAGGTTGATCGGCGTGGCGGCGCCGGCGATGTCCAGGGCGAGGTAGAGGTCGGCACGGCCGATGCCGACCTTGTTGCCGTGCAGCGGCACGTCCTTCGGCGCGAGGACCATGCTGGACAGCACAAGGCCCCACTTCTGCGCGGCGCCGGTCTGGTCGTAGGACAGCACCCGGTAGCCGTCGAGGCTGGCCGCGACCGACAGGATTCCGTTCAGGGTCAGTACACCGGTGCCGCCGACCCCTGGCATGTACACCCGGAATGGGCTGACCGGCGCGGCCAGTCCGGGCTTCGGTAGGTCACCAGTCGCGAGTGGTGGCGTCGTCGGCGACCGGAATCCGGAACCGGGCGCGGTTCGCACCGTGACGAACGCGGGGCAGTCGCCGCGCAGACAGGAATAGTCGTCGTTGCACGAGGAGGGATGGACCGCGGTCTTGGGGCCGAACTCGGTCGGCGTCTTCTGTAGGGACATGCAGTTGCTCGCCGCACCGCAGTCGCCGCAGTTCTCGCAGACGTCGGTGTTGATGAACACGTGCGTGTCCGGGACGGCGAGCTTCCCGCGTCGCTGGAGTCGTCGACGTTCGTTGGCGCAGGACTCGTCGTAGATCAGCACGGTGGTGCCGGGGATCTCGGCCAGTCGCGCCGACTCGTCGACCAGGGCGTCCGCGTGCCGGACCTCGGTGTCCGGACCGAGTTCGGCCTGGCGGTAGCGGGCGGGGTCCTTGGTCGCGATGACGATCTTGGCGACGCCTTCGGATGCCAGGCCACGGGTCAGTTCCGCGATGCCGCGCGCGCCGGGAGCCTGCTGCGCCCCGGTGTTGGCGATGGCACCGTTGTAGAGCAGCTTGAAGGTGATGTTGACGCCGGTGGCGACCGCCCAGCGGATGTTGAGGTAACTGGAATGGTAGATCGAGCCGTCGCCGATGTGCTGCACGATGTGGTCGCGGTCGGTGTAGCGGGACAGGCCGATCCAGGGCAGCCCCTCACCGCCGTAGTGCGTCATGGTGTCGATGTGCCGCCTCGGCTGCTCGATGACCGAGTTGAAGCAGTTGCAACCCGGTGACCCCCAGGCGACCTGGCCGGGCGCGAGCTCCGTTGACGCGCTGTGCGGGCACCCGGAACAGAAGTTGGGGGTCCGGGCGGCGTGCACGGCGTACGTACGATTGGCGATGGCGGCCAACTCCGCGATGCGTGGATTCGCGGGTTCGATCGTCAGCAGGCCGGCCAACCTGGTCGCGATCAGGTCGGCATCCATGCCACCGGCCACCGGGAACACCGACTTGCCGATCACCTCGATTGGCCTGCCCAACGGCTGGAGCGCCGCTTTCACCTGTTGTTCCAGGAAGTCGCGCTTCTCCTCAACGACGATGATCCGCCGCAGTCCGCTCGCGAAGGACCGCACCAGGTCGTTGTCGAGTGGGTAGACAAGGCCGAGTTTGAGGATGCGGAGGCCGGTCAGGCCCAGATCGGCCAGCGCCTGGGTGACATCGGCGAAGGATTTGCCCGCGGTCACGATGCCGACCGAGTCGTCCGGCCGCTGGTCGATGATCCGGTTGAGATGGTTGGCCCGGGCGTAAGTGAGGACGGCCGGGTGACGCTCGGCGTAGAGGTGGCGCTCCATCTCGATGTTGCGGCCGGGGAAGAAGCTGAAATCGGTGCGCTTGGCGAAGTCCGGCAACTGGCCGGGAACGTCGTCCGGCGCGACATCGACGGTCTCGCCGCCATCGCACAACGCGCTCACCAGCTTGATCGCCATCCAGCAGCCGCTGTATCGCGAGCACCGGATCGCGTGCAGCCCGAAGGCGCGGAACTCGGCGACGCTCGACGGGTACAAGATCGGGATACCGGCCGAGGTGAACGCGTAATCCTGCTGGTGGGGCATGGTCGACGAGGTCGCCTCGTGATCCTCCCCGGACAGGATCACCACGGCGCCATGCCGTGACGTGCCGGCGAAATTGCCATGCTTGAGCGCGTCGCCGCTGCGGTCGACGCCGGGTCCCTTGCCGTACCAGATCGAGGTGACGCCGTCCCAGTCGGCGTGTGGGTGCTCGTCGAGCATCTGCGTGCCCATGTGCGCGGTCGCCGCGAGTTCCTCGTTGCCCGCGGGCACGAAGGTCACGTCGTGCGCGGCGAGCAATTCGGGGATGCGAGAGAGCGCCAGGTCGTAACCGGCAAGCGGCGAGCCGGGGTAGCCACTGATGAACGTGCCGATGCGCAGGTCGGCCGCGCGATCGAGCCGCGCCTGGTCCAGCGGAAACCGTACGAGCGCCTGGATTCCGGGCAGGTAGTGCTCACCCGATTCAGCGACAAGCCGGTCCGCGAGCCGCATCGAACCCTTCCCCAGCTCCGTGGATTGTGTCACAATCTGAGTGTTACATGACCGTGGCGCAACGCACAAGGCTTGTAGAACGTTCTCGGCGACTGTCCAAAGGAGGACGGAATGACCGCGACGACCGGATCGGACTTGATAGTCGTCTGTTCGCTCGATGATGTTGACTGGCAACGAATCGGCAAGCATCGTGGACCCGGGCTGAAGATGAAGTCCCTCGCGTTTCGCGACGACGGCCGTGGCAACAACCTCTGGCTCTCGCTGACCGAGCTGGAGGACGGCTGGTTCTCGCCACGTCACCGGCACAACTTCGACCAGATCCGCTACGTGCTGGACGGCGAGACCGGCTTCACCGGATGGGATCTGCACGCGGGCGAATGCTCCTACTTCCCGGCCGGTGTCCACTACGGACCGCAGGAACAGCACGGCTCGGCCCTGCTGTTCACCCTCCAGTTCCCCGGCGCCGGCGGCGACCACTACCTGACTCCAGAGGAACTGGAGCAGACCGTGGCCGTCCTGCGGGCCGAGAACCCGCAGTTCGGCAAGGGCGGCAAGGGCGTCGATCGGCAGGGCCGGGATCGCGACTCCTACGAGATCGTCTGGGAGACCCATCAGGGACATCCGGTTCGCTATCCGGACAGCGAGTTCACTTCTCCTGTGCTGTTCGAGCGCGCAGATTCGGTTGCCGACGAGCACATCACCGGCGGCGAGGTCAGCGTCGTCGGCGCGGTCGAGTCGAACGGGCTGCACGTGTTGCGCGTGACCGGCACCGGCCCGCTGCGCATCCGGCCGGAGAAGCCGATGGCGACCGAGTTCTGGATCCTCGAAAAGGGCGCGATCGCGCTCGACGGCCAGCAGCGCCGCGCACTCACGGTGATCCAGCTGTTGGCCGGCGCACCAGGGCTGGATCTCGACGTGATCGAACCGGCCACCTTCACCGTGTTGCGGCTGCCCGAACTCGCCATCGCCTGAGGAGGCTCTGTGTATCACGAGGCAACGTTCGACAGCACGGTCGACGTGATCGTCGTGGGGTTCGGCGACGCGGGCGCCGTGGCGGCGATGACCGCGCACGACGAGGGTGCCGAGGTGCTGATCGTCGAGAAGCAGGCCGAAGACGCGCGCAGGCCGAACAGCCGATTCTCGGGCGGCTTGTTCATCTCGCCCAACGACGTCGACGCCGCGGAGCACTACATGCGCGAACTCTATCGACGTGAGGAGGGCGGATTCGGGACAGATCCGGCGTTGATCCGTATCTGGGC
>DASYBO010000361.1:0-8904 GCA_036500685.1 Pseudonocardiaceae bacterium | reverse complement strand
GACGCCAGTTCAATAATGACGCGGCCGTCCAATTCCACCCTTGACTCCGTTCACCGAAGTGATTTCGCGCATGGTCATTTCGTTCAGCGAACCAGTGGTCGCTGAAGTACACCTGAGAAAAGCGGGGATGGGTGCCCGTCGGTGATGTCTTGGCCTCTTGGCTATCGCGCGACGGCCCCATCCGTTACACGCCGGTGAAATAGTCCATATCGGCAGGATCACGGCAAATGGCGAGGCATTTCAGTCGCACCGTTCGGAGTAGCCGGTGGCCGCAGGGCGTTACCGGTTGTGCCAACGCACACGCAGAGTTTGCTGGACATTCCAGAGATAACCGGGCATATCGTACTATCTCCGGCCTAAAGTCGGCGCTGGCGCAATGGTACGTGGGCCGAGCCGATACTGAGAGTAGAGATCTTGAAAATCCGCCGACCGGTTACGCTCGGATAACGGTTCCCTGGGTAAGTCATGATGAAAGAGTCGATCACCGGTTAGTCATGAATTCGGACAATGGTCGTGGCGAACAGAAGTTGAACAGCGCTTCGTGATCGCGTAAATGCGCTGATCGCGTCGCATTTTGGTCCACTGGCTGGACCAACGGGGCTAATCGAGGTGGTGGGTGCCGGTTAACGGTGAGTAGGAATTTCCGGTAATTTTTGGCCGTCAGCAAGTCGGACAGGCCCGTTCGAGTGGTTTTTCGAGGTGGCCCTTTCACGTTGAGCGCATTCCGCCGCTTCGGTGAAACGCATGGCGCCGTTCGGACGATGAGCCGAACGAGATGTCGCCCGGCGGTGCGTGCTGACCGCCTCGATCCTGTGTTCTCCCCGACTTTGCCTCCGCGTCGCGAGGAAGTCGTTGCCTGGAAAGGGTTCCGGTGAAGAAGCTCGCTGGTTGGTTGAAATATGGTGGGTTGGCCACCGCGGCGACGGTGACCCTGTTATCGGTCATCTCCGTCAACGCGGCGGCGGCGACCCCGGCACAGCTGAACCTCAAGGTGCTGCTGATCGGTGGTGAGGCGGGCGATCCGACGACAGCGGCCTGGCAGTCCGCGCTGACCAGCGAGGGCGTCCCGTTCACGTTGGCCACCGCGTCCGGCAACTACGGCAGTGAGACGGTGACCCTGCCAGCGCTGAGCAGCGGCACCGTCGGCGACTACAACGGCGTGATCTTCGCCGATTCGCCCGCTGCCTTCTCCTCCACCGCGCTCACGGCGCTGAACAGCTACGAGGGCGCCTTCCACGTCCGCCAGGTCGACGGGTACAGCTACCCCTTCCTCGGTGAGACCGATGCCACCGCGGGCGCCCTCGACGGCACCACCGGCACGCTCACCTCGGCCGCGCTGGCCGCGCTGCCCGAGTTGAAGGGCACCGTCCCGTTCGACACAGGCACCTACGGCTACCCGGCGACCGCCAACTCCGGCGCGCCGCTCACCCCGTGGGTGACCAACTCGGCCGGCCAGGTGCTCGCAGGCGTCTACCAGCACCCCGGTTCCGATGCCCAGTCCGGCGTCTCCGAACTACAGCTCAACTTCGACTACAACGCCGCAAGCCTGCAGTTCCTGCTGCTCGCACCGGGCCTTGTCAACTGGGTCACCCAGAACACCCACCTCGGCCTGTACCGCAACTACTTCGGTCAGGACGTCGACGACCTGTTCATCGCCGACAACGAGTGGAGTTCGCAGTACCAGTGCACCCCGGCCGCGACCCAGCCGGTCGACGTCGGCTGCCCGCTCGCGGCCCAGGGAAACCCGGCCGACGGTCCGCCCGACACGCAGATGTCCGCCGCAGACGTGGCCTACGTGGCCAACTGGGAAGCGCAGACCGGCATCAAGCTGGAGTTCGCGTTCAACGCGGTAGGCGCCTGCTCCGCGCCGTCGACCACCACCGAGGCCAGTGTCAACTGCACCGGCAGCACCGTGGACAACGGCACCACCTACACCGACCCCGGCTTTAGCGTCGACCCGAGCAACCCCAACGACCAGGGTTTCGTGAACGCGCTGGTGGCCAACCAGGCCGACTTCAACTGGATCACGCACACCTGGTCGCACCTCTACCTCGGCTGCAACGTCTGGCAGCCGATGGCCATCAACCCGATCACCGCCAACAGCAATGGCTCGCTGGCCGCGGGCGCCTACAACTACGAGGTCACCGCGACCACCGCCTACGGTGAGTCCGAGCCTTCGGCGCCGCAGACCGTGACCGTCGGCGCCAACGGCCAAGCCGTGCTGAGCTGGCCGGACGCCACCAACGGTGGCGGCTATGGTCTGTCCACTCTGGAATCAAAGTACTCGGGCGGCTCCGGATTCTGGGGTTACAGCGTCTACCGGGAGAACCCTGGCTCGACCACGTACGGCCTGGTCGCCCAGGTACCTGAGGACGCGACCGGCGCGCTGTCCACCTACTACTACCTGGACAACGGCACCACCGCGCCCGGCGCGGCGCCCGGCACCACCGACGCCTACCCGACCGCCACCAACCCCGGCATCGAGTGTGCCGGCACCAACGGCGCCGACTGGACCCCGGCCACCGCGACCGACCCGACCACCAGCATCGAGGGCCAGATCGGTCTCGACGTGGCGTTCGCCAAGAACAACGGGTTCACCAACTACAACCCCAACGCCCTGGTCACCGGCGAGCACTCCGGTCTGGAGAGCCCGAACATGCCCGCCGCCATGGCCGGCGCCGGTATCCAGGTCTTCGGCTCGGACGGCTCCCGCCAGCCCAACACGTACACGATCTCCTCGGGCGGCAACGTCGCCAACGCCGCGCCGCGCTATCCGAGCAACATCTACTACAACACCGATAACTGGGCCGACCAGCTCAACGAGTACAACACCCTCTACGTGGCTCCCGGCGTGTCGATCGGCAACCCGACGTACCCGGGCGAGACCGGGCACTGCGCGGCCAGCGGCGTCACCACCTGCCTGAACGCACCGGCCACCGAGGCATCGCTGCTGGCCTCGGAGTCGCACATCATGTTGAGCCACGTGCTGGCCAACAACCCGAGGGTCGGCTACGCCCACCAGTCCAACCTGATCGGGCCGGCCACCACCACGAGCGGCGGCGTCACCAGTGACACCGGCTACACCCTGCTGAGCCTGATCAACAACATGCTGGCCCAGTACAACAGCTGGTACACCGCGCCGCTGCAGCAGATCACCGACGCCACCTCGACGCAGAGCCTTGCCCAGCAGTCCGGCTGGGCCGCGACCGAAGCCGCCGGCACGGTCACCGCGACCGAGCAGAACGGCAACGTCACCATCACCAACGGCGGCAGCGGATCGGCGACGATCCCGGTGACCGTGCCCGCCGGCAGCACCGTCAACGGCCAGGCCTTCGGCCAGTCCTACGGCGGCACCCTGTCGCAGTGGCTGACCCTGGGCAGCGGCGGCACGCAGACCGTGACCGAGAGCGTCGCGCCCAGCATCATCAGCGGCGCCAGCGCCACCTCGATCGTCGGCGCACCGTTCAGCTACACCGTCTCGACAACGGGCGCACCGACCCCGGCCCTGACCGAGACCGGCGCGCTGCCCGGCGGCATCACCTTCACCGACAACGGTGACGGCACCGCGACCATCGCCGGCACCGCGGCGGGCGGGACCGGCGGCAGCTACCCGATCACCATCAACGCCACATCGAGCGCGGGCAGCACGACGCAGAGCTTCACGCTGACCAACGACCAGGCGCCGAGCATCACCAGTCCGTCGACGGCCACGTTCGTGGTCGGCAGCGCCGGCAGCTACTCGGTGACCACCACCGGCTACCCGGCCGCGACCGTCACCGAAACCGGCACGCTGCCATCGGGGTTGACCTTCACCGCCAAACCCGACGGCACCGCGACCATCGCGGGAACCCCGGCCGCCGGCAGCAACGGCAGCTACCCGGTGACGATCAGCGCGACCAACGCGTCGGGCAGCACGGCGACGCTCGGCCTGACCATCACGGTGCAGGCGGCCAGTGGTCCGGTCATCACCAGCGGCGCGTCCGCGTACTTCACGGTCGGCACGGCAGGCGCCTTCGCGGTGACCGCGACCGGCGCGCCGACACCGGCAATCACCGAAACCGGCGCGCTCCCGGCCGGGTTGACCTTCACCGACGAGGGCAACGGCACCGCGCTGTTGCAGGGAACGCCAACCGGAACCGGTGGCACGACCAACCTCACCATGACCGCGACGAACGCGTCGGGCACCTCGACCCAGCAGTTCTCGCTGATCGTGGACGCCGCCCCGGCCTTCACCAACGCGGCAACGTCCACGTTCGCCACGGGCAGCGCCGGCAGCTTCACCGTCACCACGGCCGGATACCCGACGTCCACCATCACCGAGTCCGGCGCGCTGCCAGCGGGGCTGACCTTCACCAACAAGGGCGACGGCACGGCCACCGTGGCCGGCACCCCGGCCGCGGGCACCGGCGGGCCGTACTCGGTCACGCTCACCGCGGCCAACGGGATCAGCACCGCGAGCAAGTCGCTGGGCATCACGGTGAACCAGGCGCCCGCCTTCACCACCAAGTCCACGGTGAACGGGTCGACGTTCCACTACCTGAATTTCCAGATCGCCTCGACCGGCTACCCGAAGCCGACCGTCAGCGAGTCCGGCGGACTGCCGCTCGGCGTGCGGTTCGTCAGCGGCGGCGCCAATGGCTTGGCAGCGATCACCGGAACGCCGATCCTGCCCGGCACCTACAAGGTCACCCTCAACGCCAAGAGCACGTCGGGCACGGCCACTCAAGGGTTGACGCTGAGCATCGCGTTCGCACTCAACTCGGGCACCGCGCCAGGCGGTGCTGGCCTACCCAAGGCGGGACCCGGCGTCGCGGGGTCCTCCGGCGGTCCGGTCTACTCCGGCCCGGCGGGCGTCGTGACAGGCGGTAAGGCAGCCACCAGCAGCAGCTCGACGGCCGGCAGGACCGCCCATGGTTCGACCGGCGCCAAGGGCACCAGCGGTTCTACCGGCGCGAAGGGCACCAGCGGTTCGACCGGCGGCAAGCCGACCGGCATCGCCGCCCCGACGAACACCCCCTTCCAGTTGCCGCCGAACCACTACTGGTGGCGTTACCTCCAGTTCCAGTTCTGATCCCCTGATGGACAACTGAACATCGTTCGTGCCGAGCACCACCGCGCACGAGGCCGACCGCGGCCTTCAGCGAAAACCGATTCGCTGGCAGACTGACCGCGTGTACGACTTCGACGTGGTGGTGCTCGGTTCCGGTCCGGGTGGGCAGAAAGCCGCTATCGCAACGGCCAAGCTCGGTAAGCGGGCGGCAGTTGTTGAGCGGCGGGACATGGTTGGCGGGGTGTGCATCAATACCGGCACCATCCCGTCCAAGACCTTGCGCGAGGCGGTGCTGTACCTGACCGGCCTCAATCAGCGGGAAATGTATGGACAGAGTTATCGGGTCAAAGAGGACATCACCGTCGCCGACCTGTTGTCGCGTACCCACCACGTGGTCGGTCGCGAGATCGAGGTGATCCGCAGCCAGCTCGCCCGCAACCACGTCGCGCTGCTGCCGGGCCTTGGCCGCTTCGCCGACGAGCACACCATCGAGGTGACCGACGGAACCGGCCGCGAGCAGACCGTCACGGCGGACAAGATCGTCATCGCCACCGGCACCCTGCCGGCTCGTCCGTCCACTGTGGAATTCGATGAGAAGACCATCATCGACTCCGACGGCATCCTGCACCTCGAACAGGTGCCCTCCTCGATGATCGTCGTCGGCGCCGGCGTCATCGGCATCGAATACGCCTCCATGTTCGCCGCGCTCGGCACCAAGGTCACCGTGGTCGAGTCGCGCGAACGCATGCTCGACTTCTGCGACGGCGAGGTCGTCGAGGCGCTCAAGTACCACCTGCGCGACCTGTCGGTCACCTTCCGGTTCCACGAGACCGTCGCCTCCGTGCAGAAGCACGACCGCGGCGCGATCGCCGTGCTGGAAAGCGGCAAGAAGATCCCCGCCGAAGTCGTCATGTACTCCGCGGGCCGGCAAGGGCTGACCGAACCACTCGGTTTGGCCGCCGCCGGACTCGCGGCCGACAAGCGCGGCAGGCTCAAGGTCGACGAGTACTTCCGCACCGAGGTGCCCAACATCTACGCGGTCGGCGACGTCATCGGCTTCCCCGCGCTCGCCGCGACCTCCATGGAACAGGGCAGGCTCGCCGCGCACCACGCCTGCGGCGAACCCGTGCACGCCATGTCCACGTTGCAGCCCATCGGGATCTACACCATCCCGGAGATCAGCTTCATCGGAAAGACCGAGGACGAGCTGACCACGGAACGCATCCCGTTCGAGGTCGGCGTGTCCCGCTACCGCGAACTCGCGAGGGGCCAGATCATCGGCGACTCCTACGGTGTGCTCAAACTGCTCGTCTCGCCCGACGACCACTCCCTGCTCGGCGTGCACGTCTTCGGCACCGGCGCGACCGAACTGGTGCACATCGGCCAAGCCGTGATCGGCTGCGGCGGCACCGTCGACTACCTCGTCGACGCGGTCTTCAACTACCCGACCCTTGCCGAGTCCTACAAGGTCGCCGCGCTCGACGCGATGAACAAGATCCGCCAGATCGAACGCCTCACCGAATAGCGACGCCGTTGGTGAGTCTTCAGAACTTCGCGACGATGTCCAGTGCCAGTTGCCTGGTCGGGTTCAACGCTGTCGTGGGGTCCTTGAGCGTGCCAGGTGTCACCAACTGAACGGACAGGTCGACGCCGTTCTTGCGGGTGTAGAGGGTTTCGAGGTCGGCCCTGAAGAATGCCTTGTCGCCAACGTCCGAGACGGCCTGCTTCAGGTCGGCGTTGCCGAGGTTGTGGTTGATGTCGTACAGCTGGCCGCTACCGTCCACTTGGGACTGGACCGTGACCGACGCGCCGCTGGCGACGACCTGGTAGGAGCACTGCTCGGCGTCCTGCTTGTCCGGCGTGGCGTCCTGGCCGAGCAACTGCTTGGCCCGGTCCTCGGTCAGGACCGCGCACAGGCTGACCGTCGTCGAGGTGGAGGCCGGCTTGGCGCCTGCCGGTGCCGCCGGGCTCGCCGTGCCGTTCTTGTCGCAGGCGGCGGTCCCGAGTACCAGGAGCGCGACCACCGGCGCGGCGGCGAGCAGGGACATGCGCATGGGGAACTCTCCGATTTTCTTGTGTTTCTTCAGGAACCTGGTGGTGGGCCGGTCGACGCCGTCGCAGGGCACGCGCCGACCACCCTGCGGCGCGCAGGTACACGGTGCGACACACGAGGTCCCGATGAACAGGGGCACCGTTCCCGAACCACCGGGAATTGTCCCGGCCGGACCGGGACACCCGCGACTCTGAGCGCCGGACCCTGACCCCGCGCTCACCCAGAGATCATGTGACGCGGTCGTCAACTACCCGACCTGGCCGTGTCCTACGAGGTCGCCGCGCTCGACGCGATGAACAAGATCCGCCAGATCGAATGCCTCACCGAATAGCCAGCGGAACGGCTTTCGCTTCGGCAACACCTGGGGAGGAATATTGTCGCCCAGGGTTTGCTACTGACCGGGTGGAGGTTCCCACAGCTCGAAACGGTTCCCCTCGGGGTCAACTGCCCAGCCGAACCGGCCATACTCGGCCTCCTCGACAGTAGTCGGTGTCCGGCTCGAAGATCGCCCAGGTGGTCGAGCCGCCCGGTGCCCAGTGAAACTAGGCGCTATCGACATTGGCCAGATCGATGCCCAGGTGCTTGGCAGATCAGTCCCGAAGGCTCGCGGCTTCCCCAGCTCGCTGTAGCCGTCCGCGATGCGGCTACAGCCTACAGCTCAGGAGTTGGCATCTGTTCCCGGATTGTGATCGTAGGTCTGACGGTCTGTACTTGAGCATCCTCAGCAGTCAGTCTGTTTGGGGTGGCGCGGGCTCGCGTAAACGATGCGCACCGCGTGCTTCTCGGCGTCGAGGAGATACCAGATGCGTCCGCCTGAGGTGACCTCGGTCTGCTACTGCGGCAGTTCGAGACCCCTGTGAATGACTGCGGCGAGTCGGCCTTTCATTGGCTGGTGCCGGGTTTCATGAGTTGAGCGGTCCGGGCTGTGTCGCATGATGTCCCAGGCTTTGCGGAGGTTGCCTTGTGCGACGTTCTCCAGTTCACTCCATCCCTTCGCGGCCTGTGTCGTGTCGAACAACAACTCCCACTCATCGCCTTGCGCTGGTTGTGGGACCTGATCACCGCGCTTCGGACTCACGTGCCCTCCGGTTCAGGCACTGGACCCAGATCCTGGCCGACCTCGCGGAGTGCTGCCATGTATTCGGGATCCGCGTACGACTCGGCTGTTGCGCGCCAAGCCGCCAGTAAATGCGCCACCGGTGCGGGATTTTCCAGGGAGTCCGCGCGCTCCAACTCCTCAACCAGTTCAAGCACGAACGCGCGCAGGTCCTCGGTGGGCAGGTAACGCACCCATGGAAAGGCGGTTGGCAGGACTTCAGTGACCAGTTCCGGTGCGCGAGCGTCTCGTTGCATCAAGGCAATGAACATCCGCGTGGTGGCGGAGCTGACCTCAGTGGCTTCCGCTGCTTTGCTGGCAGTGGTCACGACAAGGTCTTCCGCATCGCGGCGGTGTACCCGCAGCGCGCGATGGCCGTGGAGCTTGTCCAGCGTCTTGTTCGGCTGCTGGAGCAGTTCCGACCACGTGGTCTCCACTGTGTTCACGGCCACACCTTTGAACTAGTCCGTATGTTGGCTTAAGAGTACATCTTGCTTCCGGTTGGCGCGAACGCTCGCCCGAGCGCACGCTCCGCGACGGCCGTGAGGCCGACAGTGATGAGGCCGTTGTCGCGAGGCGGTGGCGGGGTTGGATTCGGGTGGTCGGGTAGCATTCTTTTCATGGCGAATCTCCGGTCGCGCATCCTCGCATGGGTTGGGCGCAAGTATTTGGCTCGGACCCAAAAAAAGGGTTTCAACCTGGCCA
>DASYBO010000360.1:0-20233 GCA_036500685.1 Pseudonocardiaceae bacterium | reverse complement strand
TGTTGCGACCAGCGTCGCGGCGAAACTGCCGGGCAAGACGACGACGGGACGGGGCGCGGCCAAGGGCACTGGCCGGCTGCGCAGGAAGCTGAGCAACAACCTGACCGCGTACCTGATGATGGCGGGTGGGCTGATCTGCTTCGCCCTGTTCTCCTGGTATCCGACGGTCCGGGCGTTCCTGTTGGCCTTCCAGAAGACCAACTTCGTCGGCGCGTCCCACTGGGTCGGCTGGACCAACTTCCACCGGCTCTTCGCCGATCCGGAGTTCGCCGCGGCCTGGCGCAACACCTTCGAGTTCACCGGCTTCGCCCTGCTCGTCGGGTTCGCCGTGCCGTTCGTGCTCGCGGTGATCCTCAACGAGTTGCGGCACTGGAAGTCGCTGTTCCGGTTGTTGGTCTACCTGCCGGTGATGGTGCCGCCGGTGGTCACCGCGATCCTGTGGAAGTGGTTCTACGACCCGGGCCAGGGCCTTTTCAACGAGTCCCTGCGCTTTCTGCACCTGCCGACGTGGTCCTGGGTGTACTCGACGTCGACCGCGGTGATCTCGTTGGTGTTGGTGTCGACCTGGTCGAACATGGGCAGCACGGTGCTGATCTACCTGGCCGCGTTGCAGGGCATCCCGGCTGATCTCTACGAGGCGGCGGAACTGGACGGCGCCAACATCTTCCAGCGGGTCAGGCACGTGACCGTGCCACAGACCAGATACGTGCTGCTGATGTTGATGCTGTTGCAGATCGTGGCCACCATGCAGGTGTTCACCGAGCCCTACATCATCACCGGCGGCGGCCCGCAGGACGCCACGGTCTCGGTGCTGTACCTGATCTACAAGTACGCCTTCGTCTACTTCGACTACGGCGGGGCCTGCGCGCTGAGCATCATGCTGTTCGTGTTCCTCGGCATCTTCTCCGCGTTCTACCTGCGGCTGACCCGGACCAACGACTAGGAGGCGAGGTCGCACATGGCAACCCCCACCATCGCCGTCGCCCCGGTGCGGCGCATGGCGCTCGAACGCGGCGTGCGCACGCTCGCCTCGCCGATGGCGCTGCGCAGCCGCAAGGGCAAGACCATCTACTGGACCGTGTTCACGGTGGTGCTGATCCTGTTCGTGTTCGGCTTTCTGTTTCCGCTGTACTGGATGGTCACCGGCGCGATGAAGTCGACGCCGGAGCTGGTGACGGTGCCGCCGACGGTGGTGCCGCACGCCTGGCATCCTGGCAACTTCGTCTCGGCCTGGAACCAGATGAACCTGGCCCAGTACCTCGGCAACACCGTCTTGCAGGCCGGCGGAGCCTGGCTGCTGCAGATCGTCTTCCTGACCATGGCCGCGTACGCGCTGTCCAAAATGAAGCCGATTTTCGGCCAGATCATTCTCGGCGGCATTCTGGCCACGTTGATGGTGCCCGCGTCCGCGTTGCTGGTACCGAAGTACCTCACGATCGTGAATGTGCCGTTCACCGGATTGAACCTGTTGAATTCACCATTGGCAATATGGTTGCCGGCGGTCGCGAATGCGTTCAATCTGTATTTGTTGAAGCGGTTCTTCGACCAGATCCCGACCGAGATGATGGAGGCTGCCGCACTGGACGGCGCCGGCGCGCTGCGCACGTTGTGGAGCATCGTGCTGCCCATGGCGCGGCCGGTGCTCGGCGTGGTGTCCATCTTCGCGATCGTCGCGGTGTGGCAGGACTTCCTGTGGCCGCTGCTGGTGTTCAGCGACACCAGCAAGCAGCCGATCAGCGTCGCGGTCGTGCAGTTGCAGGAGAACCTGCCGATGAACCTGACCCTGGCCGCGCTGGTACTGGCCAGCATCCCGATGGTCGCGGTGTTCCTGGTTTTCCAGCGGCACATCGTCGCGGGTATTTCGGCGGGAAGTGTCAAGGGTTAATAGTTCCAGAAATCGACTTTCTCATTTAACGTTCCGTCGAGCCCAGCCCCGGGAAGGAAACCGCCGTGGCCGAGAAGAACGCTGACCAATGGTGGCGTAATGCCGCGATTTATCAGGTTTACATCCGTAGTTTCGCCGACGCCAATGGCGACGGAATCGGCGATCTCGACGGGGTTCGACAACAGCTGCAGTATCTGGCCGATCTCGGTGTCGACGCGATCTGGTTCACGCCATGGTTTCCCTCCCCGATGGCCGACGGCGGCTACGACGTCGCGGACTACCGGGACATCGACGCGGCGTTCGGGACGTTGGCCGAGGCCGAGAAGCTGATCACCGACGCACACGGCTACGGCCTGCGGATCATCATCGACATCGTGCCGAACCACTGCTCCAACGAGCACCGCTGGTTCAAGCAGGCCCTGGCCGCCGCACCCGGCAGCCCCGAGCGCGCACGGTTCTGGTTTCGGCCCGGCACCGGGCCTGAGGGCGAGGAGCCGCCCAACGACTGGACCTCCATCTTCGGCGGCCCGGCCTGGACCAGGACCACCGACACCGACGGCACCCCCGGCGAGTGGTACCTGCACCTGTTCGCGCCGGAACAGCCGGACTGGAACTGGGATCACCCCGAGGTGCGCAAGGAGTTCGAGGACGTGCTGCGGTTCTGGTTCGACCGCGGCGTCGACGGCGTGCGCATCGACTCGGCCGCGCTGCTCACCAAGGACCCGCACCTGACCGAACCGGAGCCCAGCGCGTTCACCGACCGCGACGACGTGCACGACATCTACCGGGCCTGGCGGCGCATCGCCGACGAGTACGAGGGCCGCGCGCTGATCGGCGAGGTGTGGATGCCCGACGTCGAGCGGTTCACCCGCTACCTGCGCAGCGACGAGTTGCACGTCGCGTTCAACTTCGACTTCCTGTGCTGCGCCTGGGAACTGCCCAACCTGCCCGCGGTCATCGACGCAACCCTGGCGTCACACGCGCCGGTCGGCGCGCCCGCCACCTGGGTGCTGTCCAATCACGACGTGGTCAGGCACGTGACCCGCTACGGCCGCGCGGACACCGCGTTCGACATGGCCGACCGGCGCATCGGCGAACCCTCGGATCTGGTGCTCGGCGAGAGACGGGCCCGCGCGGCCACGTTGCTCTCGTTGGCGCTGCCCGGCGGTGTCTACGTCTACCAGGGCGACGAGTTGGGGCTGGAGGAGGTCGAGGACCTGCCGGACGAGGTGCGGCAGGACCCGATCTTCACCCGCTCCGGTCACACCGACAAGGGCCGGGACGGCTGCCGGGTTCCGTTGCCCTGGTCGGGAAACGAAGCACCGTTCGGGTTCAGCCCGGCCTCGGCGACCGCACCGCCGTGGCTCCCGCAGCCCGCGCACTGGGCCAGCCGCACCGCCGCCGCGCAGGAGACCGACGAGAACTCGATGCTGGCCCTCTACCGCAAGGCACTGCACCTGCGGCGCGGCGAATCCGCGTTGCTGGGCGCGGAGTTCGCCTGGTTGCCGGCCGGCGACGGCGCGCTGGCGTTCCGGCGCGGGGCCGAGTTCGCCTGCGTGATCAATCTCGGCAGCGAGCCGTGCGCGTTGCCGGCGGGCGCCGAAATCCTGTTGAGCAGCAACGATCTCGTCGACGGGCTGCTGCCCACCGACACCGCGGCCTGGCTGCGGATGAGCCCGTCCGTCTGAGGAAGGAGGGCAACCCGACCGACTGTTCGATCTGAACCTGCCCTATGCACAAGGAAGGGTGCGCGACAACGATGTCAACAAGGGCTTCTGGAAAGAACTTACCCACTCGGCGGGTGGTCGCGACGATCGGCGCGGCCGCGCTCGCCTTCGGTGCCGCGCTGGCCATCGGCGGCGCGGCACAGGCCGCGGCCCCAGCCGCACCGGCCGGCGTGCACACGGTGTCCAGCAAGGCGAATCCGAACCTTTCGCCCTTCGCGATCAGCAACTCGGGCGCGGCCATCTCGGGTATGTCCGAGGAGGAGGCCGAGGGCGGCAACGCCACCACCAACGGCACCAAGATCGGCCCCGACTACACCCAGGCATCCCTGGCGTCGGAAGCGTCGGGCCGGCAGGCCATCCAGCTCACCGCGCAGGGCCAGTACGTCGAGTTCACGTTGACCGCGCAGGCCAACGCGTTCGACCTGCACTACGCCCTCAACCAGGGCGCGTCCGGCACCCTGTCGGTGTACGTGAACGGCACCAAACTCAGCCAACAGCTCAACCTCAGCTCGCAGTACGACTACATCACCACGGGCAACATCACCGGCAGCAAGGTGCACCACTTCTACGACGACGCGCGGATGATGTTCGGCCAGAACCTCAACGCGGGTGCCAAGGTCCGCGTGCAGGTCGACTCCGGCAACAGCGCGGTGCCCTACACCATCGACGTCGCCGACTTCTTCAACGTCGGCGCACCCGTTTCCCAGCCGGCAGGCTCGATCTCGGTGACCAACTACGGCGCCGACCCGACCGGCGCGCAGGACTCAAGCGGCGCGTTCCGCCAAGCGCTGACCGCCGCCAACTCGGCGGGTCAGCAGGTATGGATTCCGCAGGGGACGTTCGCGGTCAGCTCGGCGATCCAGGCTCAGTCGGGCACGTTCCAGGGCGCGGGCAACTGGTACACCCAATTGAAGACCAACATGTTCATCCAGAACAACGGCACCGTGCCCGGTCCGGTGAACCTGCACGACTTCGCCATCCTCGGCAGCACGGTCGGCCGGCACGACGACAGTTCGGCCAACGCCATCCAGGGCTCGCTCGGTACCGGTGCCCAGGTCTCCGGTCTGTGGATCCAGGACACCAACGTGGGTTTCTGGCTGGAGTTCGGCAACACCAACATCACCGTGCAGAACTGCATCGTGTTCTCCACGGACGCGGACGGCCTGAACTTCAACGGCAACGGAAACGGAAACACCGTCACCGGCAACTTCTTCCGCAACCAGGGTGACGACGGCATCGCGCTGTGGTCCTACCCGTCGGCCGACTCCAACAACACGATCAGCAACAACACGATCGTGCAGCCGAACCTGGCCAACGGGATCGCCGACTACGGCGGGTCGAGCAACACCATCACCGGCAACACCATCGCCGACACCAACGCGCTCGGCAGCGGCATGGCCATCTCCAACGAGGCGTTCATCCAGCCCCTTGCCCCGTTGGGCGGCACGGTCACCGTCTCGAACAACACGCTGATCCGCACCGGCGCGATGAACCCGAACTGGGGTCACCCGATGGGCGCGCTGCGGATCGACTCCTACGACTTCGCGGTCTCGAACGTGACGATCAACGTCAACGGCAACGCGATCGACGACAGTCCGTGGAGCGCGATCGAAATCGTCTCCGGTGGCGGCCACGGCTACGCCGTGAACGGCGTCAACTTCAACAACGACACCGTCAACGGCACCGGAACGGTCATCTTCCAGGTGGAGACGCAGGGTTCGGCCAGCGTCAGCAATGTGACCGCGTCCAACATCGGCGACGCGGGCGTCTACAACCTGGCCTACCCGGCCGGCAGCGGCACGTTCAATTTCAACCTGGGCAGCGGCAACTCCGGTTGGAGCACTACTCCGCTGTGGACGACGTTCCCGCCGCAGAGCGGTAGCAGCGCGCCGCCGCCTCCGCCGCCCCCGCCCAACGGTGACCTTGCGCAGGGCCGTCCGGTGACCGCGTCCAGCACCACGAGCGGTTTCCCGGCGTCCAACGCGGTCGACGGAAACACCTCGAGTTACTGGGAAAGCCAGGACGGCAGCTTCCCGCAGTCGATCACGGTCGACCTGCAGTCCAGTCAGGCGGTCGGCTCGGTCGTGCTCGACCTGCCGCCGGCATCGGCCTGGGCGACCCGCACCGAGACACTGTCCGTTTCGGACTCGACGGACGGGTCGAACTTCAGCCAGCTGGTCGGCTCGGCCGGATACACGTTCAACCCGTCGAGCGGCAACACCGCGACCATCTCGCTGCCGGGCGGCACGACGACGCGGTTCATCGAGCTGACGTTCTCCGCGAACACCGGCTGGCCCGCCGCGCAGCTCTCCGAGCTGGGCGTCTACGCCAGTGGTGGCGGGACCGGCAACCCGCCGCCTCCGCCGCCGAACCCGAACCTGGCGCAGGCCGCCTCGGTCGCCGCGTCCAGCACCACCAGCGGTTTCCCGGCGTCCAACGCGGTCGACGGGAACACGTCGAGCTACTGGGAAAGCCAGAACGGCAGCTTCCCGCAGACGCTGTCCGTGGACCTCGGCGCGACGCACGCCGTCGGCAGGCTCGTGCTCGACCTGCCGCCGGCATCGGCGTGGAGCACCCGCACCGAGACGCTGTCCGTGCTGGACAGCGCCAACGGGTCGAGCTACAGCACCATCGTCGGCTCGGCCGGGTACACCTTCAACCCGTCGACCGGCAACACGGTGACGATCAACCTGCCCAGCGGCACGTCCACCCGCTACCTCCAGATGAGCTTCACTGCCAACACCGGCTGGCCCGCCGCGCAACTCTCGGAGTTGCAGGCCTACGCCAGCTAGCCACGCCAGCACGCCGAAAGGCCCCGATTCCACCGCAGGGTAGGAACCGGGGCCTTCCGCATCGGGTCACCAGCGTCGAGCGCCGTCACACACCGCGCTGGTTGTTCCCGGATCGGTTCGGCTACACGCGAGGCTCCGGGTGACGCCGCCACGGCGAGAAGTGGGAGGGAGAGTTCTCGGTCGCGCCATGAGGACCCCCAAGGAAACTCCACGGTGCCACGTGCGAACACACTCCTTCTCGTCGCGGACGCGCTGGTCACGCCGTCTGCCCTCGCAGCCGAACCACTGAGGTGAACGATAACGGAGCCGTCATTTTCACAACAGTTGAACGCTTACGGGCCGGAGTCTATGCTGTTGCTACGACCGTTTCAACTGTTGAAAAAGTCGGAGTCGTGAATAGGTTTCACCACAGTCTCAGCACGGGGATCCAGCGGGAGGCGGCACATGGCCGATCAGGGTCGACGGACTCTGGCGGAGCGCCTTGACCACCTGTTCAGCACGGTGCGCAGGCCGGACGGGCAGGAGTACACGAACGAGTACGTGGCCAACTCGGTCAGCGCCAAGGGCGTGACCATCTCGCAGAGCTACATCTGGCAGCTGCGCAAGCAGAAGAAGGACAACCCCACGCTCAAGCACCTCCAGGCGCTGGCCGACTTCTTCGGCGTGCCGCCCGCCTACTTCTTCGACGACGTGGTGGCAGGCCAGATCGACGAGCAGATCGAGGCGCTGCGGGTGGAACGCGAGCGACTCAGCGAGAGCGGCGGCGGCAACGAGGCGCGGCTGATGGCCATGCGCGCGGGCGAACTGTCGCCGGACCGGCGTCGTCAGGTGATGGAGCTGCTCGACGTGGTGTACAAGCTGGAACAGGCCGAGCGCGGCGACCAGCCAGGTAAGTAGGCGCGGATGAGCGAACGGGCCCTGCGCAAGCGCTGCAAGGCGACCCTGCGCGCGCTGGATCTCCGGCCGCCGCTGCGGGTGCCGGTGCTCTGCGATCGACTCGGTGCCCGGCGCGGTCGCCCGATCCGGCTCCTCCCCTATCCGCTGCCGGTGCCCGGCCCGTCCGGCCTGTGGATCGCCAGCACCACCGCGGACTACCTGCTCTACCAACAGCACACCAGCGGTGCCCACCAGGACCACATCGTGCTGCACGAGGTCGGACACATCATCGCCGAGCACCCGAGCGTCGAACTCGACGAGGCGAGCTGGTCGCTGCTGGACCCGGCGACCCTGCGCGCCGCGATCGGCAAGGCGCTGGCCAGAACCCGCTACGACACCGAACGCGAGCGGGAGGCCGAGACCGTGGCCACGATCATCCTGGAATGGGCCTGCGTGCTGGACGCGATCATGCCCGATGACGAGAAGGACCCCGGCGCGCGGAATCTCCAGTTGGCCCTTGGCGAGAGACCGCGCTGGCTGTAGCCGTTAGGCTGATCCGCTGTCGGGGGACTGGGGTCGAGGAGAACTCGTGAACGCGTTGGACGATTCGCTCGCGGCCGTCCTGCCGTGCGCGACGGTCTGGAAGCTGTATCAGCTGACCAAGGCCCCGCACGATCGGCCGCTGCGCGCGGTCACCGCATGCCTGGCCAGCGCGGCGATCGCCTACCCGTTCGGCGTCTCGGACGTGGCGACGCCGGTGGACGCGGTGATCGGCACCGGGGTGTCCAAGCTGATCCAGAACGCGCTGCTGTTCGTGGCGGGCTACTGGCTGATGTGTTTCTACCTGCACTCGGCCGCCGACGCCGAGCAGGGCAGGCGCAGAGCGCGGTGGGAGATCATCCCGCTGGTGGTGTCGATCGCCGCGATCACGGTCGCCATCTTCATCACGCCGATCGGTCAACGCGGCGCCGCCTACGACACGGGCGACATGCACGTGGCCGGAATCGCGTTGTTCTACTTCTTCGGCGGGCTGTACATGGCCTACGCGCTGGGCATGGCGTTCCGCTGGACCGTGCGCTACGCGCGGCTCTCGCACCGACCGCTGGTCACCGGGCTGCGGATCGCCGCGGTGGGCATGGCGGCCATGGTGATCGGCTCCGGGGTGCGCACGATCTTCGTGGTGATCAGGGCGTTCGGCCCGCTGAAGACCTCACCGCTGATGATCAGCGCCGATCTGGTGGTCGCGGCCGGGATCCCCACCTTCGTCATCGGGGTCATCTATCCGACGCTGTCCACCCGCATCGCCGCGCTGGGTGTCTGGTGGCAGCACCGACGGCTGTGCCGCCAGTTGCGTCCACTGTGGACGATGCTGCACGAGGCGTATCCCGAGGACGAGCTGAGCCGGGTGCCGGCAGGGCGCTGGCGCGACCTGCTGCGGCTGCGCGGCGTGCACCGCCGCTACTACCGGCGGGTCATCGAATGCCGCGACGGCCTTGTCCGGGTCAGCCCCTACCTGGCCGACCTCGGCGAACCCGGCCTCGACACACCGGTCCGGCTGGCAGGAGCGCTGCGGGAAGCGCTGCGCGCTCGGGCCGAAGGCGCACCGGTCACCGGTCCGGCCATGCCGATCGCCGTGCCCGACGGCGATGGCCTCGAGGCGGACGTGCGCCAACTGGTCGCGTTGTCCAAGGCGCTGCGCTCGCCCGCCGCCGTCACCCAGTAGTGTTGTTGTTGGTGACGGATAGCGAACGGATGGATACACGGTGGAATTGCTGCTCTCTGCTGGCCAGGTACTGACCGGCCCTGCCGGCTCGCGCATCGCGAACGGCGCCGTGCTGCTGCGCGACGACACGATCGTCGCGGTCGGCCCTCATGACGAGGTCAAGGCCCAGGCCGACCCGGAAACCTCGGAACTGGCGTTCCCGGCTGGGACGATCATGCCGGGCCTTATCGACTGCCACGTGCACCTCGCGTTCGACGCGAGTGCCAAGCCGGTCGAGGCATTGCAGGAAAGCGACGAGTTCAGCCTGTTGCTTGGCATGACCGGTCGCGCCCAGCAACTGTTGGACTGCGGTGTGACCACCACCCGCGACCTCGGCGACCGAGACGGGCTTGCCGTGCACCTGCGCGACGCGATCGCCGCCGGTTCGCTGGCCGGGCCGAGGATCCTGTCCGCGACGGCGCCGTTGACCGTGCGCGGCGGGCACTGCTGGTTCATGGGCGGCGAGGTCGACGACGAGGACGAGATCCGCACCATGGTCCGGCGCAACGCCCGCAACGGCGCCGACCTGATCAAGGTGATGGCCACCGGCGGCGGCATGACCAAGGGCGGCCCGGCGATCTGGGAGCCGCAGTTCTCCGCCGCCGAGCTGAAGATCGTGGTGGACGAGGCGGCCGAGGCCGGGTTGCGGGTGGCCGTGCACGCGCACGGCGTCGAGGGCATCGCGAACGCGGTGGAAGCAGGCGTGCACACCATCGAGCACTGCAGCTGGGCCACCAAGGACGGCTTCGACCTTCGGCCCGAGTTGGCCGCGCAGATCGTCGAGAAGGACATCTTCGTGTGCATCGGCGCGAGCCCCGGCTGGCGCCGACTGCCACAGGCGTTCGGCGAGGAACGCGCGGCCAAGCTGTTCGGCCAGGCCCGGTGGATGGCCGAGCACGGCGTCCGGCTGATCGCCGGCACCGACGCGGGCGTGCCGCGCGCGGTGTTCGACAACTTCGCCAGCAGCCTGGAGTTCTACGCCCACATCGGCCTCTCACCGGCCAGGGTCATCGAGGCCACCACAACCGAAGCGGCGCAAGCGCTCGGCATCGCCGAGAAGACGGGGCAGCTGAGCGCGGGCCGCGCGGCCGACGTCATCGTGGTCAATGGCGACCCGCTTGCCGACATCGGCGCGCTGCACAACGTCGAACTCGTTGTGGCGGCGGGAAAAACCCACGTGCCGAACCGGACTACGCTGACAAAATCATGACTCTCATCGTAACCGGCGGCAGCCGGGGCATTGGCGCGTCGATCGCCCGGCTGGCCGCGGCGGACGGCTGGGACGTCTGCGTCAGCTACCTCAGCAACGAGACCGCGGCCAAGGAGGTCGCCCAGGACTGCCGCAAGCACGGCACGAGGGCCGTCGCCGTGCGGGCCGACGTGTCCGTGGAAAACGACGTTGTCACCCTGTTCGACCAGGCCGAGAACGAACTGGGGCCATTGCGCGGCCTGGTGAACAACGCCGGCATCGTCGGGCACAAGTCGCTGGTGCGCGACTACCAGAACGGCCGGACCGAGCGAATCTTCGCCACCAACGTGTTCGGCGCGTTCACCTGCGCGCGGGAAGCCGTGCGGCGCTTCGGCAGTCTGGGTGGCGTGATCGTCAACGTGTCCTCCCGCGCCGCCGAACTCGGCGCGGCGGGCGAGTACGTCGACTACGCGGCCAGCAAGGCGGCGGTGGACACCATGACCGTCGGCCTGGCCCGCGAGGTCGCCCGCGACGGCATCAGGGTCAACGCGGTGCGCCCCGGCCTGATCCACACCGACATGCACGCCAGCGGCGGCCAACCGAACCGGATCGCGCAACTGTCCGACAGCGTGCCGATGGGCCGAGGCGGCGACCCCGACGAGATCGCCGAAGCCGTGGTGTGGCTGTTGTCCGACAAGGCTTCCTACACCACCGGCGCGCTGATCGACGTCAGCGGCGGTCGCTGATCGTCAGCGTCCGCACGCTCGGCACGACCAGCACGGCCGCCGTGGCCAGCACGATCAGCCCGGCACCAATGGCCAAAGTGGACGGATCACCGAAGGCGAGCGCGATCGGCCCTGCCGCGACCTGGCCGATCGGGATGGCGACGAACGAGCCGAGCGCGTCGTAGGAGTAGACGCGGGCCAGCTTGTCCTCGGGAATGTTGCGCTGCAACGCGACCGCCCAGGCCACGCCGAACTGGGTGATCAGGAACCCGCTGAGGAACATCGCGGCGAGCAGCGTCGCCAGGTTCGGCAGGTAGCCGAGTGCCAGCAGCGGCAGCACGTCCACGAAACACGCGACGACCCCGAAGAACAAGGCGCGGCGCGGCTGCCAGTGCGCGGCGAACAAGCCGCCGAGCAGTGATCCGAGCGTCTGCCCGGCCAACACCAGTCCCCACGCGGTGCGTCCGATGGTGCGCTGCGCGATGCTCGGCCCGAGCACGTTGATGCCACCGGTGACGACCGCGTTGAACACCAGGAACTGGAGCACGATGGCCCAGACCCAGGTATTGGCGACGAACGTCCGCCAGCCGACGCGCAGTTCACGCAGCATCGACGCGCGCACCCTCGGCTTCGTCTCGTCCAGCCGCATCCGGGAGAACAACACCGCGACGATCACGAAACTCGCCGAGTCCGTTGCCAGCGCCCACCCCGGCCCCAGCGTGCCGACCATCACCCCGCCGACCGAGGAGCCGACGATGCCGGCGGCGGCGATCCCCATGCGCGCCAACGCGTTCGCCTGCCGAACGAGATTCGGCGGCACGGTCTGATTGGTCAGCGCGGCGGCTGCCGGCAACGAAGCGGCCGAAGCCGCCCCGTTCAACACCCCCAGCCCGGCCAACAACGCGAGCGAATCGAAGTGCCCCAACACGCTCGCCGCGACGACCGCCTGGCTCACCGCGGCCAACGCCGCCGACCCCTGCAACACCACCGCGCGCGGAAACCGATCCGCGAGCACCCCACCGACCAACAGCAGCAGAACGTTCGCCAGTGACCGCGCGCCGATGACAAGACCAAGATCGGTGACCGAGCCGGTGCGGTCCAGCACCGCGAACGACAACGCGATCGGCGCCATCCCATTGCCGAGGTAGTCGATGGTCCGCGCGCTCGCGAGCAACCGGAAACTCCGATGCCGCAAGGGCGACAACATCCCACCACGCGCGGTGTCCGTCCGGCCCCCCGTCACGATTTCGGACTATAGGCGCGCGGCGGCGATGGCCGCGATCGATTTGTCCACGTCCGCTTCGGTGGTCGACCAGTTGCTCACGCTGATCCGCATGGCCTGTCGGCCGCGCCAGGTGGTCGGGCCCGCCCAGCACGTGCCGTCGCGCTGGACGCGGTCGATGATCTCGCTGATCGAGCCGTCGTCGACGGTGACGACGACCTGGTTGAGAACGACGTCGTTGAGCACCCGGAAACCGGCCGCGCGCAGACCATCACCGAATCGGGTCGCCATCCGGCAATTGTGTTCGACCAGATCGGCGAGGCCAGCGCGGCCGAGGCTGGCGAGCACGGCCCACACCTCCATGCCGCGCGCGCGTTGCGACATCGCGGGCGTGTAGTGGCCGGGTTCGCGGTGTTCGCTCGGCACCAGGTACGCGGCGGTCATGGCCATCGACGCGCGCAGTGCTTCCGGGTCGCGGACCAGGGCGATGCCGCTGTCATAGGTGGTGTTGAGCCATTTGTGCGCGTCGGTCGCCCACGAGTCGGCCCGCTCGACGCCGAGGACCTGGTCGGCGCGGCCGGGGGTGGCGGCGGCCCAGATACCGAAGGCGCCGTCGACGTGCACCCAGGCACCGTTGTCGTGGGCCCAGTCGATCAGCGGGTCGAACGGGTCGCTGGCACCGCTGTTCACGTTGCCGGCCTGGAGCACGACGATCGCGGGCCGCTGCAGTTCGGGCAGGTCGCGCGGGATGATCCGGCCCTGCTCGTCGACGGGCAGCCGCAGCGCCCGATCGCGACCGAGCCCGATGAGGCCGAGGCCCTTCAACACGGTGGGATGTACTTCCTCGCCGACGACCACCTGGACGGGCGGCGCGCCGACAAGGCCGTCGGCCAACGCGTTCCAGCCCGCGCGGATCAGCACCTGGTCGCGGGCGACGGCGAGGCAGGTGCTGTTCGCGGTACTCGCGCCGGACACGAACCCGCCGCCGGTGCCGGCGGGCAGGCCGAGCAGTTCGCCGACCCAGCGGATGGCGATCTCGTCGAGGGTGGCACCGATCGGAGTGTGCACGTGGTAGGCGCAGTTCTGGTCCCACGCGCTGCCGAGCACGGACGCCGCGGTCGCGACGGGCAGCGTGCCGCCGACGACGAAACCGAAGTAGCGCGGGCCGGCCGACGCGACGGTGGCGGCAGAGCCGATCTCGTCGAGCTGGCGCAGCACCTCAGCGGCGTCGAGTGGCTTGTCCGGGAGTTCGCTGGTCAGCTCGGCCAGCCTGGCCACGGCGGCGTCGCCCGGCGCCACCCTGCGCTCGGGCAGCTCGGCGAGGTAGCGGCGGGCCGCGTCGGCGGCGGTGGCCACGAGCTGGTCGCGGCCCTCGATCGCGGCGTTGATGACGGCGTCGTGGTCCGAGGTAGCGGTCATGGCCTCGAACCTGCCAGGATTGGCACCATCATGACAGTGCCAATCGCCCCCGCGGTGGCTGGTTCCAGCCTGACCGCTGCTCAGCTGGCCGATCTGCTCGGCCGCTGGTCGGCGCTGGACGGGCCGCTGTACAAGCTGCTGGCCATGCGCATCGCCGACCTCGCGGACACCGGCGAACTCTCCCCCGGCGTGCGGCTGCCGCCGGAGCGGCAGTTGGCGTCGGCCATCTCGGTCAGCCGCAACACCACGACCGCCGCCTACCAGCTGCTGCGCGACGAGGGCCTTGCCCAGACCCGGCAAGGCGCGGGCACGGTGATCACCCCGCACCGGACCACGCCGGCCGCCATGCACCGGGCCAACGGCTTCTTCGCAGGACTGCTCGAATGCACCGATGTCACGGTCGACCTCGGCGTGACATCGCCGAGCTGCCCGCCGCTGGTCGCGGCCGCATTGGACGATCCGCGTTCGATACTGGACGCGGCAACGCGCCGCGCGCTGCACGAAGGGTCCGGCTATCACCTGTACGGGCTCGACATGGCCCGCGCCGCCGTTGCCGAGCGGCTGACCGTCGACCATCAACTGCCGACCACACCCGAGCAGGTGTTCATGACGACCGGCGCGCAACAGGCGATCGACCTGCTGCTGCGCACCCATGTGGCCAGCGGCCAGGCGGTGCTGGTGGAGGACCCGACCTTCGCGGGCGCGCTGGACGCGGCGCAACGCGCGGGCGGGCGGCTGGTCGGATTGCCGGCCGACGACGGCCTCGATCCGGCGGAGTTGGCGGCGGCCTGTCGCGCGCACCGGGCGGCCCTGGTCTACCTGGTGCTGACCAATCACAATCCGACCGGCCGGGTGGTCGAGACCGCGCAGCGGCGAAGGATCGTGGAATTCGCGGCGTCGACACCGGAAACCCTGTTCGTGGACGATCTGACCCTGGCCGAGTTGACGGTCACCGACGAGCCGAGCCCGCCGCCGCTGGCCGCCATCGCACCTCGCCTGTCCAATGTGGTCACCATCGGCTCCGTCGACAAGACGTACTGGGGCGGGATGCGGGTCGGCTGGATCCGGGCGAGCCCGGATGTGATCCGCAAACTGGCCGTGGCCAAGGCGGCCGCTGACCTCGGCGGGCCAGGACTGCCGCAGGCGCTGGTCGCCGCGTTGTTGACGACGCGCCATGCGGAAATCGTGGCCTGGCGAGCCGCGCGGTTGCGGGAAAGCCTTGCCGCGCTGGAAACCGGGCTGCGCGCGGAGCTGCCGGACTGGTCGTGGCCCGAGCCGCACGGCGGGCTGAGCCTGTGGGTGCGGTTGGGCGATGGCTGCGACGGCGGCGCGTTCGGCCAGGCCGCGCTGCGCGAAGGAGTCGTCGTGGTGCCGGGCAGGCTGCTCAGCGCGACGCATCGGCGACGGGACCGGATCCGCATCGCGTTCAGCGAGCCGCCCGATCGGTTGCGCGTGGCGATCGCGTTGCTCAGCAAGGCATGGCGGTCGGTGTCGCCTCCGGAAGGTAGATGATCGCGTCGAACGCGTCCGCGACCGGTACCTCGATCTGGTTGTCGGCATGGCGGATTCGTTGCCATGGCGCGTCGAGCTTGCGCGCGGGGCGCAGGTCGAGCAGGGCAGGGCCGCTGTCGACGCGTTGGAACGCGGCCTCGATCGAGTCGGCTTCGGCCGGCCGGACGGGCGCGGTGCCGACGGTGAAACCGAGCGGCGCCTCGGGATCGGGCACCGGCACGGTGGTGTCGCCGCTGCCGCAGGTGATCGCGATCGCGCGGTAGTCGTCGCCGAGTTCAGCGGCGAGGTGGTGGCCGGTGGGCAGGAACGGCGTGGCCGGGCCCATGGTGAACGGAGTGCGCTGCAAATGTCCATTGTGGATGGCTAGGACGATGCGGCTGTCCGGACCGTGCCGGTCGAGCAGGAAGCGCACGGTGCGGGCCATGTAGTAGTCGCGCGAGGAGTTCTCGCCGTAGAGCTGGTCAGCGCCCCAGCTGGGCAGTTCGTTGAGGTACTGGTCCAGCCGGAGGGCGCCTTCGGCCTGGTGCAGCGCAAGTTCCTGGTGCTGCGTCTGGACGTAGGTGTAGAGGCGGGTGACGGTCGCGGTGGCGTGATCGCGAGCCTCCTGGCTGAGCGCGGCGTGCCGAGCAGGAGCGACCGCGCTGCTGGCCGACGCGTAGGGGATCGCGGCGTCGATCGCGGCGTCGACCAGCGTGGCCGCCGACGGCAGGCAGGCGCGAACGGCCTGGAGAGCGGGGATCGGTGAGCCGCCGGAACTGGGCACGTCGGCGCCGTAGAACGGGATGCCGTGCTCGCGCAGCCAGGTGAGCGTGTCGTGCACCTCCGGGCTGTTGCCCAGCCCGAAGGTGATGCCCTCGCGGGCGATATCGGCGACGTCACCAGGACCGCCGTCGAGCCAGCGTTGCACGATCGCGCCCTCGGCGAAGCCGGACTCGACGCAGTAGACCGTGAACCCGCACCGCTGCACCAGGAATCGCAGGATCCGGTGGCGGAGCAGGGAGAACTCGCGGATGAGGTGGTTGTTCTCGCCGATCGCGACCACCCGCGCGGTGCCGACGATGTCGAGCAGCGGTTCGAGGTCGGCCAGGTCGGCACGCGGGTCCAGGGTGGCGAGGGTGGTCTGCTGGTCGCGGACGAACTCGTCGAGACGGGTGGTTGACAAGGGGACCTCCGGGCGAGCTAATGCAACTGTCGTTGCCTTATGATGGCATCAACCTGGACGCTATTGCAACTGGAGTTGCGTTTGAACGTCAAAACGAGGCCGGGCGGACGGACGGCGCGGACCCGGAGCGCGGTGCTGGCCGCCACCTTCGCCGAACTGGCAGAACACGGCTACGCCCAGCTCACCGTCGAACAGATCGCCCAGCGCTCCGGCGTGCACAAGACCACGGTCTACCGGCGCTGGGGCGGGGTCGACGGGCTGCTGGTGGACGCCCTCGGCGACGCGAGCACGATCGACTGGACGCCGCAGGACACCGGCACGCTGCTCGGCGACCTCACCGCGATCGGTGCCGAGTTGCTGGCCGGGTTCACCGATCCGGTCGCGGGCGCGGTGCCGACCGCGGTGATCTCGGCCGCGTTCCAGTCCGAGGCCGCCGCTGCCGCGCTGCGCGCGTTCTACGCCGACCGCTACGACCGGTCGGCGACCGTGGTCGTCAGGGCGATCGAGCGTGGCGAGATCCCGGCCGGCACGGACGGGGCCGAGGTGATCAGGGCCTGCGTCGCGCCGCTGTTTCATCGGCTGTTCGTCAGCAGGGAGCCGGTCGAGGAGGCCGACGTGCGGCGCGCGGCTGCGGCAGCCGTGGCCGCGGCGAAATCCGGTGTCTACTGAGGACCCGTCGATCGGGTGGGGTGCGGGCGGCCGTTGGCGCGGATCCAGCCGATGTAGTCCTCGGTGACCTGCTCGGTGAGCCGGTTGAACTCCAGCACGAACTCCAACTGCTCGTCGGTGTAGCGGGCCAACATCTCGTTCATCCGATCCCACATCGGCTCGAAGTAGCTGGACAGCGCCACGATCCGGTCGAGGTTCGGGTGCACGATCACCTTGCGGCGATCGGTTGGATCATCGGATCGGCTCAGATAGCCGGTGCGTTCAAGGCGATCCAGCATCTTGGTCGCCGCGCTGGTGGTCATGCCCAGCCGTTCCGCGAGCCAACTCGGTGCCGCCGTGCCGGCCGAGGCCAACAGATTCAGGCAGATCAGGTCGGTCGGCGGCATGCCGATCTGGTCGGCGACCGCCGTGGCCAGCCGCATGGACGTACCGGTACCACGCGGGTGCTCCATCATCAGGTCCTTGAGCAGCTCCGCGCGTCGCGGTGAGGCGGTCGTCACCGGACACATGGTAGTGCCGATATACCTGACAGAAGGTGTCAGCTAAGTGGGTAAAACTCGGATCATCACAACAGCTGAAACAGAAGGTTGGAGAGCATGACCGGATTCGCGTCACTGGCGATGGTCAACCTGGAGTGTTCCGATCCCGCCGCCATGACCGATTTCTATCACCAGGTCCTCGGCTGGGACATCACCTACCAGGACGAGAACTACGGGATGGTCAGCGGCAACGGGACATCCATCGGGTTCGGCAAGGTCGCCGACTACACGCCGCCCACCTGGCCGGACCACGAGGACAGTCCGAAGCGCTACCACCTCGATCTCTACGTCGACGACCTGGACAAGGCGCAGGAGCGCTGCCTGGAACTCGGCGCTGCCAAGCCGGAATTCCAGCCGCAGCCGGACCGCTGGCGGGTCATGACCGACCCGTCCGGCCAGCCGTTCTGCCTGTGCGTCAAGCAGAACGACTGACCGTCCGCATCACAGCCGAGGGTCGACCGGTTCGGATTCCAGGGCCAGCACGGCGAACACGCACTCGTGCACGCGCCACAGTGGTTCGTCGCGCGCGGCCCGTTCCAGCGCTTCAAGGCCGAGCGCGTACTCGCGGGTGGCAAGGGAGCGTTTCAGGCCGAGGCCGCGTTCGCGCAGTCGGTCCAGATTGGCGGGTTCGGTGTAGTCCGGGCCATAGATGATGCGCAGGTACTCGCGCCCGCGCACCTTCAGGCCCGGCTGCACTCTGTTAACACCGACCCCCTTGCGGGGGCCCACCCCCTCCGCCCCTCTGCGGCCCCTGGTCAGATTGGCCAACGGTTTGACCACCATGCCCTCGCCGCCCGCCTCGGTCAGCTCGGTCCACCAGCGCAGCCCGGCCCCGGTCGACTCCGGGTCGGTGGTGTCGACCAGGCAGCGCCGCGTCGGGGTGAACGTGTCCGGGTCGACCTCGACAAGGCGGTCGGCGACGGCAAGGTGCCAGTCGTGCGGGCGGTCGTCGAACGTGGCCGACCCGGCCGCGAGCAACTGGAACGGCGCGATGCGCACGCCGTCCAAGCCGTCCGTCGGCCAGCAGTAGCGGCGGTAGGCCGCCGCGAACGCGTCCGCGTTCGCTTCGCGGGCCCCGGTGCGAGCCAGTAGGTCGGTCACGTCGAGGCCTGCGGCAGCTGCCTGCCGCAACACCTCGGTGGCGGCGGGCAGTGCGGCGTGCGCCGCGGCACCGACCGAGGCGTACTGGCCGCGCAGCAGGTCCTCGGCCTTCACGCTCCACGGCAACAGTTCCGCGTCGAACAGCAGCCACGGCGCGTCCAGTTCGTCGAAGAGGCCGGCCTTGGCGACCGCCGCGCGCAACCGGTCCAGCAGCCGCCCGGTCAGGTCGGGGTTGAAGAACGGACGGCCGGTCCTGGTCCAGATGGCACCGATGGCGTCGCCGGGCGCGCCGAACCGGTCCCGCGCGGCCTGCTCGTCCCGGCAGATCAGGGCGACAGCGCGCGAGCCCATGTGCTTCTCCTCGCACAGCACCGCGCCGACCCCGTCCGACCGGTACTGCTCGAACGCCTGATCCGGATGTTCCAGCAGGTCACCATGTTTGGCCGTCGCTACGGGACTCATCGTCGGCGGGAGGTAGACCAGCCAGCGCGGGTCGATCGCGAAGCGGCTCATCACCTCCAGCGCCGCTGCCGCGTTGTCGGCGCGGATCGTCAACCGGCCGTGGTTGCGGGTCTGGATGACCCGCCGACCGGTGACATCGCTGATGTCCAGGACGTCCGGGTCGCGTCGGCCGGCCTGCTCCGGTTCGGCGTCGGTCACGGTCGGGTTGGCCGGGAACGGCTTGGCCGGCTGGTAGTGCACCGCGGTCGCGGCTACCGAGACCAGGGCGCGCTCCGGGTAGCGCAGCGCGGTGAGCCTGCCGCCGAACACGCAACCGGTGTCAAGGCACAGCGTGTTGTTCACCCACTCCGGCTCGGGCACCGGCGTGTGTCCATAGAGGACCATGGCACTGCCGCGATACTCGTTGGCCCACGGGTAGCGGATGGGCAGGCCGAACTCGTCGGTCTCCCCGGTGCTCTGGCCGTACAGAGCGAAATCGCGCACCCGAGAAGACGCGCGGCCCTGGTACGCCTCGATCAGCCCGGCGTGGCAGACGACAAGCCGGCCGCCGTCGAGCACGTAGTGCGAGACCAGCCCGTCGATGAATGTCGCCACCTCGGCGCGGAACTCCTCGGTCTCCTCCCCCAACTGAGCCAGCGATTCGGCCAGCCCGTGCGTGACCTGCACGTCGCGCCCGCGCAGCGCGCGCAACAGCTTGGCCTCGTGGTTGCCGGGCACGCAGAACGCGGTGCCTGCCGCGACCATGCCCATCACCAGCCGCAGCACCCCCGGTGTGTCCGGGCCGCGGTCGACAAGGTCGCCGACGAACACCGCGCGCCGACCGTCGGGATGACGCGCGCCCTCCCGGCTGACAACGTAGCCGAGTTCGCCGAGGAGGGTTTCCAGTTCGGCGCGGCAGCCGTGGATGTCGCCGATCACGTCGAACGGGCCGGTCTCGTGCCGAAGGTCGTTGTACAGCCGCGTTCTGGTGATCGTGACCGCGTCGACCTCCTCCGCGCTGCGCAGCACGTGGACGTGCCGGAAGCCCTCCTTGTTCAGCGAGCGCAGGCCGCGGCGCAGCAGGTCGCGCTGGCGGCGCACCACATGCGGGCCGAAGTCGCGGTCGGCGCGGGCCGCATTGCGTTCGGTGCTCACCTTCTCCGGCAGGTCGAGCACGATGGCGACCGGCAGCACGTCGTGTTCGCGGGCCAA
>DASYBO010000359.1:0-2262 GCA_036500685.1 Pseudonocardiaceae bacterium | reverse complement strand
TTGGCGATGCGGATCAACTCGGCAGGCATTTCGTCGGTCTCGTCGATCTGTGCTTCCAGGGGCACGACCCGATCTCGGACAACGGCGCGCACCGTGTCGATGACGTCGCGAACCTCGGTCTCGTCCATGCGCGTTCTCCCTGCTGCTCAGCCGCGTGGTACGTCCCGCCAGGGCAGGCCGGACCACGGGTCGGGTTCCTTCGGCAGGCCGAGCACGCGTTCGGCCAGGATGTTCTTGTTCACCTCGGTCGTGCCGCCCTCGATGGTGTTGGCCCGGCTGCGCAACATGCCCCTGACCTGCGCGGGCATCGCAGCGGCGTACTCGGCGGGATCGCCGTCCCACGCGGTGCCCGCCAGGCCGAGCAACCGGGCCGCCTCGGCCTGCACCCGCTGGTTGAGCTGCGAACCGTGCACCTTGCCGACCGAACTCTCCGGTCCCGGCGGCAGACCGGCCTTGAGGTTGGCGCGGACGCGGGCATTGGTCCAGCCGCGGATCTGCTCCTCGCACCACAACCACATCAGCCGTTGCCGCACCCCGGGGTCGTCCCAGTCGGATTGCCGCTGGGCCAGTTCGATCAACGGCCGCACCCCCGAGCCGCCGATCCGGTCCACCCCACCCGAACCCGAACCCGAGACCATCTGCCGTTCGCCGCTCAGCGTCGTCCTGGCCACGGTCCAGCCCGCGCCGACGGCGCCGACCCGCTGTGCGTCGGGTACCACCGCGTCGAGGAGGAACACCTCGTTGAAGTCGACCTCGCCGCCGATGTGCCGCAGCGGCCGCACCTCGACGCCGGGCTGGTGCAGGTCGATCAGGAAGTAGGTGATGCCCTCCCGCTTGGGCACGTCCGGGTCGGTGCGGGCGAGCAGCACCGCGAAGTCGGCCAGGTGGGCCCAGGTCGTCCACACCTTCTGGCCGTTGATCACCCAGCCCTCGCCACGCCGCTGGGCGCGGGTGGCCAGCGACGCGAGGTCGCTGCCGGCGCCGGGTTCGCTGAACAGCTGGCACCACACCTCGGTGTTGTCGACGATCCTCGGCAGGAACCGCTGCCGCTGTTCAGGTGTGCCGTGTTCGAACAGTGCCGGCGCGGCCAAGTTCAGCCCCAACGGGTTGAGCCGGGGTAGGTGGTAAGGCCGCAGTTCCCGCTCGGCCGCCTTGGCCAGTTCGCGCGACCAGCCCAGTCCGCCGTAGTCGATCCGCCACCGCGGAACCACAAGGCCGCTGCGGGCGAAGGCCGGATACCAGTCGCGGTACTCCTCCCGGGTGCGCACCAGCCGCACCGCGCCCGCGCCACCGCGTTCACCCGCGCTCCGCCACGATTCCGGCACGGCGGCCGCGATCCAGTCCCGCACCGCGGCCGCCGCTTCCTCGGGCGTGCGGCACTCGGCCAGTCCCGGCATCTCGGTCGCTCGGCTCACAGGTTGTGCTCCCTTGCCGTTGTCAGGCCGGTTTCCAGTCCCCGCCACAGTGCGCGCTTCGTCGCGGCGAGCGCCGGTGCGTCGTTGGTCGCGATCAGTTCGGCGAGTCGCTGGGCGCGTGGCCGGAGGTTCTCGGGCGCGAGCACCTCGCTGACCCAGCCCAGCCGGTACGCGTCCGCCGCGCTGACTCGCTCGTGCCTGCCGACCAGCGCCATCCTGGCCACCGCGCCGAACGCGACCTTGCGGGCGAGGCCGATCGTCTCCAGCGCACTCACCTGACCGACGCTGACGTGGGTATCGAGAAAGGACGCCGAGGTCGAGGCGAGCACGATGTCGGAGTCGGCCACGAAGTGCAGCCCGCCGCCGACGCAGATCCCGTTGACCGCGGTGATGATCGGTTTGGTCACACCGAGGTGCCAGCCGGTCAACCCGGGTTCTGCGCGCTTGGTCCGCCGGGACATGTCGCGCAGCGCATCGGGGTTTTTCGACAGCTCGGCCAGATCAAGGCCGGTCTGGAAGGTGTTGCCCGCACCGGTGACCACGATGGCGGCGACTCCGGAATCGGTCTCCAGTCGCGCCCAGGCGTCCCGCAGCTGGGCCATCATCCTGGCGTTCATGGCGTTCCCGACGTGCGGCCGGTTGAAGATGAGCCAGCCGACCGGGCCGTTCCGTTCGATCAGCAGCGGTTCCTCGTCGCTCACTTTTGTATAATATATTATCTACACAACAAGAGGGGACTGGCCAGTGACTTCAGCGGGAACCATCACCGACGAGGGCGTGGCCCGGCTGCGGGACCGGATCGGTGTTCCGCAGAGCTATCCGGCCGCACCGCACTACCACCGGCCCG
>DASYBO010000358.1:0-5223 GCA_036500685.1 Pseudonocardiaceae bacterium | reverse complement strand
GCGGACAGCACGAGCAACTGCGTCCGCACCGCGTCCCTGGACGCCGCGACGCCCTGCCGGAACGCCTGTGTGTTCTGGCCCGGCGCCGCGCCCCCGGCCGATCCGGACACCTCGCCGAAGGTCGAGTCGCCCTGCGGCGTACCGGTGATGATCTGGTTGCTGCCGGACGTCGTGATCGTGAAGCCGACGTTGGTCTGGGTGAGGCCGTAGGTGATGACCAGCAGCGCGATGCCCGCGGCGAGGAAAAGGCCGCCGTACAACAGGGTCAGGCGCATCCGCAGCGTGCGCGGGGGACGGGTCGGTTCAGGCCGCCACATGGCGTCAGATCCGGTAACCGGCGTGCGGCACGGTCTCGATCACCGGTGGGTCGCCCAGCTTGCGGCGCAGCCTGCTGACCGTGACCTTCACCGTGTTGCTGAACGGATCCGCCGCCTCGTCCCAGGCCCGCTCCAGCAGCGCCTCCGCGGACACCACCCGGCCCGCCGCGTCCAGCAGCAATTCCAGCACCGCGAATTCCTTGGGAGACAGGTCCAGCCTGCGCCCGGCCCGCCTGGCGACGCGCTGCGCCGGGTCAAGCCACAGGTCGCCCCTGATCAGCACCGGCGGCACGGCCGGCTGCGCGCGCCTGGCCAGCGCCCGCACCCTGGCGATCAGCTCGGCGAACGCGAACGGCTTGGGCAGGTAGTCGTCCGCGCCGATGCCGAGACCGTCGACCCGGTCTTCGATGGTGGACGCGGCCGTCAACATCAGCACCCTGGCCCGCACTCCTCCGGCGATCAGCGCCCGGCACACGTCGTCGCCGTGCACCTTCGGCAGGTCGCGGTCCAGCACGATCACGTCGTAATCGTGCACGGTGCCACGCTCCAGCGCCTGCGCCCCGTCGAAGGCGAGGTCGACGGCCAGCCCTTCGCGACGCAGGCCGGCGGCCACGGTCTCGGCCAGTTCGACGTGGTCCTCCACGATCAGCACACGCATCGTCGTCAGCTTCCCCGTCCAGCGGTTACAACGTGGTTACAGTGTCCGTTCCCGCCGGGTAACCGCCATTCGCGTACCACTTGCAGCCATGTTCTCCCAGTTAACCCGGGCAACCCGGATCGGGCTCGTCATGGCGGCAGGCGCTGTGCTGGCAGCGTGTTCGTCCGGCCCGAATGATCCAGGTGTTGCCTCTCTCGGCAGCACGACGACGGCGACAACGGCTCCGGCGGCCAACGGCAGCAAGGGCAACTCCGACCAGGCCGCGAAGCAGGCCCTCCAGTTCTCGGCCTGCATGCGCTCGCACGGTGTGAAGGATTTCCCCGACCCACAGATCTCCGGCAACGGGGTCAACATCAGGGTGGGCGGCACATCGAAGGACCTCAACCCGAACAACCCCACGTTCAAGACCGCGCTGAAGGCATGCCAGAAGTACCAGCCGGTGCCCACCGCGGCCAACGGCAAGGGCGCGGACCCGACCAAGGTCGCGGCGTGGGCGGCCTGCATGCGCTCGCACGGCCTGCCGCACTTCCCGGACCCGGCCATCGACAACGGCGCCCTCAAGCTGAACCTGACCGGCACCGGCATCGATCCGCGGAGCAGCGCCTTCCAGAACGCGATGAAGGCGTGCCGGTCGAAGGACCCGGGCGGGCCGGTCGAAGTGAACGACGGCAACGGCGGCGGCAATTTGAGTGGTGGTGGCTCGTGAGCACCGGAGCGCCGCGACGGAAGCTGGCCGTCGCGGTGACCGTGGTCGTCGTCGTGCTCGCAGGCACGGGGGTGGTGGTCGTCGAACACAACCGGATCTGGCCCGCCGGCGCGCCCAGCAGCGGGGCGTCGGACAACGGCGCCGCGGTGAGCACGGCAACCGTCGTCCGGCGCGATCTCACGGCACAGCAGCAGGTCAACGGCACGCTCGGCTACGCGGGTTCCTACACGGTGCCGAACAAGGCGAACGGCACCATCACCTGGCTGCCCTCGGTCGGCCAGGTGATCACCCAGGGCCGGGCACTGTACAAAGTGGACGGCAATCCGGTCGTGCTGCTGTACGGGACCGTGCCCGCCTACCGCGACCTGTCCGAGGGCGCGACCGGCGCGGATGTCACCCAGCTCAACGCGGACCTCGCCGCGCTCGGCTACGGCACCAACGCCAGCTCCGACTACTACAGCTGGCTGACCAAGGACGCGGTCGAGCGCTGGCAGCACGACAACGGCCTGACCAAGGACGGCGTCCTGCACCAGGCGCAGATCGGGGTTCTTCCCGGCGCGATCCGGGTGACCAGCGTGCCCGCCACGCTCGGCGCTCAGGCGGGCGGCCCGGTTCTACAGGCCACGGCCACCCAGCGGGTGGTCACCGTGCAACTCGACGCCACCCAGCAGGCCGACGTGAAGGTGGGGGACCAGGTGACGATCACGCTGCCGGACAACTCGACGACGCAGGGCACGGTCACCGCAGTCGGCACCGTGGCGACCACTCCGAGCGGCGGTGGCACACCGACCGTGGCCGTCACCGTCACGCCGACCGACCCGAACGCGGTCGGCACCCTGGACCAGGCGCCGGTGCAGGTCGCGATCATCACCGACAGCGCGCAGAACGCGATCACCGTCCCGGTGACCGCCCTGCTGTCGCTGACCGGCGGCGGCTACGCGGTCGAGGTAGTGCGGACTGGGGGTCGGCACCAACTGGTCCCGGTCACGCTCGGCCTGTTCGACGACGCCGACGGGCTCGTCCAGGTGACCAACACAGCGCTGCAACCCGGCGACCGCGTCGTGGAGGCCGGATCATGAGCCCGGTACTCGAACTGCAGGACGTCACCAAGATCTATCCTGGCGAACCACCGGTGCACGCGTTACGCGGCACCCGGCTCACGGTGCGTGCTGGCGAACTGGTCGCGGTCGTCGGGCCATCCGGGTCAGGCAAGTCGACGCTGCTGCACGTCATGGGCACGCTGGACCGGCCGACCAGCGGCCGCGTCCTGGTGACCGGGCTCGACGTGGCCACTCTGTCCGACCGGCAACTGGCCGCCGTCCGGGCCACCCGGATCGGATTCGTCTTCCAGCAGTTCTTCCTCGCCGAACACGAAACCCTCCTGGACAACGTGGCCGCTGGCCTGCTCTACGCGGGCACGTCCGCCGCTCGGCGCCGTCAGCTCGCCATCGAGGCGCTGGCCAGGGTCGGCCTGAACAGCAGAGCCCAATCGCGCCCGAACACGCTGTCCGGCGGGCAGCGCCAGCGCGTGGCGATCGCCCGCGCGTTGGTCGGGCAGCCCGCGATCGTGCTGGCCGACGAGCCGACCGGCAACCTGGACAGCGCGACCGGCGGCAGCATCATCGCGCTGCTGCTGGAGTTGAACCGGCAAGGGAGCACGATCGTGGTGATCACCCACGACCGCGACCTGGCTGCCCGCATGCCGCGCAGGGTCGACATGCTGGACGGCCGGATCGTCGCCGACACGCTCGGCGTCGCCGCGACGGAGCCGGCATGACCGCGCCAGCGCCGGCCCGGCTCAGGGCTTCCGACCTGGCGCGCGTGGCCAGCTCCGGACTGCGCACCCGACGGCTGCGAGCCGCGTTGTCCGCGCTGGGCATCGCGATCGGCGTCGCCGCGATGGTCGCCGTGCTCGGCCTGTCCGCGTCGGCCTCGGCTGGCCTGCTCGCCGAGATCGACCGGCTCGGCACGAACCTACTCACCGTCACGAATGGACAGACGATGTTCGGCGGCACCGCCGAGTTGCCGGTCGCCGCGCCCGCGATGATCGCCAGGATCGGACCGGTGCAACAGGTCGCCGAAACCGGAACCGTGACCGCGCAGGTCTACCGCAGCCCGATGGTCCCGCAGGGACAGACCGGCGGCCTCGGCGTGCGCGCGGTCAGCACCGGCCTGCTGGGCGCGGTCGGCACGAGCGTCACGCGGGGGACGTTCCTCAACGCGGCAACGGCAACGGAGCCGGTCGCCGTGCTCGGCGCGCAGGCAGCCGCCCAACTCGGCATCGACCAGGTCGTGCCTGGCGAACGGATCTGGCTTGGTAACCAGTGGTTCTACGTCGCGGGCATCCTTGCGCCCGCCCAGCTCACTCCCGAGATCGACGGCTCCGTCATGGTCGGCTTCGCTGCGGCGCAACGCTATCTCGGGTTCGACGGGCACCCCAGCGAGGTCTATGTGCGCGCCGCAACCGACCAGGTCGCCGCGGTCCAGACGGTGCTCGCCAGCACGGCCAACCCGGAGACACCGAGCGACGTCGACGTCAGCCAACCGTCCGCGGCACTGATCGCCCGAGCCCAGGCGCAGAGCGCGCTGACCGGACTGTTCCTCGGCCTGGGCGCGGTGGCGCTGCTGGTCGGCGGAGTCGGCGTCGCCAACATCATGGTGATCTCGGTCCTGGAACGGCGCGGTGAGATCGGCCTGCGCAGGGCGCTCGGCTCGACACGAGGCCAGATCCGCGCGCAGTTCTTCAGCGAGGCGCTGCTGCTCGGCCTGCTTGGCGGGGCGATCGGCATCGGCCTCGGCGTCGCGGCAACGGCGATCTACGCGGGCCTGCGCGATTGGGCCGTCGTGGTGCCACCGCTGGCCTGGGGCGGCGGACTCGCGGCAGCACTGGTGATCGGCGCCGTCGCCGGATTGCTCCCCGCCCTGCGCGCCGCGCGTATGTCACCGACGGAGGCCCTGCGCACCCTGTAGCTCGTGGCCGGGTGCGCCTGCCGAAGACTACATCCATGCAGGTCAAGCAACCCGGCGGTATTCATGGATGATTCCCCCGAGACGGTCGTGCCGACGAATGTCCAGGCACGCGGTGCTGCCCACATCGGTGACCGGTTGCGGGACCGGACGAAGTGGCGCCGCCTGATCCATCGCTTGGTGAGGGCGGTGCCGGTTGTGGTGGTCCTCGAACTCCCGCAGCGCGCGCTGGAGATGCCGCTGGTTCCAGATCAGGGTGCGATCGAGCAGCTCATGACGTAACTCCTGCACCCACCGTTCCGTGATCGAGTTCATGCGGGGCATCCGAACGCCGCTCAACACGGTCCGGATGCCCCGCATCGGTCAGGATCCGGTCGAACAGTTCGGGAAACTTGGCATCCCCGTCCCTGATCAGATAGGTCACCGTTCCCCGATTTCGCACCGGCCCGTCACCTGAGATCGCTAGCGTGTGCGCCATGCGTCGCCTCAGTCGCTCAGCGTTACTGATCCCGGTACTCTGCGCGTTAGCCGCCGTGGCCTGTACCACGCGGATCGGCGTCGGCTCCACAGTCGAC
>DASYBO010000357.1:0-3408 GCA_036500685.1 Pseudonocardiaceae bacterium | reverse complement strand
GGCAACCCACGTTCACATGTGGCGAGGCCCCAGCCCGGACCTCCATACCGTCTAGCCTCCGAGTGAATCAACGAACCGCCGGAAGTGACCAGTTCACCAGCAATACCCCTGGCCAAAGGATGGCAGCGCATGCACTCCTCGCTGACCGCCACGGCGCGTTTCATCACACCCAGCGCGCCGGTGTAGTCCTTGGCGCCGCTGTAGGCGCGTGCTGTTTCCAACCACAGTCGGGCGCGGCGGTCCACGCTGCCGATCGAGTCCGGGTCAACCTTGCTGGCGTACTCCAGCGCCGACTTGTTCTTGACCAAGTCGACCTGCACCGACACCCCGGTCAACGCGACGTTGGGTGAGGCGAACAGGGTCCACGGGTGCATGTAGTCGCCGGGCATCTTGGTGGCCATCTCACCGGCCAGGTCAACCCCGCGCAGCGCGTCACCTTCCCGACCGAGCCGCGCGGCTGTGATCGCACCGTGCAGCTGGCACGACCCCCACAGGGCCCGTGCAGTGTCAGAGTCGCCGTCGAGTCTCGGCTCAAGGAGGCGGCACGCGTCCTGGACAAGCTGCACGGCGTCTTCTTCCCGGCCGGTCGAGCGCCAGACGTTACCCAGCACCCACGAGGCGGCCGCAATCGTTTCCGGGTCGTCAGCGCGCATCGCCGCTTCCATGCAGCGGTCCGCCGCCAACCACAACAGCGGGGCGTCCGCGACCCAGGCGAGTACTTGCTCGGATAGGGCGTACGCCCCGGCCAGCGCCATGTTGGCGTGCCGTGCCGCGTCGCCGTCCAGCATCCGCGCGGCACGCCGAGAGTCCGTGATCAAACCTGGCAGGAGCAGACCGGCATCCGATCGGGGCCGTACCGACGCGTGCCACACCCGCCAGGCGTGCTCGACGCGTTCGTGCAGCGACGCCGGTTCGGGTGCAGGGTGGTCTCCGGCCGACAGCAGCGGGGTTTCGATGGCTTCGCGTATCGCGGGCACCACATCGAGGGTGGTGCGCTGGTCCAGGGTCACGGGGTCGATGCCGTCCCCTATCAGCTCGCTGAAACTGGTCACTCCCAACACGCCCGCGATCCTGATCAGTTCGTCCACGCTGGGCGGTCGGAGTCGGCCACCCTCGATGGCTTTGAGCCACGACACGGAGCGTCCGAGCATCCCGGCGACAACCGGGCGTGTTTTCCCGGTGCGCTCACGAATCCTTTGGATTCGTTGCCCGATGGGCAGACCGGCTAGTTCGTCGGCCACGGGACCACCTCTTCGCGGAGTGTGTCTTCGCGGAACCCCCGACCCGTCGGCCGGGGGTGTGAACATCCGCGAAGATGCGTATCCGATGTTACCGCGCAGGTCAGCTTCGGTCAGCCCGATCCAGAGCCGCCGGGCTCGTTGCTGGTTACCTGCGTCGGCCGGTGTTGAGCCACTTGGCAACGTGGCGGCCGGCCCTGGTCGCCGATCGCGGCAGGCTACGTAAACGGGCAGCTCGTCGACCGTGCAGTGCGGTCTTCCGGGCCGGGTTTGGGACCGGAGATGGGTTGCCAAGCTTCCATTCCGGCGGGTGGCCGGCCGAGGGGGCTGCCGCACGTGCACTGGTCAGCCACGACGACCACGGCTCCTGCGCAGAACCCGGCGGGTCCGCCACCGCGTCAAGTAGAAGACGAGCAGCTCACGGTAGTAGGTCGGTGTGCCATCCGGCGCCCACGATTTCACGGCACAAGTCCACCGCTGAAGATCAATGTCCGGGTCAGCCCAGCTATAGGCCTAACTGTGGGCCAGTGGTGCCAGCAGAACCGCCGGGCAAGAGCCTGATTAGGGGCCATAATGTGGGCCCCCGGAGCCAGGGACGGAGACCAGCAAGCAGTGACCGTAGGGCCGACGATCCGAGGCGCGCGGGAGAAACGCGGCTGGTCGCAAGGCCGATTAGCCGCCGCACTCGCCGACGCCGCCGGTTACGCCACGCTCACCGGTCACGACGTGTCCCGCTGGGAACGAGGTAAGCGAACGCCCCGGTTCTGGCTGCCCCACCTCGCCCGCGTCCTCAACCTCGACCTGGCAGCCCTGGAACGCGACGCATATGGCGACCCGCCACCCGAACAGGTCGAACACGCCAGCCTGGTTGTCGACGGCGACCGTCTCGGCTATGTCGCCCGGCACCCTCACCGCGTCGATCGGCGCACTCTGGACGCGCTGGGCACGGTGCTCGCCAGCACTCGCCGGCTCGAAGACGCCATCGGCGCCGCCCCGGTACTACAGCCGGTGCGCGGCCACCTGGCCTACGTCGAGGCACTCGCCGGTGAGGCCCGGGGGGAGATCCGCCGGGACGTGGTGGATCAGGCCGGGCAGTGGGCGCAGTACATCGGATGGTTGTGTCTCGCCGGTGAGCAGTACCGCGACGCCAACCAGTGGTTCAGCCGCTCCCTGGAATGGGCGATCGAGGCGGAAGACGACGACCTCGCCGCCACAGTGTGGTCCTTCAAGGGGCACCTTGCCTGGACGATGGGGCAGGTGGGCCCGACTGTCGGCCTGACACAGGTCGCGCGACGGTACCGGGGAATCTATGTCGGCCAAACCGCCTACGACGCACTGCAAGAGGCGCGGGGGCACGCCGCTACCGGTGACTTCTACCAGGTTGAGCGGCTTGTCGACGAGTCGTACGACCTGGCCGACCGGGCGTTGGTGGAGTTGCCTGGTGCACCGCCGTGGCACTACTACCGGTCGCCCGCGTTCTGGGGGTTGGAAAGAGGACGTGCGCTGCACCTGGTCCCCGGGCGGGCAGTGCAGGCCGTGGAACTCCTCACAGACGGGCTTGCCGCGCTCCAGCCTGAGCAGGCCGGGGCGGACTGGGTGAAGGCGTACCGGCGTGACCTTGAAGAGGCGCAGCGGCGGGCAGACTAGCCTTGGCCGCGCGGCGAGGTACCTACTGGCCACACGTGGTAAGAGCCAGCCGCGTCCCACGACGGCTGGCCACCTTTCCCTCCCGGACCCCGGCCCTCGCGAGGGTGCGGCCAGCAGGTAAACAACGACCGAGTCATTTCTGCCCTTGGTACTACTGAACCTCCAGCGGGCGCAGTGCGAGCACCGGGCGGTCGTGATCCCCGAACCACATGCCCAGGTTGTTACCGGCTCACCGAGGGCGTCGTGGCGGGCGGGCACCGAGTGCCCGGTACGCGGCCGTCCGCGCGACATGGCAGAGTCGATCTCGATGGTTGCTGTGCGGGTGGTGCGGTGTGACGGCACGCCAGGCTCGGTTGCCGAGCTGGCCGAGGCACTGGCCGAGGCACTGGCCGGCGGTCCGGCCGTGTTGCCGGTCGAAGGGCCGACCGACGCGGGCGGCGGCGCGGACACCACCAGAGCCGACTCGTCCGGGTCGGCTTCAGTGTCGGCGCCGGACGGGTCGGCGCTGGTCATCGAGACCTCC
>DASYBO010000356.1:0-26323 GCA_036500685.1 Pseudonocardiaceae bacterium | reverse complement strand
CCCAAGAGGTAGCCGGTTACTCGGGTTTCTTGGCGCGGCTGGGTTGGACGCGCATGGGTTCGCCCGCCATCTTGGGATAGTCGGGCGGGTAGGGCATTTCGCCGAGGCCGTGGTCGCGTTCGTCGCGGGTGTACCAGTCGAGGGCCTGTTCGAGGCCGAATGCTTCGCTGTCCAAGTTGGCAAGGGCGTTTCCTTGTTCGGCCAACCATTTCGGGGCGGTGAACAGGTCGAAGTCGTCGGGTTCCACATCGCCGAGCTGTTCCCAGGTGACAGGGGTGGAGACCGTCGCACGTGGGGTTCCTCGGACGGACCAGGCCGAGGCGATGGTGCGGTCTCGCGCGGCCTGGTTGAAGTCGAGGAAGATGCGTTCGCCGCGTTCTTCCTTCCACCACGACGTTGTCGCCTTGTCGGGCATCCGGCGTTCGACTTCGCGGGCCATGGCGATGACGGCGTGGCGGACGGCGATGAAGTCCCATTCGGGGCGGATGCGAGCGAGTACATGGATGCCACGGCCGCCGGAGGTTTTGGGGTAGCCGGTGATGCCGGCGTCGGCCAAGACTTCGCGCAGGGTGCCGGCGACCTGGACCGCGTCGGCGAAGGTCGTGCCGGGTTGGGGGTCGAGGTCGATCCGGAGTTCGTCGGGGTGGTCGACGTTGGGCCTGCGGACCGGCCACGGGTGGAAGTCGAAGGTGCCGAGATTCGCTGCCCACGCGAGCACGGCCGGCTCGGTGGGACAGACCTCGTCGGCGGAGCGACCGGACGGGAAGGTGATCCGCGCGGTCTGCACCCACTCGGGGGCGCCTTTGGGGAGGCGCTTGGCGTAGAAGGCTTCGCCGGTGACGCCGTCGACGTAGCGCTTGAGCGTGGTCGGGCGTTCGGCCAGGACGGCAAGGAGGGGGTCGGCGACGGACAGGTAGTACTCCACGACCTGGCGTTTGGTGATGCCTCGGTCGGGGAAGTAGACCTTGTCCGGGTTGGACACGCGGACGGTTCTGCTGCCCACCTCGAGTTCCAGCGGCTGCGCCTTCGCCATGGCGTGAGGCTACTGGGCCGGACCGACGGGCGCGACGCGTTGCGGCAAGGCGTCGTAGCGAATCTGTAGGCCGTCCAGGAACGAGTCGAGGGCGAGATCGAAGCTGTCCGCGTCGATCTCGGGGGCGTGTTGGCGCAACGCGGGGGCGTCGTGCAGGTGCGGGTAGTTGACCGCGTAGACGGTGGCGTCGTCTTCGAAGCCTCGGGCGAAGGAGCCCATGGCCGCACCGACGACGAGGTATTTCACGGCCGCGCCGATCATGGTGGCGTGGCGGGGCGGCCACCCGGCGCCGGTGAGGCCGCCGTGCACGGCGTTGGCGGCGCGCAGGGACGCCTCGCGACGGGCGGGGCCGTCGGCGACGAACGGGATCAGGTTGGGGTGGGCGGCGAGCGCGGCGCGGTAGCTCCGGGCCCATTCGGCAAGGCCGGTGCGCCAGCCGTGGCGGAAACCGGCGACCTCGACGCCGGCCATGATCTCGTTGGCCAGGGTGTGCAGCAGGTCGTTCTTGGTGGCCACGTGCCGGTAGAGGGACGCGGCGCGGATGCCGAGCGCGTCGGCGAGCCTGCGCATGGACAGCGCCTCAAGGCCCTCCTCGTCGATGATCGACAGGGCCTTGGCTGCGATGTCGGTTCGGTTGACCAGTGCGGGTCTTGGCATGTTCACCTCCGGTCGCAGGGTATATGCTAACAGCGTTAGCATTGGAGGAGACGCATGGATTTCACGCTGAGCACCGAAGAAAAAGAGGTGCGCGACTGGGTGCGCACCTTCGTCCGCAAAGAGGTGATGCCGCTTGAGCCGGAGGTCCTGCGTCGGGAACGCGCGGGTCAGCCCGGTCTGGGTCGCGACGAACTGCGCGAGCTTCAGCTCAAGGCCAAGGAGGCAGGCTTCTGGGGCGTCCAGACCCCGGTCGACTACGGCGGCATGGGCCTCTCGGCCGTGATGACCGCACTGCTGCAGGCCGAACTGGGCCGCACGTTCGTGCCGTTCGACTTCGGCGGCAACGCCGACAACATCCTCTACATGGCCAACGACGAGCAGAAGCAGCGTTACCTGCTGCCGACCATCGCGGGCGAGCGCAAGTCCTGCTTCGCGATCACCGAGCCGGGCGCTGGTTCTGACGCCAAGGCGATCCGCAGCACCGCGCACCTCGACGGCGACGAGTGGGTGATCAACGGCGAGAAGACGTTCATCACCGGCGGCAACGAGGCCGACTTCACCATGGTCTTCGCGGTGACCGACAAGGAGAAGGGCGCGAACGGCGGCGTCACCTGCTTCCTGGTCGACCGGGACATGGGCTGGAAGTCCGAGCCGATTCCGACGATGGGCCAGTGGGGCCCGGCCGCGCTGGTGTTCGAGAACGTGCGGGTGCCGCAGGAGAACGTGCTCGGCGAGGTCGGCCGCGGCTTCGAGTTGGCCATGGCGTGGATCGGCCGTGGCCGCTACCTGCTGCCGGCGCGCGCCATCGGCTCGTGCGAGCGGCTGGTGGAGATGGCCATCGAGCAGGCCAAGACCCGCGTGACCTTCGGCGAGCCGATCGCGAACCGGCAGGCGATCCAGTGGATGATCGCGGATTCGGCGGTGGAGATCGAGGCGCTGCGCTGGCTGGTGCTGCACGCGGCCTGGCAGGTCGACGCCGGGCTTGACTCGCGGCAGGCGCAGTCGATGGCCAAGCTCTACGGCGGCGTGAAAGCCAACGAGATCGTGGACCGGGTGTTGCAGATCCACGGCGGTATGGGCTACACCAGGGAGCTGCCGGTCGAACGCTGGTATCGCGAGCTGCGGTTGCTGCGGATCTACGAGGGCACCGACGAGATCCAGCGGCGCACCATCGCTCGTAACCTGATCAAGGGGCACGCCAACATCGGCGGCGTACTCGGCTGATTCTCGGAGGTCGTGGATGGCACTGGATCATGGCATTGTCGGCGTGCGACGCGGTCCGTGGACCCGCAGTTGGACGTCGACCGACTCGTTGACCTACGCCCTCGGTGTCGGTGCGGGGCAGCTCGACCCGACCGAGGAACTGGCCTTCACCACGGAGAACACGGCGGGCGTCACGCAGCAGGCGCTGCCGACCTACGCCATCGTGATCGCGCAGTTCGGCGGGCCGCAGAGCGGGTTGGAGGGCGTCGACTTCACCCAACTGCTGCACGCCGAGCAGGCCCTGACCGTGCACCGGCCGATGCCGGTTGCCGGTTCGGTGTCGCTGACCAGCACGGTCACCGACATCTTCGACAAGGGCAAGGGCGCGCTGGTGCTCAACGAGATCACCGCGACCGACCCTGATGACGGCGCGCCGGTGTTCACAACGCGCTCGTCGGTGTTCATCCGGGGCGAGGGCGGGTTCGGCGGTGAGCGCGGCCCTTCGGCCACGTTCGCGGTGCCGGAGCGGCCCGCCGACGCGGAGCTGCGGTTTCCGACCTCGGTGAACCAGGCGCTGCTGTACCGCCTGTCGGGCGACCGCAACCCGCTGCACACCGACCCGGCGTTCGCCGCGGCGGGCGGGTTCGACCGTCCGATCCTGCACGGTCTCGCGACCTACGGGATCGCGGTTCGGCTGCTGCTTGGCGAGTTCTGCGGTGGCGACGCGAGCAAACTGCGCGCGGTGTCGGGCCGGTTCACCAAGCCGGTCTGGCCGGGCGAGGAATTGGTGGTGACCGCGTGGGCCGACGGCGACACGGTGTTGTTCCGAGCCGCGAACGGGGACGGCGACGTCGTGCTCGATCATGGCGAGCTGACCATCGACAAGTAGCGGCTATTCGTCCTTTGTGGATGCTTCGAAGGCCGGCCAGCCCAGTGGGATCGACGTGAGGCAGAAGGGATGGCCGGCCGGGTCGAGCAGCACCCGCCAGGTGTCGCCGCCCGGCTGGTTGTCCGCGACCCGCGCGCCCAGCCGCAGCGCCTCGGTTTCGGCGACCTGCTTGTCGGCGACGGCGAGATCGAGGTGCATGTGTTTGGGCTTCTCGCCGGCAGGCCAGGTCGGCGGGGTGTAGTCGGACACACGGCAGGCCGCTATCGCGCCGCGATCGGTGCTGACCACGACGACTTCGTCGGTCTCGTAGGTGATCCGGCCGCCGAGGAACTCGGCCCAGAACGCGGCGAGTGGCGCGGGATCGGCCGAGTCGAGCGTGATCATGGCAATGCTGGCAGCACTCATGCCGGGAGCCTAACCAGCGCTCGCCCTATTGCCAGCGGGATTCCGGAAATTCGGGCAAGGCGTCCACATCGGTCGGTCGGCCAGCGCCGAAACCGGTGCGGTGCCACCAGTGCAGCCCGCAGTTGGCGCATTCCAGGTAGAGCTGATTGCCCTTGCTCTCCAGCAGGTAGCTGCGGTGTACCGCGCAGTTCTTGCCTGCCCGGCATTCGGCACAGTCGACGTCACTCGCGCAGTAGGGGCAGTCAACCCAGACAAGCCGCGCGATATCAGCCCGAGGATCAACTGGCATCGACAACGCCTTCCCGCGCCGGCAACACGCCGTGGCGGACCAGGTCAGCGTAGACCGCGCGCTGGTCAGCGTCGAGGTTGGCGAACAGCATGCGATAGGCCAACTCCTCCTGCTCCATCGCGGCGATCTCGTCGTAGTCGTCCTCGAGTGCGTTACGCACCTCGGCCTGTCGCGTCAGCTCGATTTCGGTGAAGTCGATCTCGAACACGAACGGCTCCGGCTTTGTACTGTTCGTCACCGTGTTTCTCCCTGGCCTTCTCTCGGCGCTCCCTTCAGACTGACACGGCATCGGCGGGCAATCCCAGGTCTATACCCATGCTGATCTGCGTCTTTCATCACAGCGGCAGCACTGAAACGGCGAAGGAAAGGACGAAACGGGTGCACGAGGTAGTGGCCGAAGTGTGGCGGGGCGAGCTGGCCGAGTCGGTCCACCGCGGCACGGTCGTCGGGCTCGACGCCGACGGCGCGACCGCCCTCACCGTCGGTACCCCGGACGCGGTGATGTTTCCGCGATCGTCGAACAAACCGTTGCAGGCGCTGGCCATGGTGCGCGCCGGGCTCGATCTCGACGGCGAACTACTCGCGCTGGCCTGCGCCAGTCACTCTGGCGAGGAGTTCCACCTCGCTGGTGTGCGGGAGATCCTGAGCCGGGGCGGGTTGACCGAGGCCGACCTACAGACGCCGCCCGACCTTCCGCTGTCGGAGGACGCGAGCCGGGCCAAGCTGGCCGCCGGTTTCGGTCCGGAGCCCGTGTTCATGAACTGCTCCGGCAAGCACGCCGCCATGCTGCTGACCTGCGTGCGAAACGGCTGGCCGACCGCCAACTACCGCGACCCGGCGCACCCGTTGCAGCAACTGATCGCGACGACGATCGAGGAGCTGACCGGGGAGCCGATCGGCGCGGTGTCGGTGGACGGCTGTGGCGCGCCGTTGTTCGGGTTCAGCCTGCGCGGGCTGGCGACCGCGTTCCGCGCGCTGGCCATGGCCAAACAGGACACCGAGGAACGGCGTGTCGCGGACGCGATGAACGCCTTCCCGCAGTTCGTCGGTGGCACCGGGCGGGACGTGACGGAGTTGATGCGGGCGCTGCCAGGGTCGGTGTGCAAGGACGGCGCCGAGGGCGTGCACGCGATCGCGCTGGCCGACGGCCGCGCGGTCACGTTGAAGATCGCGGACGGCTCAAGTCGAGCCCGGCCGGTGGTCATGGTGGCGGCGCTGCGCGCGCTCGGCGTGTCCTCTCCCGCGCTGGACCGGATCGGTGCGGTCGCGGTGCTGGGCCACGGCGAGCCGGTCGGTTCGATCCGGCTCGCCGGTGCGCTGGCTCAGGTCGCGGGCAGGTCGTAGCGGAGGTGGGCGACGCCGCTCGGTGAGTCGAGGACGCGCGTCGGCGTGAGTTGGCGGAAGCCGGGCCGCAGCCCTTCGAAAAGGCGGTTGCCGGCGCCGAGCAGGACCGGGGCGATGTGCAGTTGCAGATCGTCGACGAGGCCGGCGTCGAGATACTGGCGGACGGTGTCGGCACCGCCGGAGATCTGCACGTCGCGCTCGCCCGCGGCCTCGTGCGCCTGCTTGAGGGCGCTGTGGATGCCGTCGGTGACGAAGTAGAAGGTGTTGTTGCTGCGCGGCCACGGGTCGCGCGGGCTGTTGGTGAGGACGAACACCGGACCGTCGAACGGGGACGGGTCTCCCCAGTTGCCTTCGCCCGCGCCCTCGTCGAACATGCGCCTGCCCAGGATGAACGCGCCTGCGCGGTCCTGGACCTCCCTGATCAGGTCGTTGTCGCGGCCGGTTTCGCCGTCGGGGCGGCCGTTGAACGCGGCCTGGCCGAACATCCAGTCGTGCAGGCGCAGGCCGTTGTCGCCGATCGGGTTGGCAGGGCTGGGGTTCGGTCCCGCGATGTAGCCATCGAGCGAAACTGCCAGGGAGACGAATACTTTTCCGGTCATGGCCGGCTCCTTCCATCGGGGTTGTGCCCTGTGGTCGGAGCCGGCTCGCCGGTTTTGACGCCCTGGAAGAGTTTCTTTCGGCTACCAGGCGACGGGGAGTTCGTGCACGCCATAGATCGCCATGTCGGCGTGCGGCCGGATGTCGTGCGACGGCACGGCAAGACGCAGGTCGGGGAAGCGCCGGAACAGCGCCGGGAAGGCGACGCGCATCTCGACGCGGGCCAACTGCTGGCCGATGCACTGGTGCACGCCGTAGCCGAACGCGACGTGGCCTGCGGCCGGTTTGGCCAGGTCGAGCGTGTCAGGATCGGTGAAGTGGGCCGGGTCGCGGTTGGCGACCGGCAGGTCGATCGCGATCGCTTCGCCCTCCTTGACGAGCTCGCCGCCGACCTCGATGTCGTGCAGCGCGGTGCGGACCAACGCCGGGATGATGCTCAGGTAGCGCAGCAGTTCCTCGACGGCCTTGTCGATGTCGACCGTGCCGGCGCGCAGCGCAGCTGCTTGGTCGGGACGTTGCAGCAACGCGAACGTGCCGAGCGCGAGCATGTTCGCGGTCGTCTCGAAACCGGCGGTGAGCAACAGAAGTGCGACGTTGGTGAGTTCCTGGTCGGTGAGGTCACCCGCGGCCATGAGATCGCTGAGCAGGTCGTCGCCCTGGCGCTTGCGCTTGGCCGTGATGAGCTCGGCCATGAACGTGCCCAACTCGGTGAAGACGGCCATGGCGTCCTCCAGCGTGAGGTCCGCGCGCAGTCCCCTGGTGATGATCTCCTGGAAACCCGACAGGTCCATATCGGACACTCCGAGCAGTTCGGAGATGACCGCGGCCGGCACCGGCAGCGCGTACATCGGCACCAGGTCGACGACCGGACCGTGCTCGGCCATCGCGTCGAGGCGCTCGGTGGTGATCTCGGTGATCCGCTCGGTCAGCAACCGCATCCTGCGCACGGTGAACTGGCCGATGAGCTGATGCCGGTAGCGGGTGTGCTCGGGCGGGTCCATGCTGATGAACATGCCGGGCTCGGCGGGAGGCGGTGTCTGACCGGTGGCGATGGCGTTCAGCGGCGAATGCATGAGCTCGGCGCGGCGGGAGAGCCGATTGTCGGCAAGTACCGCGCGGGCCAGTTCGTGGCTGGTCACCAGCCAGCCATCGTGCCCGTCCGGGAAGGTCCACCGAATGATCGGGTGTCGCGCGCGTACCGCGGCGAACTCGGGTGGCGGGTCGAACGGGCACGTCGTGGAACGGGCGATCAGTGGCGGGATCGTGGTTCGGGTCACGGAGTTTCCCCCTCTTCGAGTCGCGAATAAGCGGCTTTCGCGGCCTTGGCTGAGTCCTCGCTCAGCCCCGGCTGCGAGTAGATGTCGATGAGTGCCTTGGTGCTGCGAATGTGCCCGGCCGGGCTGAGCAGGTCGACGCCGAGCGCCGCGCTCACCTGGGTGTGCATGAGCAGCGGGCCGAGTTGCATCGCGGTCATCAGCACCGCGACCGCGCGCGGGTCGTCGTAGCGGTCGGGTGTGGTCTGCGTGATCCACTGCTCGGCAAGCGCGACCAGGTCGTTGAACAGCGCGGTGGCCGCGGGTGAGCCGTCGGCCATGGAGCGGGCGAAGTACTGCCCGAGCAGGACGCGCGCCGGGTGGGTGGCCGGCAGGAAACCCGGGTTCGGCGCACCGTCCGGATCGGTCGACTCGACGAGGATCCGCCGCGACTGGACCAGCACGTACTCGTCGCAGGCGGCCCGTAGTGCTTCCTTCGACCCGAAATGGTGTCGGACAAGGCCGAGCGATACGCCGGCCGTGGCCGCGATGTCCCGGATCGTCGCCGCGTCCGTGCCGCGTTCGGCGAACAGGTGCAGCGCGGCGTCCCTGATCCGCGCACGCGCGGTCAGGTCCTCGGAAGCCGGCTCCATCACATCTCCTATACGTATGTGCAGTCGACTGTACACGTGTATAGCCGCAATCAGGGCGGCCAGCGGCTACCGTGTATCCATGACTGCTCGGGATCCCGACGACGAACGGCCGCCCGGGCCTCCGCCACCGTTCGATGACGAACTGATCGGCCTTGACCCCGCCGATCCGGAGGCCGCGGCCTTCGCCGACCATCTGGCCCGCATGCGCAACACCCAGCCACGGTTCACTGTGGAGGGTGAATTGGCGCAGGTGGGCGAGTTCGCGGCGTCTGCGAACCGCGCCAACGGGCACCGCAGGCTGATGGCGGTGATCGTGGTCGGGCTGATCCTGATCGCCGTGCTCGCCGCGGCCTGGGGCACGCTGACGACCGTGTTCGGCACCTTCTTCAGTTAGTAATTTCTCCGCGTCGCGATCGACTGGCGCCCACGGTTAACGTGGAACTATGAGCAGCTTGAAACCAGTCGAGGGCACCAAGGCCAACGTGGAGAAGACCGACGCCGAATGGCAGACCGCGCTGAGCCCGGACGAGTACGCGGTGCTGCGCCAGGCCGCGACCGAGCCGGCCTGGACCGGCAAGTACACCGACACCAAGACCGTCGGCGTGTACAAGTGCCGCGCCTGCGGCACCGAACTGTTCCGCAGCGACACCAAGTTCGATTCGCACTGCGGCTGGCCCTCGTTCTTCTCGCCGCTGGCCGGCGACCGGGTGATCCTGCGCGAGGACAACGAATACGGCATGCGCCGGACCGAGGTGCTGTGCGCGAACTGCCACTCGCACCTCGGCCACGTGTTCGAGGGTGAGGGCTATGACACCCCGACCGACCAGCGCTACTGCATCAACTCGATCTCGCTGACGCTGGAGCCCGACGACAAGTGAGCTGAGCCCCGGGTGGGTCGCGATCAGGGCAGGTTGGCGACCAGTTCGGACGGCACCACCCGGGTGCCGGTGTAGAACGGGATCTCCTCGCGGACGTGCCGGCGGGTCTCGCTGCCGCGCAGGTGCCGCATCAGGTCGACGATCCGGTGCAGTTCGTCGGCCTCGAAGGCCAGCATCCACTCGTAGTCGCCGAGCGCGAACGAGGCGACCGTGTTGGCGCGCACGTCCGGGTAGTCACGGGCCATCTTGCCGTGCTCGGCCAGCAGCGTGCGGCGCTCCTGCTCGGGCAGCAGGTACCACTCGTAGGACCGCACGAACGGGTACACGCACACGTACTTGCGGGGGGTCTCGTCGGCCAGGAAGGCCGGGACGTGGCTGCGGTTGAACTCGGCAGGCCGGTGCAGCGCGGTCTGGCTCCAGACCGGGACGCACGCCCGGCCAAGCGCGGTGCGGCGGAATCCGGCATAGGCGGCCTGGAGCTCCTCGATCTCCTCGGCGTGCCACCAGATCATGAAGTCCGCGTCGGCCCGCAGACCGGCAACGTCGTACACGCCGCGCACCACAACACCCTTGGCCGACAGGGAATCCAGGTACTCCTGGGCCTCGGCGCCTGCTGAGCCGCGGTCGTCCGGCAGAACGCCCGGTTGGACCCGGAACACCGACCACATGGTGTACCGGATGGTGTCGTTGAGCTCGTTGTAGTTGACGCGTGCCATGCGTTCCATCGTGCCACGTGGTACGACACGGCCATGTACGAGATGACTCGAGAGCAGTGGTGGGAGTTCGCGCTCACCGGAACCAGGACCGGGAAGATGGCGGTCACCAGGGCCAACGGCGCACCACATGTGACGCCGATCTGGTTCGTCCTTGACAGTGTCGACGGCGAGGATTTCGTGGTGTTCACCACGGAGATGAAGTCGGTGAAGGCCAAGGCGTTCGGCCGCGATCCCCGTTTCGCGATGCTGGTCGACGACCAGGCGCCGCCCTATTCCTACGTGTTCATCGAGGGCGAGGTCACCCTGTCCGAGGACCTCGACGACCTGGTGACGTGGGCGACGAAGCTCGGCAGTCGCTACATGGGCGCCGAGCGCGGCGTGGAGTTCGGGCAGCGCAACGGGGTCCCCGGCGTCGAGTACCTGGCGCGCGGCCGGATCACCAGGGTGACCGCGCGCGGAAACATCTCCGACTAAACCCTGGCCAGCTGTTTAGCCAGGGCGGCCGCGGCCGCGTCCGCGCTGGCGATGCAGCCGGGCAGGCCGATGCCGCGCAGGTAGGCGCCGGCGACGGCGATGCGGGGCAGTTGGCCGACCGCGCGTTCCACGGTGTCCACCAGGTCGAGGTGGCCGACGCCGTACTGGGGCATGCCGCCGCCCCAACGCTGGACGACGGCGTCGATCGGGGCGTCGGTCACCCCGGTCAGCTCGGCCAGGTCTGCGCGGACCCCGGTGATCAGGTCGGCGTCGTCGCGTTGCAGCGTGCTGGTCTCGCCTGCGTGCCCGACCGAACCGCGGATCAGCAGGTGGTCGGTGCCGCCGAGGTGCGCCCACTTGCGGCTGGAGAAGGTGAACGCCTTGGCCGTGAACGGGGCGCCGTCGCCGTGGTGCTCGCGCGATGCCAGCAGGATGCCCGACGACTCGGGGATGGCCGCGTCGACCGGCAGGGCGAGCGCCACGACGCCGACCGAGGCGACCTGGACCTGGCCTAGCGCGGCGGCGGCGGTGGGCGCCAGGTCGGTGAGGAGCTTGCGCGCGGCAGGCGCCGGCACGGCCAGCAGCACCGCGTCCGCGTCCAGGAATTCGGGGGCGGGAGCGCTGCCGATCTCCAGTTGCCAGCCGGTGGCGGTCCGGTGCAGGGCGCGCACCGGCAGGCCGGCCCGCAGTTCGATGCCGGCGGCCTCGGCAAGGCGGTCGGTGAAGGTCTGCAGGCCGCCGCGCAGCGTGCCGAACACCGGCGCCGGTGTGCCGCCGGACGGCTTGGGCAGCAGGGTGGCAGCCGCGTCGACGAGGGAGGTCGCGCCTGCGTCGAGCGCCTTGGCCAGTTCCGGCATGGTCGCGCGCACGCCAAGGCTGTCGGCGTTGCCCGCGTACACGCCGCCGAGCAGCGGGTCGACCAGGCGAAACGGCACCTCGGGGCCGAGCCGTTCACGCAGCAGCGTGCCGACCGAGACGTCGGTGCCGGCCAGGTCGACCGGGGGCAGGTCGGCCTCGGCCGCGATCCTGGCCACGCCCTCCGCCGAGAGCACCCCGGCGACGGCCTCCGCCGAGGCGGGCACGCCCAGGAACGTCTTGGGCGGGATGGGTCGCAGCGAGCCGCCGGCCAGGATGCCGGCGCGGGCGCTGGTCGGGTGGGTCAGTTGGTCGGCAAGGCCGACTTCGGTGAGCAGCGCGATCGCCTGCGGCCGACGGGCCAGGAACGCCTCGGCGCCGACGTCGTAGCGGGAGCCGGCCAGTTCGATCGTGCGCAGCTTGCCGCCGAGCCGGTCGGCAGGCTCGACCACGGTGATCCGCGCGTCCGGGCCGAGCAGCTGGCGTAGCCGGTAGGCACCGGCGAGGCCGGAGATGCCGCCGCCGACCACCGCGACGTGCATGTCGGTCACGCCCCGACGGGCAGTGAGTGGACCAGCTCGGCCACCCTGGCCACCACGTCCGGGTCGGTCTGCGGCAGGACGCCGTGGCCGAGGTTGAAGATGTGCCCGCCGGCCACCTTGCCCTCCTCGTGGATGCGCCGTACCTCGCGCTCCAGCACCGGCCACGGCGCGAACAGCAACGCCGGGTCCAGGTTGCCCTGCACGACCGGGGCCGGGCCGTCGGGCACCGCGGCGACCAGCCGCTCGGCGGCCACGTCCAGCGGGATGCGCCAGTCGATGCCGACCACGTCCGCGCCGGCCTGGCGCATGGCGCCGAGCAGTTCGCCGGTGCCGACGCCGAAATGGATGCGCGGCACGCCGGCCTCGGCGACGCCTGCGAACACCTTGGCCGAGTGCGGCAGCACGAACTCGCGGTAATCCCGCTCGGAGAGCGCGCCGGACCAGGAGTCGAACAGTTGCACCGCGTCGACACCGGCGGCGATCTGGCTACGCAGGGAGGTCAGGGTCATGTCGGCCAACCGGTCGGCAAGGGCATGCCAGGTGTCCGGTTCCCCGTGCATCAGGGCTTTGGTCCGTTCGTGGTTGCGACTCGGGCCGCCCTCGATCAAATAGGAGGCAACAGTGAACGGTGCACCGGCGAAGCCGATCAATGGGGTGTCACCCAGTTCGCTGACGAGCAAACGCACCGTGTCGGCCACGGGCCGGATCTGCTCCGGGTCGAGCACCGGCAGCGCGGCCACGTCGGCCATGGTGCGAACCGGGTTGGCCACGACAGGTCCGGTGCCGGCCACGATCTCGATGTCCAGGCCCGCCGCGTAGAGCGGGACCACGATGTCGCTGAACAGGATGGCCGCGTCGACGCCATAGCGGCGCATCGGCTGCATGGTGATCTCACAGGCCAGATCGGGCGTCATGCAGGACTGCAACATGCCGATGCCCTCGCGGACCTTGTGATATTCCGGCAAAGCGCGGCCGGCCTGGCGCATGAACCACACCGGGACGCGGCTCGGCGTCCCGCCGCGCGCGGCCACCAGCAACGGCGCACCGGCCAGGTCACGGCGCGCTGCTCTGGTGCTCGACTCGGTGTCGGTCATGCTCTCCTCCATCATCGCGGGCCCGGCCCGCGTGAAGTTCGACCTGCCACGACCAACCGTATCGGTGCACACCGTCTCTCCCGGCGCGCCTCCCCGCCTTGCCCGACCGGGTGGCTCTACAGTCACCTCACGTGATCGGGCCGGTTTCCGCGCCCGACCACGGACCGGGGCGGGCGGGCCCTGTTGGGGGTCAGTGTCGATCACCATCGATTCTGCCAGTACGCCAGCGAGGAGGGCCGGTGACGAGTACACCGGAAGGACCCGAACTCTTCCGGCGGGCGGCGGCCTCGCTCTCCGAGGTGCGCCCTCGGCCGGAGATCCAACTGGACGCCGTGAAGGCGCCGCAGCGGTTGGCGCCATGGTCGTTCGCGCTCGCCGCGGAGGTCAACGGGCCTGCCGACGAGTTGGCCACCGGCCGCTTGGTCCTGCTGCACGATCCGGACGGCGAAGCGGCCTGGGGCGGTGTGCTCCGGCTGGTGATCTACGTGCGGGCCGAGCTGGACGCCGAACTGGCCAGCGATCCGCTGCTGCCGGACGTCGGATGGTCCTGGCTGACCGACGCGCTGAGCAACTGTGATGCTGATCATACCGCCCTCGGCGGCACGGTCACCCAGACCTCCTCAGCGCGCTTCGGCGAGATCTCCGGACCGTCCCGAACCGACGATCTGGAACTGAGGGCCTCCTGGACCGCGCGGGACGCCGAACTCGGCGCCCATGCCGAGGCGTTCTGCGAACTCATGGCGAGCACGGTCGGGCTGCCCCCAGTTGGGGTAACGCTGTTCGGGCAGCGTCAGGCGGCGCGCCAGTCGCGCTGAATCGGCACTGACCGCAGGCCCGGAATCGATCCCGTCGCGGACTGTCGAGCACCCAGCTCGACAGTCCCTTTTCATGCCTTTGTCCGAGTCGGTGAAGCCCGCTCGGCGTTCGCGCCGACGAGGCGGAAACCACCCGCGAACTTAGTGATCCCTCAGCATTCTCAGCAGCCCATTTGGGGATGTCGTTGTGAGGGTCCTTCGTGTTAGCAGAGTCAGCCCATGTCCCCCGAAAGAGCGACAAGTTCGTCGAAGAGTAACCATCCGATCGGGACAGATACCCAATTGATCGTCCCGCTGACCCTCTTGGGCGGCTACGCTGCCTTCGTCGACACCACTTTCGGTCGATCAGTGGCGCGGCTGATCGGACGAAAGTCCCGGTGCTGGTCGGGGGGCACGACCGACTCCAGGGAGGTAGTGACGTGGCTGCCGTCGGCTTAGGTCAGGCCGTTCGAACCACGCCAGCCGGCGCGTTGCCGGCGAACATGGTCCCGCACCCGCGGGAAGAACTGTTCTCGGTGTTGGTGGTCGATGACCATCCACTGCTGAGGGAGGCGATAGCTGCTCGGCTCACACAGATGGGCGCGGGCACTGTGCACGAGGCCGCTTCGGTCGCCGAGGCAAGGGCGCGAGCCCTGGCAACGGGTCCGTGTGACCTCGCGATTCTCGATCTCGGGCTACCCGACGGTAGCGGTATCGACCTGGTCACGGAGTTCCGTGCCCACGGTTGGCCGCGCATCGTGGTGCTCGCGTCCTCCGACGACCCCTATGCGGTCCGATCGGCCTTCCAGGCGGGCGCCCAGGCGTACCTCCTGAAGTCCGCATCGCCGATGGTGGTCACCGACGGGGTGCGCCGAGTACTCGACGGAGGGGTGTACGCCGACCCGAGTGTGGCGCCTGTGCTTGCCACGGGCACCAGGGTTCCCGGCACCGACAACACCCCGCGCGAACTTTCCGCGCGGGAGGTCGAGGTGCTGCAACTCGTCGCCGATGGGCAATCCAACAAGGAAATCGGCGAAGCACTCAACCTTTCGGCGCTCACGGTGAAGTCTCACTTGTCCCGGATCGGGCGCAAACTCGGCACAGGTGATCGAGCACAAATGGTCGCATTGGCAATGCGAGCTGGCGTTATTCGCTAGGGCGCTTCGCTCTAGGGCGCGACAAAAGCTAGTCAGCGGCATCCGTCCGGGTCCCCACAGGGTTCGGACGGATGCCGGAGCGCTGTTCGCTCCCAGGTCCCAGGCGGGGACAGGGGAGCGTTCAAGCGTGCCCTGCCGAGTTGGTGAGGCGGCAACGACATCGATTCCGATGTGGTCAACCAGCGCGATGCACTGAACAAAAACAAAAGCGGCCACGTAAGGTCAGCCTTCGTGGAGGTACAACCCGTCGACGACGCACCGGCCAACAACCCGCCTGACGCCCTGGCCCAGCCACGGCAGGCCGAGGAGCGATCGGCGGTCCCGTTGATCACACCGGCCGAGGGCGTGCCGCCGGTCATCGCCGATGCCGAAGCCCTCGCCGAGGCCGCCGCCCAGCTCGCGGCCGGCACCGGGCCGGTGGCCGTCGACACCGAACGGGCCTCCGGTTACCGCTACTCCCAGCGGGCCTACCTCATCCAGCTGCGGCGCACCGGCGCCGGCTCCTTCCTTGTCGACCCGGTCGCCCTGCACGGGCACGTGGAAACGCTGGCCGATGCCCTCAAGGGCACCGAGTGGGTGTTACACGCCGCCTCCCAGGACCTGCCCTGCCTCGCCGAGCTGAACCTGCGGCCGGACTCGCTGTTCGACACCGAGCTGGCCGGCAGGCTCGCCGGGTTCGAGCGGGTCGCGCTGGGCACCATGGTCGAACGGCTGCTCGGCTACCTGCTGGAGAAGGGCCACGGCGCCGCCGACTGGTCGCAGCGGCCGCTGCCCGAGGACTGGCTCACCTATGCCGCGCTCGACGTCGAGTTGCTCATCCCGCTGCGCGACGAGTTGGAGCGCGAACTGACCGACCAGGGCAAGCTGGACTGGGCGATGGAGGAGTTCGAGGCGGTACGCACCGCGGGCCCGCCCAAACCGCGCGCCGAGCCGTGGCGGCGCACGTCGGGTATCCACCGGATGCGCAACCCGCGCCAACTTGCCGCGATCCGGGCGCTCTGGGAGGCCCGCGACCACCTGGCCCGCGAACGCGACATCGCGCCCGGCCGAGTGCTGCCGGACCGCGCCGTTGTCGAGGCGGCGAGTCTCGACCCGGTGAGCGAGGCCGAACTGATCAAACTGCCGGTGTTCCGAGGACGCGCGCAACGGCGCCTTGCCGGCACGTGGGCGCGCGCGTTGAAGGCCGCGCGCGAACTGCCCAAGACTCAGCTGCCGGACCCGTCACCGGCCCATGACGGCCCGCCACAGCCCAACCGCTGGGCCGACCGCGACCCGGACGCCGCCGCCCGGCTGACCGCGGCCCGCGCCGCGCTCAACGCGATCGCCGATGCGAACCGGCTGCCGGTGGAGAACCTGCTGCAGCCCGAGCTGGCCCGGCGGATCTGCTGGACGCCCCCGGAGGACTCCTCCGAGGAGGGCGTCGGCGACGCGCTTGGCGCGGGTGGGGCGCGGAACTGGCAGATCAACCTGACCGCGGCCGCGTTGGCGAAAGCGCTCACCGCGACCGCTCCGGCTACCGACTAGCCCGTCTCCGGGCAGGATGGGCGAGCTCCGGGCACGATGGGCGGGCCAGCGAGGCCCCTGGTTACCGACGGGTAACTAGCGCTAAGGTGGTAGTTACCCACCGGTAGCCAGATCCAAGGAGGAACGTCGTGGCCGCATCAGCGGGCGCGTTCGCCGCGTCCACCCCGCGCGCCGTTCGGAACGTGGTCTTCGTCGAGGGGGTGCGCACGCCGTTCGGCAAGGCGGGCCCGAAGGGCATGTACGCCGAGACGCGCGCGGATGACCTGGTCATCAAGGTGATCAGGGAACTGCTGCGCCGGCACCCTGAACTGCCGCCGGAGCGCGTCGACGAGGTCGCCATCGCGGCCACGACGCAGATCGGCGACCAGGGCCTGACCATCGGCCGGACCGCGGCGCTGCTCTCCGGCCTGCCCAAGACCGTGCCCGGCTACGCGATCGACCGGATGTGCGCGGGCGCGATGACCGCGGTCACCACGACCGCCGCCGGCATCGCGTTCGGCGCCTACGACATCGTCGTTGCCGGCGGCGTCGAGCACATGGGCCACCACCCGATGGGCGAGGGCGTCGACCCGAACCCGAGGATCATCGCCGACAAGCTGGTCGATCCCTCCGCGCTGGTGATGGGCCAGACCGCGGAGAATCTGCACGACCGCTTCCCGGAGATCACCAAGCAGCGCTGCGACGCCTACGCCGCGGCCAGCCAGGAGAAGTTCGCGAACGCGGTCAAGGCCGGCAAGATCGGCCCGGAACTGGTCCCGGTCGCCACCCGCTCGGCCGAACTGGGCTGGGGCCTGGCAACCCAGGACGAGCCGCCGAGGCCCGGCACCACGGTCGAGCAGCTGGCCGGCCTGAAGACGCCGTTCCGCCCGCACGGCCGGGTCACCGCGGGCAACGCGGCCGGCCTCAACGACGGCGCGACCGGCGCCATCCTGGCCGACGAGGACACCGCGCGCGAGCTGGGCCTGCCGGTCGCGATGCGGCTGGTCGGCTACTCCTTCGTCGGCGTCGAGCCCGAGGTGATGGGCGTCGGCCCGGTGCCGGCCACCGAGAAGGCCCTGGCCCGCGCCGGCCTGAGCATCGACGACATCGGCCTGTTCGAGATCAACGAGGCGTTCGCCGTGCAGGTGCTGGCCTTCCTCGACCACTACGGCATCGCCGACGACGACCCAAGGGTCAACCAGTGGGGCGGCGCGATCGCCTGCGGTCACCCGCTGGCCTCCTCCGGTGTGCGGCTGATGACCCAGCTGGCCCGGCAGTTCGCCGAGCGGCCCGAAGTCCGCTACGGCATCACCACCATGTGCGTCGGTATCGGCATGGGCGGCACCGTGATCTGGGAAAACCCCAACTGGGACGGGAGCAAGAAGTGACTCTGTCCATTGAGGACGCCAAGGCGGCGTTCCCGGACGAGGTGGTCACCACGGCCACCACCCGGCTGATCTCCGTGCCCGGCTTGGCCAAGCCGGTCGCGCTGGTCACCCTGGACAACGGCCTCGACCACACCCGGCCCTCCACGTTCGGCCCGCAGGGCCTGATCAGCCTCAACGCCGCGCTGGACGAGGCGTTCGCGGCCGATCCGGCGGCCATCGCGGTGACCGGCAAACCGTTCATCTTCGCGGTCGGCGCGGACCTCTCCGGCGTCGAGCAGGTGGCATCGCGTGATCTGGCCTTTCAGATCGCGTCGACCGGGCACGAGGTGTTCCGTCGGCTCACCGATTCCACCATCCCGACCTTCGCCTTCGTCAACGGCGCGGTCATGGGCGGCGGACTGGAACTGGCGCTGTCCTGCCACTACCGCACGCTGATCAGCAACGCGGCGGCGATCGCCTTCCCGGAGTGTTTCCTCGGGCTGTTCCCCGGTTGGGGCGGCACGCAGCTACTGCCCAACCTGATCGGTGCGGACGCGGCGGTCAAGGTGATCATCGAGAACGCGCTGAACCAGAACAAGATGCTCAAGCCGGCCGAGGCTGTGTCCCTTGGCATCACGGACGTGCTGCTGGACTCGGCGGACTACCTCGAGCAGTCGCTGCTGTGGCTCGCCGGCGTGGTCAACGGCGAGATCACCGTGCCGCGCAAGGAGATCGACCGAGGTTCCGGCTGGGATGCCGCCCTGGCGCGGGCCAAGGCGGTCGCCGACGGCAAGACGCACGGCGCCTCCCCCGGCGTCACCAAAGCGCTGGAACTGCTCGAACTGGCCCGTGACTGTGTTGGTACCGACCCCCTATCGGGAGCCCGCCCCCACCTGGACCTCACCGCAGGCTACGCGGCCGAGACCGAGGCACTGGCCGACGTGCTGATGACCGACGAGCTGCGGGCCGGCCTGTACTCGTTCAACCTGGTCAACACGCGCGCCCGCAGGCCTGCGGGCGCACCGGACAAGAAGCTGGCCCGACCGGTCACCAAGGTCGGCGTGGTCGGTGCCGGTCTGATGGCCAGCCAGCTGGCGCTGCTGTTCGTGCGACGGTTGAAGGTTCCCGTCGTGCTCACCGACGTCGACCAGGCGCGGGTGGACAAGGGCGTCGGCTACGTGCACGCCGAGATCGACAAGCTGCTGGCCAAGTCGCGCGTCTCGGCCGACGAGGCCAACCGGCTCAAGGCGCTGGTTTCGGGCTCGCTGGACAAGGCCGCGTTCGCCGACGCCGACTTCGTCATCGAGGCCGTTTTCGAGGAGCTGTCGGTCAAGCAGCAGGTGTTCGCCGAGGTCGAGGAGTTCGTCTCGGCCGAGTGCGTGCTGGCCACCAACACCTCGTCGCTGTCGATCACCGACATGGCCTCGAAGCTCAAGCACCCGGAGCGGGTCGTCGGCTTCCACTTCTTCAACCCGGTCGCCGTGCTGCCGCTGCTGGAGATCATCCGCGCAGGCCAGACCGACGACGCGACGCTGGCCACCGCGTTCTCGGTCGGCAAGCAGCTGAAGAAGTCCTGTGTGCTGGTCAAAGACGCGCCCGCGTTCGTGGTCAACCGGCTGCTCACCCGGTTCCTCGGCGAGGTGCTGGCCGCGGTCGACGAGGGCACGCCGTTCGAGGTCGCGGACAGCGCGCTGGCGCCGCTGGGCCTGCCGATGAGCCCGCTGGTGCTGCTGCAACTGGTCGGGCCGGCAGTGGCACTGCACGTGGCCGAGACCATGCACGGCGCGTTCGGCGACCGGTTCGGCGTCAGCGAGAACATGCGCAAGTTCGTCGCGGCCGGCAAAGCCGCGGTGTGGACGTGGGACGCGCAAGGCAAGCAGTCCGTCGACCCGGAGGTCGCCGAGCTGTGGACGTTGGGCGACAAGCCCTCCACGGCCGAGCAGGTTCGCGACCGCGCGCTGAACGCGTTGGCCGAGGAGGTCGGGCTGATGCTGGCCGACGGCGTCGTGGCCGAGGCGCAGGACATCGACCTGTGCCTGCTGCTCGGCGCGGGCTGGCCGTTCTGGCTGGGCGGCATCACGCCGTACCTGGACCGGGCCGGCGTGTCCGAGCGGGTCAACGGCAAGCCGTTCCTGGCCCAGGGCGTCGCCTCGGTACCGGCGAAGTAGTTTCGCGGCCGGGCGCCGAGCACGTTTCGGCGCCCGGTCAGTACTCCCGCGTTTCCATTGGTTCGACGTGGCCGCCGACCTCGATGGTGCCCTCCGGTCCGGGCCGCACCACGATCTCGGAGCCGCGACCCTGCCGGATGACCAGCGGCCGGCCCAGTTCCTGACCGAGCAGCATGGCAGCCGAGCCGGTGGCCTCGTCCTCGGCGACGCCCATCGACGTCGGGAACACCCGGACCCGCACCCGCCCTGCTGCCTCGTCCTCCCAGGCCCACACCTGTAGGTGCGCGTCCGGCCCGGCGCCGGGGTGCGCGTCGACCTCGGCGGCGCTGGCCAACGGGGTCAGGTCGAAGTGCGGAGACAGGTTCGGGTCGGCGCGGATCCAGGTTCGGCCCTCGGCCTGCCAGGTCGCGACCTCGCCTGCGGGCGGGCGCAGCACGTCGACCGGGCGGCCCTGCTCGGCCAGCAGCCAGGCGGTGCCGACCAGCGGATGACCGGCCAGCGGCAGTTCCCGCGCGGGGGTGTGGATCCACAGCCGACCGGTCGCGACGTCGGCGACGAAGACCGTTTCGGAGTAGCCGAGGTCGGCGGCGATCTCCTGGCGACGTGCGGCCGGCACATCGGCGGCGTCGAAGAACACGCCGAGCGGGTTGCCACCGGTGCCGCCGGGACCGACGAAGACCTTCACCACGTGCAGGGTTGTCATACCCCTAGCCAACCACGACTCTCGGCTACGGTCGGACGCATGGCAGACGAGCCAACGCACGAGTGGACCTGGTTCCTGCGCCCGAAGACGAAGCCGGGGGCGACCATCTACGGCACGATCGTGGCCGCCGCGATCGTGGCGACCGAGGGGTCCACCGACGCGAGCATCGCCGCGATCGTCGGCTCGGTGCTGGCCACGTTGTTCGTGTACTGGCTCGCGCACGTCTACTCCGACCAACTCGCCCAGCACGCCACCGCCGACACCGACACCCCGAGCAGGCCGAGCGCGCGCGAGATCCGGGACGCCCTCATCGGCGAGTGGGGCATCGTCGCGGGTGGGCTCGGGTTGGTGTTGGTGCTGGTCCTGATCGACCTCGCGGGTGGGAGCCAGGCGCTCGCGGTCAACGTCGCATTGGGCGCTTCAGTGCTGGAACTGGTGGTGTGGGGCGCACTCGCCGCGCGCAGAGCGCACCTCGGCGCGGGCTGGGTCGTCCTGTACACGGTCGTCAGCGCCGCGTTCGGGGTGGCCATCAGCGCCTTGAAGGTACTGCTGCACTGACTGAAGGACGCCCTTCCTTGACGCTGGGTTGCGTGAAATTCCTGTGATTCACAGTTCGGACAAACGAGCAACCCGACCGGGGCGTCACACATCTACTCAGTGTCACCAAGACAGAGAGTCTGTGGCACTGGAGGCAACGCCATGAACATCAAGAACATCGGACGCAAGGACATGGTCCGTACTCTGGTCGTCGGGGCTGGCGTACTGGTAGCGGTGGCGGTAGTCGGCTGCGGTAGTCAGTCGCCCAGCGCCCAGAACACCAGCGGTTCCGGCACGCAGACCGCCGGCGCGAGCGCGCCGACCACACCCAATACATCCACTTCGGACGGTTCGACGTCCTCCGGCGCGAGCGGAAACCCTGCCGCATCCAACGGTTCCAGCGGTTCCAGCGGTTCCAGCGGTTCCGGTGCTGTCGCCGCGAGTCACACCGGCTCGATCCCGGAGTGCAAGGCGAACACCCTCGCGCTGAGCTTCGGCGGCGCCGACGCCGGCATGAGCCAGCAGTACCAGGTGCTGCGGTTCACCAACACCGGCAAGCAGACCTGCGCCATCGTCGGCTGGCCCGGAGTGTCCTATGTGACCGGTGACAACGGCCAACAGGTTGGGGCGCCTGCGGTTCGCAACGGCAAGATCGGCGCGCAGGTCAACCTGGCCCCCGGCGCGGTCGCCTCGACCGTGATCCACTCGGTCGACACCGGCGTCTACGACCCTGCTGCCTGCCAGGTGACCTCGGTGCGCGGCTACCGCGTCTACGCGCCGGACGACACGGCGTCCAAGTTCATCGCGCTCCCCGCCGGCGCGCAGGCCTGCGCCAACCCGGGCGACACCGGCCTCGGCGTCGTCACCATCCGGCCCGGCCTCGGCAACACCCAGCAGTACCAGTCCTGACCGAGCGAACCCGACCAACGGCCCTTCCCACGCGGGAAGGGCCGTCGTCACGCCTGGCTCACGAGGCCAACGCCTCCCGCACCGCGGCGCGCACCTCCTCGTGGATCAGCGCGCGCAGCCGAGCATCCGCGTCATCGGAGTTGACCGACCGGACCCGCTCGACGATCCAGGACCGAACCAGCGTCGACGCGGGCAGTTGCGCCCGCTCGGCGGCTGCCTGAACCGCGGCGACCTCGTCCTCGGTCAACCGAACCGAGTACACCGTCGATCGACCGCGATTGACCCGCTTGCCCTGCCCCAACGGACGGTCGGTCTCGCGGGCCGACTCGGCCTCGTCACGTACGAGCTGTTCGAGTTCAGCGTTCATCAAATGCCCTCCCGATAGGCCCTTAAGTCCGACCCGCTGGCCTTGAAAGCGGTCGCGCCTCGCAGCCGCCTGTCCCTGCGGTACGCGATAACGGTAACCACGAAGCCGGCACCAATCGAGTAGCCGATGATTCTGATACCGAGCCCGCTCCCACTTTTGGGATCAGGTTCGAACCAGAGCGCATCCGGATCCTCCATCGCCTCGGACGTCCACGCGGGATCGATGTCAATCGCTCCCGGGTAACGATCCGAGCGGGCGCGGATGTGGTTAAGCGCCTCCTCGCTCCAGTAGATCAACATCCCCGAACTGTACTACAAGTGTACTACATGACGTCACGCGACAGTGATCTTGGCAGGCCGAACCACGGGAGCATGGTGTTCTCGAACCGGGTCATGGCGCTGATCTTCGGGCCGGCCAGGGTCAGCACGTACAGGCCGGCGCCGTGGCTGATGCCGTCGGGGCCGCGCAGGTAGGCGCCGAAGGCGGGCTGGCCGTTGGCCCTGGTGGCAACGAGTTCGAACCGACGGCCCGCACCGAAGATGCGGGCGCAGAACTGGACGGTCAACGCGCGGCCCTCGTACTCGAAGGGGACCGGCGGCATCGCGATGAACACGTCGTCGGTCAGCAGCTCCGCCAGTGCTGCGATGTCGGCGGATTGCCAGGCGTGCACGAACTTCGCCACGATCGCGTCCTCGACGGCCGAGCCCGCCACGGGCGGCGGTTCGGGTGCGGGTCGGTCGCGGAGGGCGGCACGGGCTCGTTTGAGGGCGCTGTTGACCGAGTCGAGGGTCGTGTCGAGCATCCGCGCCACTTCGTTCGCGTGGAACCCGAGCACGTCGCGCAGGAGCAGCACGGCGACCTGGCGCGGCGGGAGCAGTTGGAGCGCGGTGACGAACGCGAGTGAGATCGATTCGGACCGCTCGTAACGGGTCTCGGGCCCGAGCAGGATGTCCGGGCACGGTTGCAGCCAGACGACCTCGCCAAGCCGGGTCGGCTCGAGCGGTTCCACCTGCGGGACGTCCCACTCCTTGGCAGCGCGCCGGGTCGTGGCGCGCCGCGCGTTGAGGCAGCGGTTGGTGGCGATGCGGTACAGCCAGGTGCGCACCGAAGCGCGCTGCTCGAACCCGCCGATCCCCTGCCACGCGGACAGCAACGTCTCCTGGAGGGCGTCGTCGGCGTCCTGCATCGAACCGAGCATCCGATAGCAGTGCACGCGCAGCTCGGCGCGGTGCGGCTCGATCAACGCCGCGAACGCGGCGTCGTCGCCGGCCCGCGCCTTCGTCACCAGATCTTCGGTCCCCATCGTCGTCGCTCCCCTTCCACGGACACCGCTACCTGGATATGGACACCGGGCAAGGCGCGAACTGGGCGGCCGACCCGCGCCCACTTCGGCCGGTCCCTCGGTGTCTACCTCAGCGGCAGTCCGACCACACGAAAAAGGAGCACCGACATGGGCACGATCGTCGTGTTCGAGAACGTTTCGCTTGATGGGGTCATCCAGGATCCGACCGGCGAGGAGGGACTCAACAGCGTCGACTGGCGCGATGCGCTGTCCCCGGCCGACCGCGAGGCCTGGGCCCAGCTGATCCTGGACGACGCGCTGGACGCGGAGGTGCTGCTGCTGGGTCGCGGCGGCTACGAGTACTTCGCCGCGCGGTATCCCTCCCGCACCAACCGACTGGCCGACCGGATGAACGGCATGCCCAAGTATGTCGTGTCCAGCACGCTCACGGATCCGAAGTGGCACAACACCACCGTGCTGGCCGGCGCGGTGGTGGACGAAGTCGGGCAGCTGAAACAAGCCGTCGACGGCCAGATCCGGGTCTATGCCAGCGCCCAGCTGCTGCACCTGCTGCTCGCGCACGACCTCGTCGACGAGCTGCGGTTGGCGGTCTTCCCGGTGCTGATGGGCGCGGGCCACCACGTCTTCGACCAGACCGACGCACCGAAACCGTTGCGCCCCAGGCTATTGCGTCTGGCCGAGACCAGGACCGTCGGCGCGGGCCTGGTCCAGCTCACCCACCGGCGGGTAGCCGAACGGTGATGGCGAGGCCGCCATCGGCGACGCCTTCCGCGTAGAGCTGGCCGCCGTGCGCGGAAACCACGGCGCGCACGATGGAAAGCCCGAGTCCGGTGCCGGTCTGCGCGGTGCGGTCGACGCCGCCGCGGCGGAATGGTTCGAACAGCTCGGTGACCCGGTCGGTCGGCAGCAGGTGGCCGGAGGAGCTGACGCGCAACTCCGACCAGTCGTCCTGGACCGGTTCGGTGTGCACCTCGATCCAGCCGCCGGGCACGTTGTGCCGCACCGCGTTCTCCAGCAGGTTGCCGGCGATGCGTTCGAGTAGCGCGGGGTCGCCGACGGCGTAGGCGGGCGCGGTGTGGAAGGTCGTGGTGAGGCCGCGCTCGGCCGCGTCCGCGTGCACGGCCGACCAGGCCGACGCGACGAGCGCGGCCAGGTCGACGGGTTCGTGGTGGGCGAGGCCGGTGCCGTCGGTGCGGGCCAACAGCAGCAGCGCTTCGACGAGTTGGCTGGCGCGCAGCGCGGCCCTGCCGACCACCGCCGACATCCGGCGCAACTCGGCGACGTCCGCGTCCTCGTCGGCCAGGGTGACGTCCAGTTCGGTGCGGATGACCGACAGCGGGGTGCGCAGTTCGTGGCTGGCGTTGGCCACGAAGCGCCGCTGCGCCTCGAAGGTGGACTGCAACCGGTCGAGCATCGCGTCGAAGGTGTCGGCAAGTTCGGCGACCTCGTCGCGTGGCCCACGCAGGGCGATGCGTTCGCCGAGCGATTCGGCGGAGAGCCGCCGCGCGGTCGCGGTGACCTCCTGCAACGGCCGCAGCAGCCGCCCGGTCAGTGCCCAGGCAAGCACGGCGGCGGCCAGCACGACGCACAGAAAGGCCGCCGTCCCGTACTGGAGCACCTTGTCCCGCGCGTTGTCCTGCAACGTGATGGCCAACTGCGCGGCCGGTACGTCGACGCCATGGAAGCGCACGGAGGTGCCGGGCGGCAGCTCGGGGACGGCGGCGATGACCGAGCCGACCAGCAGCCAGCCGAGCCAGAGCAGTACCGCGCTGACGCCTGCGGTGAGGCCGGTGGCCAGCAGGGTCAGGCGCAGCCGCAGCCCTGGGCGCCGGCCGCGCGATCGCGGTGCGGTCGGCCGGGTGGCCAGGCGCAGCAGGGAGGATTCAGTCAACGCCCACGCCGGTCACCGGAACCCGGTAGCCCGAGCCGACCACGGTGTCGATCAGGCCGGGTTCGCCGAGCTTCTTGCGCAGGGTCATCACGCTGACCCGGACGGTCGTGGTGAACGGGTCGGCGTTCTCGTCCCAGACGCGTTCGAGCAGTTCCTCGCTGGAGACGACCGAACCGCTCGCGGCCAGCAACACCTCGAGCACGCCGAACTCCTTGCGGGTCAGCTCGACGGGCCGGCCGGCACGCGTGACGGTGCGCTTGGCGGGGTCGAGTTCGACGTCGCTCGCGGTGAGCACCGGCGGGGTGGCCGGGGTGGAGCGGCGGGCCAGCGCGCGAACTCGGGCGACCAGTTCGGGGAACGCGAACGGCTTGGCCAGGTAGTCGTCGGCGCCGAGGGAGAGACCTTCCACTCGATCGGCGACCGCGTCACTGGCTGTGAGCATGATCACGCGGCTCAGCGCGCCGGCCGACACGATCTCCCGACACAGCTGATCACCGGACATTCCAGGCAAATCCCGGTCGAGGACCACCACGTCGTAGCGGGTGACGGTCACCTTCTCGTGGCCGGAATCGCCGTCAAGGGCGACGTCAACGGCCATACCTTCGCGCCGCAGGCCGCGCGCGATCGCCTCGGCCAGGGGCTCTTCGTCTTCGACTACCAGAATCCGCACCCCTCCACCGTGCCATAAATGCCGAATAGGACGGTGGAGGGGCACGAATACCCGCAGTAATGGGCGACCGCG
>DASYBO010000355.1:0-16603 GCA_036500685.1 Pseudonocardiaceae bacterium | reverse complement strand
CCGGATGTACGGCGAGCAGTCGGAGAACGACTTCTACTACCTGACCCTCTACAACGAGCCCTACGTGCAGCCGGCCGAGCCGGAGAACCTGGACGTCGAAGGCCTGCTGCGCGGCCTGTACCCGTATGCGGAAGCGCCTGCCGGCGAAGGGCCGAAGGCGCAGATCCTGGTGTCCGGTGTGACCATGCCCGACGCGCTGCGCGCGCAGGAGATGCTGTCGCGGGAGTGGGGCGTGCAGGCCAATGTGTGGTCGGCCACGTCCTGGGCCGAGTTGCGTCGCGACGCCGTTGAGGTCGATCGGTTCAATCTGCTGCATCCGCAGGCCGAGCCGCGTGTTCCCTACGTGACGCGGGTTCTGTCGGAGACGAGCGGGCCGGTCCTGGCGGTGTCGGACTGGATGCGCGCGGTGCCGGATCTGATCCGGCCGTGGGTGCCGAACCAGATGGTCACGCTGGGCACGGACGGGTTCGGCTTCTCCGACACCCGGCCCGCGGCGCGACGGCACTTCCTGGTGGACGCCCCGTCGATCGTGGTCGGCGTGCTGGCCGCGTTGGCCAAGCGCGGCGAGTTCCCGCAGGAGAAGGTGGTCGAGGCGGCCACTCGGTACCAGATCGACGACGTGCAGGCGGCGGGGCCGCAGACGTCGGATTCGGGTGCGGCCTAAAGCTTTAACTAACTGGTTGGTTAGGACGTGCGCTTAACTAACTGGTTGGTTAGGAGGCGCCCCTTCCGGAGTTCCGGGAGGGGCGTTCTGCTGCGTCCGGGGCTATGTGCGGGGCGAAGCCATGAGGATGCGGGCGGGGTCCAGTTCGATGTCGCGCAGGACGATGCGGCTGCGCAGTTCGCGCGCACCGTGTTCGCGTTTGATGAGTTCGACGACGAACTCGAGTTCGGGCGGGTCGACGCAGACGATGTCGAGCAGGTAGTCGTAGTCGCCGGTGATGTGCGCGGCCGCGACGACCTGGGGGACGGTGCGCAGGCCGCGTTCGAAATCGGCGCCGATGACGCCATCGCGCAGCCGCACGTCGGTGAAGGCGCGCAGGGTGCGGCCGAGCACGCGCGGGTCGAGTTGGGCGTGATAACCGCGCAGCAGGCCGGTTTCCTTGAGCCTGCGGATGCGTTCGGCGACCGCGTTGGCGCTGAGCCGGACGGTTCTGGCCAGTTCCTGGTAGGTCATCCGGCCGTCGTGCACGAGTTCGGTGAGCAGGTCTCGGTCGATGGTGTCCACGGAGAGTCAGCCTACTGCGGGATTCGCCGTGGTGGGAGTTTTTGATCTCTGTTTCCGCTGCCGATGGCCCGTTGAGGCTGCGTTTTTGGGGACACATGAGGCGGATTTGGTGCGAGGGTCGCCAGGTGAGTGTGAGTCCGGCGATTTTTCTGGTTTCTCCCTTGTTGATCGGCACCGTCACCTGGTCGCAGCGGCGCTTCGGGAGCGTGGTGGGTGGGCTGCTGGCGGCGCTGCCGTTGACGTCCGGGCCGGCGATTCTGTTGGTGGGGCTTGCTCATGGGCCCGCGCTGGCGGGGGCCGTCGCGGCCAATTCGTTTCCGGGGCTGTTGGTCGCGGCCGGGTTTGATCTGGGATACGCGGTAGCGGCACGAAAGCGGTCTTGGGTGGTGGCGTTGCTGACTGGCGGCGGGGTTTACCTGGTGTTGGCGGTTCTGTTGCGGTGGGCGGCGTTGCCGCCGGTGGTGGGGGCGCTGGTGACGTTGGGCGGGATCGGGTTGCTGGTGCGGTGTTGGCCGAGGGAGGCGGGGCCGGTTCGGCGGGTTGCGGCGCCGCCGCGCTGGGATCTGCCGGCACGAATGGTGATCGCGGGTTCGGTGACCGCGACGATCACCGAGGTGGCGCCGATGCTCGGCGGGCCGTTGACCGGGCTGCTCAGCCAGTTGCCGATTCTCGGCTGCACCATGGCGGTGTTCACGCACCGGCAGGCCGGGCCTGCGGGCGCGGTGTTGCTGCTGCGCGCGATCGTGCGAGGGCTGCCGTGTTGCGTGGTGTTCTACGCGACGCTGGCCCTCACCCTGCGGACGTTCGGGCTCGGGCCAGCGTTCGGGTTGGCGTCAGTGCTGACTTTGGCTGTGCAGGTCGGTGTCTACCTTGGGCAAGTCGCGACGGGCCGTGCGCGCCCAGTCGAGCCAGCCGCGAATGACCAGGACGGCGAAGACCACGTAGACGGCGGCGCTGAAGTACAGGTGCGAACTGATCTGCAACGGGACGCCGACCGCGTCGACGAGCAGCCAGACGATCCAGAAATCGACGAGGCCAAGGCCTTGCGCGGCGAACGCGACCACGGTGCCGACGAAGATCCACGCGTCCGGCCACGGCGCCCAGGAGGCGTGCAGGTCGGTCAGCAGTAGCGCCATGCCCACGGTGCCGACGACCAGCGCGGCGAGGACGGCGAGGCGTTCGCGGGCGGTGGCCTTGCGCACGACAAGGCCATAGACGGGGTCGCGCTGCTTGTTGCGGCTCCACGCCCACCAGCCGTAGACGGAGATGGCGAAGATGACGACCTGACGGCTGGCAAGACCGCCGAGCTGGGCCGAGGTGTAGACGGCGAAGAGCAGGACCGTGGCGCCGAGTTGCACCGGCCAGGTCCACAGGGTGCGGCGTTTGGCCAGGAAGACCACGGCCAGCGCGCAGAGTTGGCCGAAGAACTCGGCGTAGGAGACCTTCTCCCCCAGCAACGAGAAACCGTTGTTCAGCAACACGTCCACGACGCTAGAACGTGGCACGTCGAGGGGGTATTCCCGTAACGAACCGGAGGTCTGCTCGGTACGCAGAGCACCGAGCAGACCTCTCTCCCTGGTCCCCACCGGTAATTCCACTATGGACTGATCTTGGGTCGGCCGCCACACGCGGGCGCGGCATTCGCCCGATCGAAGGACCCGAAGATCAGTCGACCCATTCGGAGCGCAGGATGCCGAAAACGACTGCGTCGTGCACTCCGCCGGTCCAGCGGCGGGCTTTGCGGAAGACGGCCTCCTGGGTGAAGCCGAGCTTGCGGCCGACCGCGATCATGCCGGGGTTGCCGGAGTAGGTGCCGAAATCCAGGCGCAGCGCGTCGGTGGTGTCGAACAGGTAGCCGGTCCACAGGGCGAGGGCCTCGGTGCCGTAGCCGTGGCCCCAGTCGGCCTCGTCGTAGATGGCGAGGCCCATTCGGCGCCAGTCGGTCCGCTCGTCCTCCCAGTACCAGTTGACCTGGCCCAGCAGTGCATCGTTGTCGAGCGCGGCAACGGCGAGGCTCGGCCGTGGGGTGGGCAGGAAGTCCGCCGGCACGGTCGCCGCAACGGTGAGCCGGTTCAGTTGGTCGGCGACGTCGCGGTGGGTGGGGCGGCCGGAGTACGGGCCGTCCGTCTCCCGCCAGGGCGCTTCGGGTGCGAGCCGGTGCCGCAGCGAGGGCAGGTCGTCGACGGACCAGTCCCGCAGCGTGATCCGCCGACCGCGTAGCCGCAACACCACAAGCGCATCGTGCCACCGTCGCCGGTCAAGGCGCGAAGTCGTGTAATTCTTAGGGCATGACCAGCGGCGTGGCGTCGGGCAAGGCAGGCTCTGTCAAGGGATCCCCTACCACAGGACCACTGTCCCGAGGCACGATGCAGGCGATCGAGCGCGCGTCCGGCACGCTCGCCACGGCCAGCGTGGCGTCCATGGAGGCGCGGATGCCGTGGTTCGCCAAGATGCCGGCGGACCGGCGGGCCAGCGTGCTGTTGATCGTGCAGACCGGGGTGGCCGGGTTCGTCGAGTGGTTCCACGACCCGCAGACCGCGTTCCGGCTCTCGGTCGATGCGTTCCGCACCGCTCCGCGCGACCTGTACCGGTCGATGAACCTGCGGCACACGGTCGAGCTGGTCAGGGTGGCGCTCGAGGTGCTCGAACGGGAACTGCCCGCGCTGGCCGCGAACGAGCGGGAGCGCGCGGTGCTGACCGAGGCGATCCTGCGCTACGGCCGGGAGATCGCGTTCGCCGCGGCGACCACCTACGCGGGCGCGGCCGAGGCGCGCGGTGCGTGGGACGCGCGGCTGGAGGCGCTGGTCGTGGACGGGGTTGTCCGTGGCGACGCCGAAGAGTCGCTGCTCTCCCGCGCGGCCGCGCTGGGCTGGGGGCCGACCGACGAGGCGACCGTCGTGGTCGGCAGGCCGTCCGCGGACGATCCGCCCACCGTGGTGTACGGGGTGCGCAGCCGGGCGGCGCGGCTGGGCAGGCCGGTCCTGTTGAGCGTGCAGGGCACCAGGCTGGTCGTGGTGCTCGGCGGTCACACCGACCAGGTCGAGGACGCCGAGCTGTTGCCCAAGCTGGCCGAGGTGTTCGGGCCAGGGCCGGTGGTGGCCGGGCCGACCGTGACGAACCTCGGCGAGGCCCACCGCAGTGCGACCGACGCGCTGTCCGGCTTGCGCGCGGTGGCGGGGTGGCCGGGGGCGCCTCGGCCGGTACGGGCCGAGGACCTGCTGCCGGAGCGGGCGCTGGCCGGCGACCCCGAGGCCGAGCGGCAGCTGATCGAGCAGGTGGCTCGGCCGCTGGAGGAGGCGGGCGGCGAACTGCTGGAGACGGTCGACGCCTACCTCGACACCGGCGGCACCCTGGAGGCGTGCAGTCGGCGACTGTTCGTGCACGCCAACACGGTGCGTTACCGGCTGCGCAAGGCGACGGAGCTGACCGGACGCAACGCGGCCGATCCGAGGGACGCGCTGGTGCTGCGGATCGGGCTCGCGGTCGGGCGGCTGGCCCGCGCACGCGGCGAGCGATAGCGGACGGGAGCGCCGTCCGGTAGGCGACGAGGACGTGAAACCCACGACAATTTCCGGTCGCCTTCGGTCATCTACCTGCGATTTTTGTGCCCACTCTACAAAGACGGCGCCGCGACTTGGTGACCCCCAGCATCACCTCTCGGGGGCCGAACGGTGTTGGCTGTTGGTGTGATCGCACTCCTCGCGCCGGGCCAGGGTGCCCAGAAACCGGCGATGTTGTCCCCGTGGCTGGAGCTGGACGGCGTCGAAGCGCAGCTCAGCGGTTGGTCCGACACGATCGGGCTGGACCTGGTCCGGTTGGGCACGACGGCGGACGCCGAGGAGATCAAGGACACCGCGATCACCCAGCCGCTGATCGTCGCGGCGTCGCTGATCGCGTTCGAGGAGCTGACAAGGCGCACCGATGTCTCGGTTGACGCGCTGGTCGCAGGGCACTCGATCGGGGAGCTCTCGGCGAGCGTGGTGGCCGGTGTGTTCAGCGCGGCCGATGCGGTGGCTCTCGCCGCCGTGCGCGGCGCGGCGATGGCCGCTGCCTGCGCGCTGGAACCGACCGGCATGGCCGCCCTGATGGGCGGCGACACGGACGAGGTGCTGGCCACGCTGGCCGAACTGGGCCTGATCCCGGCGAATGTGAACGGCGCCGGTCAGATCGTGGTCGCAGGCTCGCTGCCGGCCTTGGCCGAGCTCAAGGAGAAGCAGCCGGCCGGCACGAAGCTGATCCCGCTGAAGGTGGCGGGCGCGTTTCACACCGAGTACATGGCGCCCGCGGTGGACGCCCTGCGCGCGCGGGCCGAGTCGATCGCGATCAAGGATCCGGTTCGGCCGCTCTTGTCCAATGCGGACGGAACAGCGGTACTGGACGGCGCCGACATGCTGCGTAGGCTCGTTGCCCAGGTGACGCTGCCGGTGCGGTGGGACAAGTGCATGGCGACCATGGCCGAACGCGGCGTGACGACGACCGTCGAGCTGACCCCGCCCGGTGCCCTGACCGGCCTGGTCAAGCGTGAACTGAAAGGCACGAATACCGTGCAGCTCAAGACTCCCGACGACCTGGACAAGGCCATCGAGGCGCTGGCCGAGGAGGGCGAATGACCGCCAAGGTCGAACTGCAGATGCCGGCGCGGCAGATCGGCACCCGCATCCTCGGCACGGGCAGTGCCCAACCGGATCGGATCGTCACCAACGACGATCTGGCCGAGATCATGGACACCAACGACGAGTGGATCCGCGAGCGGGTCGGCATCATCGAGCGCAGGCTGATCGGACCGGGCGAGGACAAGCCAGGGGTCGTCGACCTCGGCGTCGAGGCCGGGCAGAAGGCGCTCGTCAACTCCGGCGTCGATCCCTCCGAAGTGGACACCGTGATCGTGGCCACCTGCACCATGCCCAACCAGATCCCGAACGCGGCCGCGACCATCGCCGACCGGGTCGGCATCAAGGCGGCGGGCGCTTTCGACCTGAATGCGGCCTGCGCCGGGTTCTGCTACGCGCTCAACACCGCCTCCGACCTGATCCGCGGCGGTTCCGCGCGCAAGGTCCTTGTGGTCGGCGCGGAGAAGTTCACCGACTGGGTCGAGCCGACCGACCGGGGCAACGCGATCATCTTCGCCGACGGCGCGGGCTCGGTCGTGGTCGGACCGTCGGAAGAGGCGATGATCGGGCCGGTCAGCTGGGGCAGCGCCGGTGACCTCGCCGAGCTGATCTACATGCGCGACAACCGGTGGATCTACCAGGAGGGCCAGGCGGTCTTCCGCTGGGCGACCACCCAGGTGGCACCGATCGCGTTGCGCGCGCTGGAGGTCGCAGGGCTCAAGCCGTCCGATGTGGACGTACTCATCCCGCATCAGGCGAACCTGCGGATCGTGAACGCGATCGCCAAGAAACTGCGCTCGGTCGGTGCCAGGGACGACATGGAGGTGGCCGACGACATCGTCTACTCGGGCAACACCTCCTCCGCGTCCATCCCGATGGCCCTTGATCACATGCGCGCGGCGGGCCGGGTCAGCACTGGTGATGTACTACTCATGGTCGGATTTGGTGCCGGGCTGTCCTACGGCGCTCAGGTCGTGATCAGCCCGTAACACCGCACCCCTTGCGGACTTTGAAAAAACCAAGAAAGGAAAGTACGTGGCGAACGAGGACATCGAGAAGGAACTGGCGGAGATCGTCGAGGAGATCGCCGGCGTGGCGGCTGCCGACGTGACCCCGGACAAGTCCTTCGTGGATGACCTGGACATCGACTCGCTGTCCATGGTCGAGATCGCCGTGCAGGCCGAGGACAAGTTCGGTGTGAAGATCCCGGACGACGAACTGGCCAACCTCAAGACCGTCGGCGACGCGGTGAACTACATCGCGAGCAAGCGGTAGCAGCCGGAGAGCTTCTGGAGCGGGAAGAGCAAAAATGAGTGCTGACGACGTTGTCGTCACCGGATTGGGCGCGACGACCCCGCTCGGCGGGGACGTCGCGTCCCTCTGGGACGGCCTGCTGGCCGGTCGGAGCGGCATCCGCGCCCTCGACCTGGACTGGGTGAACAAGTACGAGCTGCCCTCGCGGATGGCTGGTTCGCTCGCGGTCGAGCCGACCGAGGTCCTGCCGAGGGTCGAGGCGCGTCGCCTCGACCGCTGCGAGCAGGTCGCCATGGTCGCCGCGAAGCAGGCGTGGGCCGATGCCGGATACGGGGAGAACAACGACGACAGCGTCGTCGAGCAGGAGCGGCTCGGCGTGATCATGGGCACCGGTATCGGTGGCGTGCACACCCTGCTGAGCATGGACGACCTGTTGGAAACGGTCGGCCTGCGCAAGGTGTCGCCGCTGACCGTGCCGATGCTGATGCCCAACGGTCCCGCGGCGCACGTCGGCCTCTGGCTCAAGGCGAAGGCCGGCGTGCACGCGCCGGTGTCCGCCTGCGCGTCCGGTGCCGAGGCACTGGCCTTGGCGTTTCGCATGCTGAAGATGGGCGAGGCGGACGTGATCGTGGCCGGTGGCGCCGAGGCGGCCATCACCCCGATCTGCATGGCCGGGTTCTGCCAGGCGCGCACCATGAGCACCCGCAACGACGAGCCGGAACGGGCCTCCCGCCCGCTGGACGTCAACCGGGACGGTTTCGTTCTCGGTGAGGGCGCGGGCGCGCTGGTACTGGAACGCGGCGAGTACGCGCGGGCCCGAGGCGCGCGCATCTACGGCAAGCTCGCCGGCATCGGCACCAGCTCGGACGGCTACCACATCACCGCGCCCGACCCGGAGGGCGCCGGTCAGACCAGGGCCGTGCGGGCCGCGCTGCGCAGCGCCGACCTCTCCCCCGCCGACATCGGCCACGTGAACCTGCACGCCACGTCGACCCCGGTCGGTGACCCGGCAGAGGCCGCGATGGTGCGCAAGGCCATCGGCGACCACGCCATCCTGACCGCGCCCAAGGGTTCGCTCGGGCACCTGCTCGGCGCGTCCGGCGCGGTCGAGTCGATCGCCTGCCTGCTCTCCGTGCGGGACGGCATCATTCCGCCCACCGCGAACCTGGAGAACCTGGACCCGGCCGTCGACCTGGACGTGGTCCAGGGTGAGCCGCGCAAGGTGGCGCTGAATGCCGCGGTCAACGACTCGTTCGGTTTCGGTGGCCACAACGTCGCACTCGTGTTCACCGGCGCCTGACCTTCACCGGTCGGCGCCGGTGGGCGCATCAATCACCTGGCGTCGCACTGCGTGGTGATCGGGTGCGAACCGGCCGAGCTGTTGTCGACCTTCCAGCCGGACTTGGTGCTCGTCATGGACAGCACCGACTGCCAGTTGATGCAGCCGAACGGGGCGAAGTGCGGTGCCTTGTCGAGGTCCTGCACGCTGGTGAACGTGAGTAGCACGCGCAGTTGCCCGCCCGGCGCTGCATCGATCCGGTAGACGTACATGTTGCCGTCCTGGACCGACTTGTAGGCGCCCTCCCAGGTCCCCTGGGGGTTCGCGGCGATGAACGCGGGCGTGACCGTCGATTCCCACTCCACGTAGGACTGGTCGTTGATCGCGTTGACGTAGGCCTGCAGCAGAGCCCGCACGGACGTGCCGTACGGGCTCTGCGCCGCGTCGGTGCTGAGCAGTACCGTCGAGGAGCCCGGCGGCTTGACCGGTGTGCCGGACGTGGTCTGGTCGGTCGTGGGCGGCGGCGCGGCCGAGGGCGGGAGGGTCGCGTCCGATGTGGGCTGGTAGACGCTGCGCGCGACGAGGCCGCCCACCGCGGTGAGCACGAGCACGACTCCGATCACCGGCCCGATCCACGGACGGCTGGACTGGCGGTCTGCTGGCACGCTACGAGATTGCCACACCCACTCCGGCCCTGGCCGATCAGCCCACGCGGTGCAGCCAGGTGACCGGGGCGCCGTCGCCTGCCCGGCGGAACGGTTCGAGGGCCTCGTCCCACGGCGCGCCGAGCAGCTTGTCCACATGGTGGGCGAAGGACTCGCCGTTGCGGGTGTTCACGGCCAGCGTGCGCAGCTGGTCCTCGCCGACGACGATGTCGCCGTTGGCGCTGGTCCTGGCCCGCCACAGGCCGAGGCCGGGGGCGAAACAGAACCGTTCACCGTCGACGCCCTGACTGGGCTCCTCGGTGATCTCGAAACGCAGCATCGGCCACGCGCGCAGGGCGCTGACCAGCGCGCCGCCGGTGCCTGGATCAGCTGTCCAGGTGCACTCGGCGCGCAGTTGTCCGGGCGCGGCCGGTTGGGCGGTCCACTGCAACGGTGCGCGGACGCCAAGGGTGCCGGAAATAGCCCACTCGACGTGCGGACAGACCGCAGACGGCGACGAGTGGACGTAGATCGCGCCACTGGTGCTGCTACGGGTGCTCACGGCTGACCTCCGCTACTCGACGAGGGACGTCTTCCCCTACGCCCTCACCAGCGGTGGATACAGCTGTAGATCACTCGTTGTCGCGCCATTCTGCCCCCTGATGGTCCACTCCCGCCAGCGGAAGCCACGATAAGGGTGACCATGTGACATGCTTGGTGCTCTTGATCACGGTCAGTAGTGCAAGCCAGCCGACCTCCGCCACGCTCGGTACGGCGATACGGTTTGCCCAAGACGAGCCGACAAATCGTTGCCAACGGACAGTAACTACGTGGAGGTGTGCCGTGCGGCTGGTCCGACTCGGCACCGAGACTTCGCGAGTGGGCGTGGACCTGCGGGCCGCGCTGGCGTCCTGGGGCCGGAACGACACGGTGCTGGGCGGGATCGCGTTGCTCGGCCTGCGACCGCTCTCGACCGAACTGCCGGTCGACGCGGTGCTGCTCGTACCCCGAGGCGTGCTGGTGGTCGTCGGGGTTGACCTGCCCGATCCGGCCATGCGGCTGGACGCGCCGCTGGCCGGACAGTGGAAGACCGACGGCTGGCCGCTGGTCCGTCCGGACGGCGTCATCAACCCGGCCGGTGAGGCGCTCGGCGCGGCCGCGGCGGTCGCGGGGCAGTTGCAGGCCAGCCGGGTCGAACCGCTGCCGGTGACCACGATCATCGCGGTCGGCCCGTTCGTCGGCCAGGTCCTGCAGCCCACCACCGACCTGCACCGCGGCGTGCGGGTGCTGCATCCGCAGGCCAAGCCGCTGCTGACCGCGGTGCGTGAACTGGCCACCTATGACCGTCCGTGCACGGTCGACCAGGCTCGGCAACTGCTCAGGGCACTGGCCGGCGATCAGGTGAACCTGAGCACCGCCGAACTGACCGCTGAGGGCTTCCCCGACGTGGTCAGCAAGGACATGGCGACGCAGAGCACCACGCTGATCCCGAAGATCGCCGACGCCGACCGGCCGCCCCTGCCCGCGCCCAAACCGCGCAGGCCCGGCTTGCAGCGGTGGCTGCCGATCGGCGCCGCGGTGCTGCTCGGCGCGCTGCTGATCGCCGGCATCGGCGTCGCGCTGGCCTCGTCCGGCGGCAGTGACGCGCCCTCGTCGGCGGGGAGCCCGTCGTCGACAAGGCAACCGGCCCCGGTGACCGTGCACGGCGCCGCGTTCACCCCGCAGGCCTCCGCGCAGGACGCGACCTGTGCCGGCAGCGCGTACGGCGACGTGCAGGTGTGGCTGACCACGCACCCCTGCCAGCTGGCTCGCTCGCTGTACTCGACCGACGTGAACGGCCAGCCGGTCGCGGTGTCCATGGCCGTGTTGAGCTTCCCCGACCCGACCAGCGCGTCGTCGTTCGTGTCGGTGGCCAACGCGCCGGGCAGCGGCAGCATCACCGACCTTGTCGCGGACGGGAAGGGCTGGGCGGGCGGCCCGAAGTCCTTCGACAACGCGGTCTACTCGGTGACCGCACAGGGCTCGACCGTGCGACTGGTCGAGGTGGTCTGGATCAAGAAGGCATCGCAGCCGACGGATTCGGCGCTGCGGACGATCGCGGGCGACGCCGCGCAGCTACCCGCCTCCCCCTGAGCCGCCGCTTTCCTATGCTGCTCGAGTGGACGCCGCCGGTCTGACCCTGCCCGAGGCGCTGCTGCGCCTGCCCAGTTTCGTGATGTTCCAGCTGTTCCGCGAGACCCGCAGGCTGATCGCCGAGCACGGCGACGAGGGCCTGCGCCTGCCGCACCTGGCGATCCTGTGCAGCCTCGCGGAGACCGGGCCGAGTGCGCAGAAGGACATCAGTGCCCGGCTGCGCATCGACCCGAGCGATCTGGTCGCCTTCCTGGACGACCTGGAAAAGGCCGGCTTGGCCACCCGCGAGCGGGACGGCACCGACCGGCGCCGCTACCTGGTCTCGCTGACCGACAAGGGCCGCGGCGCGCAGCGGCGCAGGCTGGCCGCGTCGCGGCGGATGGACGACGCCCTGCTCACCCCGCTCACCGAGACCGAACGCGAGCAGTTGCAGGCGTTGCTGCTGCGCGTCTACGCCCATCACGACCCGGATCGGATCCCGGTCGAACTGCGTTAGACGGTGGCCAGGGTGTAGCCGAGCAGGACCGCGCCGAGGCCGGCGATCAGGCTGATCGCCACGTTGGCCACGGCGTAGAAGCGGGCTCGCTGCTCCCACAGGCGCATGGTTTCGAAGCTGAACGTGCTGTACGTGGTGAGCGCGCCGCAGAAGCCGGTGCCGAGCAGGGCCAGCAGCGGGCTGGGCAGGCCGGTGCCGAAGCCGGCGAGCACACCGAGCACGAGGCTGCCGCTCACGTTGACGGCCAGCGTGCCCCACGGAAACAGCGAGTCGTGTTTGGCCTGCACGGATCGGTCCGCGAGGTAGCGAAGCGGCGCGCCGACAACGGCGCCGACGAAGACCAGCAGCACGGTCACCCGACCAGCTCCCGGACCTTGCGCGAGACGATCCGGCGGGTCAGCCAGGTCGCCAGGGATACCGCGAGCAGCGCGCAGATCAGCGTGCCGGCCACGTAGGCGAGCGCGAGCGGGACGGTGCCGGGCCGCAGCAGGGCACGGAACTCGTTGGTATAGGTGGAGAAGGTGGTGAAGCCGCCGAGGACGCCGGTGCCGAAGAACGGCCGGATCAGTTGGCTGTTCGGGTAGACGTCGCCGACGAGCACCATGAGCACGCCGATCAGCGCGCAGCCGAGCACGTTGATTCCGAAGGTGCCGTACGGGAAGTGGCCTGGCGTGGTGGGCAGCAGTAGGCCGATGCCGTAGCGGGCGATGCCGCCGATGCCGCCGCCGAGCGCGATCACGAGCAGGACTCGACCGTGCGAGCGGGCGAGTTCGGCGCGTTGCGCGGGAAGGTGAACGTCGATGTCGGAGTCGATGGGGCGCTGATCGGACACCGGCACCATCCTCCTACAGCTGCATCTGAGCGCGATCTTAACGTCCGAAACAGCCCGGACCTGGCACGATGCACCGTGTGCCCAGCCACACCGAAGGAAGACTCACGCGCTCCGCGCGCGCAGGCCCTGGTGCAGCCGGACCATGCCGGTGACCATCTCGGCCACCTGCGGATCGTCGACGAGGTAGACCTGCCGACGGCCCTCGCGGCGGGAGCGGACCAGCCCGGCCAGTTTCAGTTTGGCCAGGTGCTGACTGACGGCGGGCACGGTGCTGCCCACCTCGACGGCCAAAGTGCCGACGTCGCGTTCGCCCTTGGCCAGCAACCAGACGATCTGCAGCCTCGCGGTGGCGGCGAGCATGCCGAACGTGCTCGCGGCTTGTTGTAACACCTGAGCCGGCAGCGGTTCATGCCGGTCGGTTAACGGTTCGACCATGAATCAGCGGTCACCCTTTCCCATCTGGTCGAGCAGAGGCTGAGACTGACATGAACCATGTCACTTGCGCAACCAATTGACTAATGCGGACACGCGGTGTGTACTGCTCCGGGTTCATGCGAAGACGAGGAGGTGAGCAGTGTGAGCACTGATGGAAGTAGTCGCTGCCACGCGGATCGCTCGCCTGGCAGGCGCCGGGAGTTGCCCGGCAGCTGATTCCAGCTGATCGATAGGTCCGTGTGGTCGCCGCGCTCGACATCCGTTTCGGCGTACGCCTGAAATCCACTCGGGACTGATCATGACGCTGTCCATCCTGCCCCTTGCCACCACCTCGCCGCAGGGCCTCACCGAGAAGTTCGACACCGCGATCGGCGCCGCGTCGTCGCCAGTTCCGGACGACGAGTTCGACTTCGTGGACGAACTCCCCTTCGACGCCGAGCGCCGCGCCGCCACCGTGATCCTGTCCAGCGGCGATTCCGAACACATCCTGATCACCCGAGGCGACCCCGACGCGGTGCTGGCCCGCTGCTCGCACGTGCGGGTCGAGGGGCGCATCCGGCCGCTCACCGAGGATCTCGTCGAGCAGGCGCGAGAGGTGGCGCGGGCGCACGCCGAGCACGGCATGCGCCTGCTCGCGGTTGCCGCGTCGGGATTGCCGGCGAAGCGCTTGCGCTACACCGAGGACGACGAATGCGACCTGGTGTTCGTCGGCTTCGCCAGTTTTCTCGACCCGGCCAAGGAATCGGCCCGCGTGGCCATCGACGAACTGGGTGCCTGGCCGGTGCTGGTCGCGTTCGCCGCGGCCGTCCTGTTCGGACTGTCCGTCGCGCTCACCCCGGCGGCAGGCTTACTGCACCTGGATCCCTTGCCGCTGACCTATCTGCCCTGGCTGGCTGCGATCGTGCTGGCGTACTGCGCCTGCGTGCGCTGGATCAAACCCGGCTGATCCGCCCCCCACCACCAACCACCTGACCGACCGCCACGGAGGCAGGAAAGATGACCACGCTCGAAATGCTCGCCCGCATCGGCGCCGGGATCGGCCTCGGCGCCCTGATCGGATTCGAACGGCAGTACCGGGCCCGGATGGCGGGCCTGCGCACCAACGCACTGGTCGCGGTAGGCGCCACCCTGTTCGTGCTGCTCTCCGCGCACGGCTTCGGCGGCCTTTCCGGTACCGGAGCCGCCGACCCGACCAGGGTCGCCGCGCAGATCGTGTCCGGCATCGGGTTCCTCGGCGCCGGCGTGATCATGCGCGACGGCCTCAACGTCCGCGGCCTCAACACCGCGGCCACACTATGGTGTGCGGCCGCGGTCGGCGCCCTGGCCGGCGCGGGCCTTTTCGAGATCGCCGCGGTCGGCACCGCCGTGGTGATCGGCGCGAACATCGTGCTGCGCAGGATGGGCCGCGCCGTCGATCGGCACCCGCAGGCCGGCGAGGAGGTCACCACCTACTACACGTTCCTCGCGGTCGCCAGGGACGAGGCCGAGGCACACGTGCGCGCGCTGCTCGTACAGTCCTTGACCCGCACCGATTTCCAGCTGCTCTCGGTGTCCAGCATGAACTCGGCCGGCGAGGGCTACGTTGAGGTGCGGGCCGAACTCGTCGCCGACAACCGCGACGACAAGCAGATGGAACTCGCGGTGTCCCGACTCTCGCTGGAACCGCAGGTGACCAGCGTGCGCTGGGACGTGCGCACCGAGCAGCCCGAACCGGCACCCAAGACCAATAGTTGGCTGACCGCCCGCTCGCGCTCGACCGTGCCGGCCGACGAGGAGGACTGACATGTCGCTGCTGCGGGCCTTTCCCTCCCGCAACGCGCTGATCCGCCCTCGGCAGAGCGTTGTCGACGTCGCGGTGTTCTTCGGCGTCGCGGTGCTGCTGTGGATCATCATCCGCACCAGTGCCGGCTTCTCGGTGCCGTTCAACCAGAGCAACGCGCCGTCCACGGTGTCCACGGACCTGTCCGATCTGCCCTACTACGCGGCCCGCTCGCTGCTGCGGATGTTCATCGCGCTGATCATCTCCGTCCTGTTCACCTTCATCTACGCGACGGCCGCCGCGCGGCTGCGGCGAGCCGAGAAGATCCTGGTGCCGATCCTGGACATCCTCCAGTCGGTACCGATCCTCGGGTTCCTTTCGATCACCATCACCGGGTTCATCGCGCTGTTCCCGGGTTCCGAACTCGGCCTTGAGTGCGCGTCGATCTTCGCGATCTTCACCTCGCAGGCGTGGAACATGACCTTCGCCTTCTACCACTCGCTGGTCGCGCAGCCCCGTGACCTCGATGAGGCGTCCCGGCTGCTGCGCCTCTCGCGCTGGCAGCGGTTCTGGCGGGTGGACGTGCCGAGCGGGATGATCCCGCTGGTCTGGAACGGGATGATGAGCTTCGGCGGCGGCTGGTTCTTCCTGGTCGCCTCCGAAGCGCTCTCCGTCGACAACCACCAGTTCGTGCTGCCCGGCATCGGCGCGTTCGTGGCCACCGCCAACGAGCAGGGCCAGTGGGACAAGATCCTCGTCGCGGTCGGCGTGATGGTGGTCATGGTCATCGGGGTGAACGTGCTGTTCTGGCGGCCGCTCACCGCGTGGGCCGAACGGTTCCGGATAGAGGAGTCCGAGTCGTCCGAGCAGCCGCGCAGCATCGTGCTGAACCTGCTGCGCCGCTCCCGCCTGCCGCATCTGCTCGGTCGCGTGCTCGGCCGCCTCGTGTCGCCGATGGACTGGATCATGGGCAAATTCGGTGTCGCCGACTATCCGCTGAAGGTCTCGGTCGCGCGCCGCCGCCTGATCGACGTGGTGTTCGCCCTCGCCGTGCTCGGCGTCGTCGCGTGGGGCCTGGCCAACGCACTGTCCTATGTGCACTCAACGGTGGGCCTCGGCGAGTTCCCGCACGCCCTGTTCCTCGGCCTGATCACGTTCGGCCGAGTCCTCGTTCTCCTGGTGGTGGCCACCGTGATCTGGGTGCCGATCGGCGTGTGGATCGGGCTCAACCCCAAGGTGTCCAGACTGGCCCAGCCGATCGTGCAGGTACTGGCCAGTTTTCCCGCGGTGTTCCTGTTCCCGATCGCCACCGCCGTGTTCGTGGCCACCGGGATCAGCCTGAACTGGGGCGGGATTCTGCTGATGGCGCTGGGCGCGCAGTGGTACATCCTGTTCAACGTCATCGCGGGCGCCAGCGCGATCCCGAACGACCTGCGCGAGGCGTCGGCCAACCTGCGGCTGACCCGATCGCTGTGGTGGCGCAAGCTGATCCTGCCCGGCGTGTTCTCCTCCTACATCACCGGCGGCATCACCGCCGCGGGCGGGGCGTGGAACGCGTCGATCGTCGCCGAGGTCGTCACCTACCACGCCAGCACGCTCACCGCGACCGGCCTCGGCGCCTATATCGCACACGCCACCGCAACGGGCGACTTCCCGCGCATCCTGGTCGGCGTCTCGGTGATGAGCCTCTACGTCGTCGGCCTCAACCGCCTGTTCTGGCGCCGCCTTTACCGCCTGGCCCAGCAGCGCTTCTCGTACTAAGGAGGGATTCTCATGACCAACACCGACGTGATCGTCGAGGTTTCCGGACTGTCCAAGAGCTTCACCGGGTCCGAGGGCGACGAGCTGCGCGTCCTGGACGGTATCGACCTCCAGCTGCGTTCCGGTGAGATCGTTGCACTGCTTGGCCGGTCCGGGTCGGGCAAGTCGACGC
>DASYBO010000354.1:0-3965 GCA_036500685.1 Pseudonocardiaceae bacterium | reverse complement strand
TCTCGCGCCTATCGTCGCGGTGCCTACTTTTGGCGCAATCCGACTGTGCACATCGCACAACTCAGTAGGCTCAGTCGGCCGAGAGCAGTGCCGAAGCGCGCAACGCGAGCCCCAACTCGACCTGGCAGCCAGGGTCGCCGTAGTCGTGACCGGTGATCGACTGCATCCGCTGCAACCGGTTGATCACCGTGTTTCGGTGGCAGCATGCGATCTCCGCGGTCTGCCGGATGGAACAGCCGGTCGCCACCCAGATCTGCAAGGTGCCAAGGAGAAGTCGCCGTTCCGGGCCGGGCACGCGCAGCAGGTCGCCGAGCCAGCGCTGCACCAATTGTGTGGCCAGTTCCGGCGAGCTGAGCAGCAGCGCGTCCGGCAGCCGCCGTTCCAGTACGGCGATCTCCGACCGGCCGACCGGCAGGGTGCGCCGCGCCAGCACGGCCTGCCGGTACGCCACGTCGGCCTCGGCGAGCCCGTTGACCACGAGCGAAAGCCCGGCAGGCGCGGTGATCACCTTGTCCAGCAACGCGAGCGTGGAGTCCACAGTGGCCCCAGGTAACGCGATGATGCCGACCAGCAGTTCGGCCCTCGACTGCCAGGCCGACGCGATCTCCCGCCCGGCCAGCCTGCGCGCCGCCGTGATCGAGATCCGTTCCCCGTCCGCGCCCGCGTCGACGACCAGCGCCGCGTAGGGCCCCTCGACCGAGATGCCGAACACGCGGGACGCCTCGTGCACGAAGGCCAGGTCCGTGCCGCGCCCATGCAGCAGTCCCTCCCACAGCACAGCCCTGCGCTGCTCGTCGGCGCGCAGCAGTTCCCGTTCCATCTCGTGGTACGCCGCCGTGACCTGTGCCGACGCACTGTCCACAATCTCCCAGACCCGAGTCGCCATCGCCAGCAGCGCGTCGGTGTCGGCGGAGCCGTCCTTGCGCGCGGTCTTGATCAGCGCCTCCCAGACCAGCCGTCCGCCGATCCGGAACGAGCGCAGCACGTCGTCGATGGGCATCCGCTGCTCGGCCCGCCGTCGGCCGGTCGCCCGCGCCGCGTCGTAGCGCCGGTCGGTGTCCGGGACGTGGCCGTGACCGGGCGGGTCGGCGATGAGTTCCAGGACGCGGGTCAGGTTGTCGTGGCAGGAATGCCACAGGTCGTCGTGCGGGACGACGCCCGCACTGCGATAGCCGGGGTTCTGCACCTGGATCGCGGCAACGAGGTCGTCGGTCAGCGGGCACACCCTAGCCAGCACCCGGGTGGCGAGGGGCTCCGCCGCGGTGACACTGCCGCTGGGTCGCATCATGGTCGGCACAGCATGCCACGGGTTGTGCCGAGAAGCCGCACCCGTTGCGCCGCTTGGACTTCTGTACCGATAAGCCGTCCAAATCGGACTTCTCCGCAGTTGCGGATCAATTGGCGATCAAACATCCGCAGATGCGTGGTAATCGTCCGAACACTCTCCGCAATCGAGCTGCCGGTGGCAAATTGAGTCGCTCACCCTGCCGTGCTGTGTTGGAGTATCGGACATGCCCGACTTGACGGCCGAATCCACACCATGGGGCGATCCCGATTGGCGCGAGCGCGCGCTGGTCTGGGTGCGCGACCGGGTCGCCGCGCACGGTGCCACCGTGCTGGGCCGGGACGAGCCTCGGCTGCGGCCGTGGTCGATCACCATGCGACTGCGGACGAGCCAGGGACCGGTGTGGTTCAAGGCCAATCCCCCTGGCTCGCGATTCGAACCGGCGCTGACCAAGGCGTTGAGCCGATGGGTGCCGGAGCGGGTGTTGACGCCGTTGGCGATCGACGCCGACGAGGGCTGGTCGCTGCTGCCCGACGGCGGGACGGTGCTGCGCGAGGTGCCAGGCGCGCAAGCGGATCTCGGCGCCTGGGAGGAACTGCTGTGCCAGTACGCGGTGTTGCAGCGAGCGGTCGCGCCGCACGTCCCCGAGTTGCTGCGGGTCGGGGTGCCCGATCTGCGGGCGAGCGAGCTGCCGGCGCGGTTCGACCAGTTGGCCACGGCCGCGCCGGTCCGCGCGCAGGTTGGTGCGTCGGGCGGGATCACAGCCGAGCAGTACGCCCTGCTGTCCTCGGCCCGGCCGCGGCTGATCGACTGGTGCGCGGAACTCGCGGCCAGTCCGGTCCCGGCCACGTTGGATCACTCCGACCTGCACGAGGGCCAGGTGTTCGTGGCCGACAACGGGCGGTTGGTGTTCTTCGACTGGGGCGACGCCGCGATCGGACATCCGTTCACCAGCCTGCTCCCGGTGTACCGGATGGTCGCGCGGCGCGGGCCCGACCTCGACCGGTTGCGCGACGCCTACCTCGAACCGTGGACGGCCGAGTACCCGGTGGGCGAACTGCGCGCGGCGGTCGAGGCGGCCGTGCGGCTCGGCGGGATCGCGCGGGCGCTGAGTTGGTGGCGGGTCTTCCCGCAAGCCTTGCACGTGCTCGACGCCGAACACGGCCAGTCGATCGCGCACTGGCTGCTGCGCGTGTTGGGTCAGCCCGCGCGGATGTAGTCGTCGGTGCGCAGCTCGCACGAACACCAGTCCCCGTCACAGGGTTGGCCGACCTCGCTGCCGTACGGTCCGAGCCCGCGCATCAGCGTCAGCACCTCGTCGCGTTGCTCGTCGGTCAGCGCAGGCCCGCCGTCGAGATCCCAGGCCGGCGCCCTGATCGCGAGGTCCTCCACATCGCCGACAACGGTGCCGGCCACGAACAACGTGAACAGCGGATGGTCCGGGAAGTCGTTGAGCCGCAACACCCACCATTCGCCGTCTACCAGCGCCGCGTGACTGAACACCCGCACGCTGGTCCGCCGCCACATCACGCGGCGGGCCAGCACGTCCGAGCGTTGCGACATGGTGTCAGCATGTGACCCACATCGACCACCTGGCAAGGGTTGTGGGCATCATCGTCATGCCGCGAACGCGGCGAGTTGCTCGTCGACCGGGGCCTTGGTGAGGCGGTTGGCAAAGGTCGACATGGTGTAGGTGCCGATGCCGAGCACGACTTCCAGCGCGTTGCGGTTGGTGTAGCCGGCGGCCAGGAACGCGTGCAGGGACGTGTCGTCCGGGGCGCCGCTGGTGGCCAGCAGGTCGAGGACGAACACGCGCAGCGCGTCCAGGTGCGGGTCGGCCAGTGGCGTGCCCGCGCGCAGGGCCTCGATCAGCGCGGGGTCGGCGTCGAGGTGGGTGAGTTTCGCGGTGTGCATGGCGACGCAGAGGTGGCAGCCGTTGCGCGTCGCCATGGTCATGATCAGTACCTCGCGCTCGACCTGCGCAAGGGTCGTCGCCTCGAACAACGCGCTGAGCTTGAGGAATCCCTCCAGCAGGTGGGGCGACTCGGCCATCAGCCCGACCCCGGTCGGCAGGTAGCCGAGGCGCTCTGTGGTCGCGGTCATGAACCGGCGGGCGGCGGGCGGGGCCGAATCGACGGTGTGTTCGACGAACGGTGCGGCGGACATGGAGGCTCCTCGCTAAACTCGACAACATGGTTGTCCAAACAGTAAACCAGGTTGTCGAGTTTGCCAATGCCTGAGACCGAGACCACACCCGGCTTCGTGCTGCCGCTACTGCTGTTCGCCGGCTTCCGCACGATCATCGACCGACTGCACGCCGAACTCGCCGAACAGGGCCACCCCGACGTCCGCCCCGCGCACGGCTTCGCCCTCCAGGCCGTCGGCCTCGATGGGGCGACCGCCAGCGACATCGGCAGGCGGCTGGGCATCTCGAAACAGGCCGCCGGCAAGACCACCGACCGACTGACCGCGCTGGGCTACGTCGAACGCGTCGACGACGCCCAGGACGGCAGGCGAAAACTGATTCGGCTCACCGCGCGCGGCATCGACGTGCTCACGCGTTCCGCGGTGATTTTCGAACAACTGCACGCCGAATGGGCGACGACCATCGGCGATCGCCAACTCGCCGATGTGGAAACCGCGTTGCGGATGGTCGTACCCGCCGACGGATTCAGGCTGG
>DASYBO010000353.1:0-10564 GCA_036500685.1 Pseudonocardiaceae bacterium | reverse complement strand
GGGACTGGTCGGTGATCGCGTCGCTGTTCGCAACGCTGAACGACATGTTCGGCAACCGCACCGTGTGCGGCATCGGTCGCGGCGACTCGGCTCGGCGGGTCATCGGCCAGCCCCCCGCCACTCTGGCCACCCTGGCCGAGGCCATGCGGGTGATCAAGGGCCTTGCCGAGGGCGAAGAGGTGACCATCCACGACGCGCCGGTGCGGATTCCCTGGGTACGCGACGGCAAACTGGAAATGTGGATGGCCGGGTACGGGCCGAAGGCGTTGAAGCTGGTCGGTGAACAGGCCGACGGGTTCATCCTGCAGACCGCCGACCCGGACATCGCCCGCTGGACCATCGGCGCCGTCCGCGACGCCGCCCGCGCGGCGGGCCGGGCCGATGACGCGGTCACCATGTGCGTCGCCGCGCCCGCCTACGTCGGCGCGGATCTCGCGCACCAGCGCGAGCAACTGCGCTGGTTCGGCGGCATGGTCGGCAACCACGTCGCCGACCTGGTGGCCCGCTACGGCAACGACGGCACGGTGCCGCACGTGCTGACCGACTACATCGCAGGCCGGGAAGGCTACGACTACGCCCATCACGGGCGAGCCGGCAACCCGTCCACGGATTTCGTACCGGACGCGATCGTCGACCGGTTCTGCCTGCTCGGCCCGGAATCCGCGCACCGCGAACGGTTGCACGAGTTGGCCGAGATCGGCGTCGACCAGTTCGCGCTGTACCTGATGCACGACGAGAAGGAGAAGACCCTCGGCGCCTACGGCAGTTCGATCATCCCCGAGCTCAGCTGAGCCGGGTCAAGGAGATTCCCGTGGACTTCGCCAAGGCCGACGCGTTGAACCAGGCCATCCGGCTGCTGAGCCTGCGCCACCGAGCCAGGGCCGCGACGCTGCTGGCCCCGCTGGACCTGCACCCCGGACAAGAAGTGCTGCTGCTCGAACTCGCCCGGTCCGGTCCGATGATCCAGGCTCAGCTCAGCGAGGCGCTCGGCTGCGAGCCACCCAGCGTCACGCTCATGACCGACAAGCTCGAAGCCGCAGGCCACCTCCGCCGCGCACCCGCACCCGACGACAAGCGCGCCAACGTCGTCGAACTCACCGAAAGCGGCACGGCGCTGGCCGAGGAGGTCAAACGACTCTGGCACGCCCTGGCCGAGGAAACGGTGGCCGGCGTGCCGGTCCAGACCCTGGCTGACCTGCCCGCCCTCCTCAACGCCTTGACCGCCAACGTCGACAGCAGGCGCCCGCGCACCTCGCCCGAGGACTACGAACCGAGCGCGGTGGGTTGGGTTCGCGAGCACACCGAGCAGATCCTGCGCACCGGCACGACCGACGGCGTCACCATCAAGGGCCTGCCCACCGTCCTGATGACCTACCGGGGCGGGAAGACCGGCAAGATCCGCAAGATCCCGCTGATGCGGGTCGAACACGAAGGGCACTACGCGGCCGTCGCCTCCAAGGGGGGCGCACTGACAAACCCGCACTGGTACGCCAGCCTGATCGCCAATCCGGTCATCGAGCTCCAGGACGGCGAGGTGCGGCAGGAGTACGAGGCGCGCGAGGTAGCCGGGGACGAGAAAGCCCGCTGGTGGCGACGCGCGGTGGACGCCTACCCGGACTACGCCGAGTACCAACGCAAGACCGACCGCCAGATCCCCGTGTTCGTCCTCGATCCCAGGATCTGATCTGTCACAACCGGAGACGCGCCGGTGTCTTCATGCCCGAACACGTACACGTTCGAGGAGGACACCATGGCGCTACGCGTCCCGAAGGCCGAGCTCCCCGAGGAGCTCAGGGAAAACATGATCAAGCGGTTCGGTGCGGTACCCGAAAACGTCGAGGTGCTCTGGCACAACCCCAAGGTCGCCAAGGACGGATTGGATTTCGGCGGCAAGGTGGGCACGTGGGACGTGGCCGACGCGAGCCTCAAGTCGTTCGCGCACATGGCCGTCGCGGCACAGGTCGGTTGCAGCTGGTGCCTTGACGTCGGCTACTTCCAGGCACAGAACCAGAATCTGGACCTGACCAAGGCGAGCCAGGTGCCGCGCTGGCGCGAGTCGGAGGTGTTCACGCCGCTGGAGCGGGACGTGCTGGAGTACGCCGAGGCGATGACCGCCACCCCGCCGACCGTCACCGACGAGCTATCGGCGCGTCTGCTTGACCAGCTCGGCGCGGCGGCGCTGGTGGAGCTGACCACGCTCATCGCCTTCGCCAATCAGGCCACCAGGGTCAACGTGGCGAACGGGGTCACGTCGCAGGGCTTCTCGGCCGGATGCGAGATTCCGCTTGCCACGCGGGCCAGCACTGTTTCGACGGCATGACCGAGGATCCGTTCCTGGCCCACCGCGGCCTGCTGTTCACCGTCGCCTACGAGATGCTCGGGTCGGCGGCGGACGCGGAGGACGTCCTGCAGGAGTCCTGGCTGCGGTGGGCCGACGTCGACCGGACACAGGTGCGTGACCAGCGGGCCTACCTGGTCCGGGTGGTCACCCGCCAAGCGCTCAACCGGCTGCGGACCTTGTCGCGCAGCCGCGAGGAGTACGTGGGCGAGTGGCTGCCGGAGCCGTTGCTGACCAGTCCCGATGTCGCCGACGACGTCGAACTCGCGGAGAGCGTGTCGATCGCGATGCTGACCGTGCTGGAAACGCTCCCGCCTGCCGAGCGGGCGGTGTTCGTGTTGCGCGAGGTTTTCGAGCTGCCCTACGGCGAGATCGCCGAGGCCATCGGGAAATCCGCGGCCGCGGTGCGGCAGATCGCGCGACGGGCCCGCGAGCACGTGGCGGACCGGCGGCCGAGGGTGCGGGTGAGCCGGTCGGAGCAGCAGGCCGTGCTGGAGCGGTTCCTGGCCGCGCTGCGCACCGGACGGTTGCAGGAACTGATGGAGGTCATGGCGCCGGGCGTGGTCCTGATCGCCGACGGTGGTGGACTCGCGGCCGCCGCACACGCCCCGGTGCACGGTGCCGAACTGGTGGCGAGGGTGCTCGCGCGCGCGAGCCGATTCTCGGTCGTGTCCTCGACCCTGTGGCTCAACGGCGCGATCGGGGGCTTGGTCGAGGTCGCGGGCGAACCCGGCGCGGTGAGCCTGGTGGTGGAGGACGGGCGGATCACCCGGATCTACCTGGTCCGCAACCCGCGCAAGCTGACCCGGTTGGACCGACCGGCCGATCTCGCAAGGTAGGCCGCGCTCGACGGCTCAGCTGATCGGTTTGGCGCGGCCGTCCCAGCGGCCGGCCAGCAGCGGTGGGAGTAGTGCGGCGAACTCGGCCGGGTAGATCACGTCGGTGCTTCTGGCCAGTTCGCGCACGCTCCACCAGCGGTGTTCGTCGATGGTGTCGAGTTCCAGCTGGGTGAAGCCGGACGTGTCGACCCGCACCGAGGCGTCGAGTTTGGCCAGGAAGTACCACTCCTCGCCATGCCACAGGTCGCCGTCGACGGTCGTGGTGACGCGGCGGACCCAGACCGGGCCGAGCAGATCGTCCTCGGCGAGTCGGAGTCCGGTTTCCTCGTGGGCCTCCCGAATGGCGGTAGCGCGCAGTTCCTCGCCATCCTCGACGCCGCCGCCCGGCGTGATCCAGAAGCTCACGTCCGGGGTGATCCGCTCGTGGCCACGGAACAGCAGCACCCGCTCCTTCGCGTCGAGCATGATCACCCTGGCCGAGCGGCGGCGCGGGGTCTTGACCGCGGCCATGTCGAGTTCGGGTTCGGCGATCTCGAAGTAGTTCGGGTGCGGCGCGGTGCCGGCAAGGCGCAGCCAGCGGACCAGCCACCGCGCGCGCAGTGCGCGGGTGTCGCGGACCGCGTCGTTGTGCACGCGACGGGCCAGCATGACGCGGTGGGTGGCTTCGACGAGTTCTTCGGCAAGGCCGACCGGGAGGCTGTCCGGGTCGACGTGGCCGAGCAGCGCGGACAGTTCGTTCTCGGCGGCTTCGCGTTCGCCGCGGTCGGCCAGTTCGGCGCGGTCGGCGCCGTCGCGCAGGGACTTGGCGGCCTCGGGGTCGACCTGGCCTGCGGCGGCGATGGTTCTGGTGACGACCGCGCGTCGGGCCAGGGCCGCGTCAAGGCCGGACCAGGCGGCGTCGGTGCGCACGTGCAGGCGGTCGAGGCGGGACGCGGTGCGCAGCAGGTAGGGGCCGAGCAGCAGGGCCAGGACCAGCACGATCCCGAGCAGCATGGCCACCGAACCGGCGGTCATCGTGTCCCCCAATCACATCAGCGCGGCGGGTCGTCCGCCTCGTGCACCTGGCCGGGGGTGGCCGCGATCGCCGTCTCGTACACCCGCAGCACGTCGCCCGCGATCGTCGGCCAGTCGAACATGGCGGCCCGCTGGCTGCCGGCTTCGCCGAGCGCGGCCCGCCGGGCCGGGTCGCCGAGCAGGTCGGCGATCGCCCTGGCCAGGGCCACGTCGTCGTGGACCGGGGTCAGCACGCCGGCCTTGCCGTCGTCCAGCACCCGGCGGAACGCGTCGATGTCGCTGGCGACGACCGGGGTGCCGGCCGCCATGACCTCGGTGAGGATCATGCCAAAGCTCTCGCCGCCGGTATTCGGCGCACAGTACACATCGACGCTGCGCATGGCACGCGCTTTGGTCACGTCGTCGGCCTGGCCGAGCAGCACGATCCGCTTGGCCAGTTCGGGGCCGGCGAGCCGGTCGAGGTCGGCGCGGTCGCCCCGGCCGACGACGAGCAACTGGAGGTCGGGGAACTCGGGGATGATTCGGCGCAGCGCGGCGAGCAGGATCGGCATGCCTTTGCGGGATTCGGTGAACCGGCCGACGAAACCGACCGTGCCGCCCTGGCGCGGGTAGCCGGGCAGGGGTTCGCGGTCGGCGTAGAACGCGACGTCGACGCCGTTGGGGATCTCCACCGCGTCGCCGCCGAGGTGTTGCACCTGGACGCGCCGGGCCAGCGCGGACACCGCGATCCGGGCGGTCACCTTCTCCAGGAACGGTTGCAGGACCAGTTGGAACGCGGACAGCGCGCGGGAGCGGCGGGTCGCGGTGTGGAAGGTGGCCACGATCGGGCCGTCCGCGACCATCAACGCCATCATGGCCAGGCTCGGCGCGATGGGTTCGTGCAGGTGCAGCACGTCGAAGTCGTGTTCGCGGATCCAGCGACGGACCCTGGCGTAGGAGACCGGGCCGAAGGAGAGCCGGGCGACGGAGCCGTTGTACGGGATGCCGAGAGCGCGTCCTGCTGGCGTGACGAACTGCGGTACCTCGGTGTCCTCGTCGGCGGGGGCGAGCACGTCGACCTCGTGGCCGAGTCCGCGCAGGGCGCGAGCCAGGTCCATCACGTGCGACTGGACGCCGCCGGGTACGTCAAGCGAGTACGGGCAGACGATGCCGATCCGCACGCCGTCACTCCTGGCCGACGGGCACCGGCGGCTGCGCTGCGGCGGGCAGGTCGGCGGGCCACAGCGGCTGCATCAGGTGCCAGTCGGCCGGGTGCGCGGCGATGTCGCCCGCGAACACGTCGGCGAGGGCCTGGGTCGCGGCGGCGACGCCGGCTCGTCCGCTGACCCGGACCGGCGGGTGGATCCGGTACCCCCAGCCGGTGTCGGTGAACCAGGCGCCGAGCGGCAGCAGCGCCGCGCCGGTGACCGCGGCCAGCCGCGCGGGACCGGCCGGCATGGTGGTCCCTTCACCGAAGAAGGTGACCGGCACGCCGGTGTCGGTGATGTCGCGGTCGGCGACGAGGCAGACGATCTTGTTGGCGCGCAACCGGGCGAGCAGGGTGCGCGCGGTGGAGCTCTCGCCGCCGGTCAGCGGCAGGATCTCGAACCCGAGCGATTCGCGGTAGGCGACGAAGCGCCGGTAGAGGGATTCCGGGCGCAGCCGCTGCGCGACCGTGCTGAACCCGCCGTAGTGGCGCACGGCCCAGACGCCGACCACGTCGAAGTTGCCGGTGTGCGGGAGGGCGACGACGGCGCCGTTGCCCTCGGCCAGGGCCGCGTCGAGATACTCCTTGCCGGCAAGCTCGACGTTGGGCAGCAGCGTGTCGACGTCGATCGCGGGCAGCCGGAACGCCTCACACCAGTAGCGGGCGTAGGAGCGCAGCGCGTCACGGGTCAGCTCGTCGAGTTCGTCCTCGCCCGCCTGCGGCACGACCCTGGCCAGGTTGCGGCGCAGCTGTTGAGCGCCGGCCTTGTTGCGGCCGGCGGCGCGGTCGGCGCCCGCCTCGAACAGTCCCTGCGCCACCCTCTCGGGCAGGTGCCGGAGGAGTTGCCAGCCAGCCTGGTAGCCGAGCCCGACGAACTGCTCGGTGAGGGAACTCATGTCGCGCTGACCCCCTGGTCGGCTTGTGCGTCGAGCTCTTTGGCTGATTGGTACACCGACCACAGGCGCTGGGCAACGGTGATCAGCGCGAGTCCGCAGAGCAGCCAGAGCGCGATGGGCACGGTGTACGGCACACCGAAGCCGTGCAGGCCGGTGCCGACCAGCGCGATGATGAACCGTTCGGCCCGCTCGACGAGGCCGCCGTCGGCACGCAGCCCGGCGGCTTCGGCGCGGGCCTTGATGTAGGAGATCACCTGGGCGCTGACCAGGCAGATCAGCGCGGCGGCGCCGGTGAGCCGATCGTTCGCGACGACAAAGCACCACCAGGCGATGCAGGCGAACAGCACGCCGTCGGCGATCCGGTCACAGCTCGCGTCGAGCACGGTGCCGAATCGGGTGACCTTGCCGGAAGTCCTGGCCATCGACCCGTCGAGCAGGTCGAACATGAGGAAGAACCAGACAACCAGCGTGCCGGCCAGCAGTTGGTCGTGCGGGAAGAACCAGATGGCCGCGCCGACCGAACCGACGGTGCCGATGACGGTCATCGCGTTGGGGCTGATGCCGGCGCGGACCAGCAGCGCACCGATGGGATCGGTCACGCGCGAGACAGAGGCGCGGGCGAGGATGTTGAGCATGAGTGGTTTCTTCTAGGCCCTACCGGTGGCGGTGATGCTGGCCTCGGCAGCGTAACGGCCCTGGTGAGTCGGCCGAACTCAGGACGCGCGTGCGGCTACCGCTCGGTGCTCCGCGTGCTGTCGATGATCGCCGAGCAGATCTCGCCGAGCTGCTGGACCTGGGTCGGGGTGAGAGCGTCGAAGAGCACCCCACGCACGGCGTTGACGTGGCCGGGGGCGGCGTCGACAAGTGCGGAGTAGCCCTTTTCGGTGAGTACCGCGAACGCGCCGCGCTTGTCGGAGGGACAGCCCCTGCGTTCGATGAGTCCCGCCTGTTCGAGCCGGGCGACCGCGTGTGACATACGGCTGCGCGACGAGCGGGAGCGTTCGGCCAGCTCGCTCATGCGCAGCGTGCGGTCGGGTGCCTCGGACAGGCTGACCAGCACTTCGTAGTAGGCGTGCGGCAGGCCGGAGTCGCGCTGGAGCTGGCGCTCGAGTTCGTCGTTGACCCGTCCGGTGGCGGCGAGGTAGCGCCGCCACACGCCTTGCTCGTGGTCACTCAGCCAGCGCGCGTCGTTCATGACACAAGCGTACTCTCCTGGTTGAGCTTTCAACCGAATCTGCTATCTTGTAGTTGAACGCTCAATCACAGAGGAGAACTGAAGATGAGCACCCCAACTGTGAACATCCCCGGCTACGCGGTCGGCACCTGGGACATCGACCCGATTCACTCCGACGTCACCATCACCGCGCGCCACCTGGTGGTCAGCAAGGTCCGCGGCCGCTTCGACGACTTCGAGGGCACCATCGAAACCGCGGAGAACCCGCTGGAGTCGAAGGTCAACGCGACCATCAAGGCCACCTCGATCAACACCAAGCAGCCCCAGCGCGACGACCACATCCGCAGCGCCGACTTCCTGGACGTCGAGAACTTCCCGACCATCTCCTTCGCCTCCACCGGCGTGCGCGTCTCCGGCGACGACTACGAGCTGGACGGCGACCTGACCCTGCACGGCATCACCAGGCCGGTCTCGCTGAAGCTGGAGATCGTCGGCTTCGGCCCCGGCGGTCAGGGCGACACGCGGGTCGGTTTCGAGGCCAGCACCTCGGTCAGCCGCAAGGACTACGACATCCGCTTCAACGGGACCATCGAGGGCACCGGTGGCGCCATCGTCAGCGACAAGCTGGAGGTCCACCTGGCGATCGAGGGCGTGCTCCGCGCCGCCTGATCCGCCTGTTCGGCAATGGTTTCACTGGTTTCACTGGTTGAGCCGAGTTCGCTCGGTCGGTCGAGTGCCGGCCGGCCGAGCGACATCGGCGGGTAACCTCGCGCGGTGGGCATCAACCAGCGCGCGCGGATCATGATGACCGACGCGGAGATCGCCGAGTTCATCGAGCACAGTCGCACCGCGACCATGGGCACCATCGGCTCCTCGGGCCTGCCGCACCTGGTCGCCATGTGGTACGCGATCGTCGACGGGCAGATCTGGTTCGAGACCAAGGCCAAGTCGCAGAAGGCGGTCAACCTGCGGCGCGACGACCGGATCACCGTGCTCATCGAGGACGGTCGGACCTACGACCAGCTGCGCGGCGTGTCCCTTGAGGGTCGCGGCGTCCTGCTGGACGACCCGGATACCGCGATGCGGGTCGGGATCAGCGTGTGGGAGCGCTACTACGGCCCCTTCACCGAGGAGCAGCGCCCCGCCGTCGAGGCGCTGATGAACAAGCGCGTCGTGGTCAGGGTCAACGTGGACCGCACCCGATCCTGGGACCACCGCAAACTCGGACTGCCGGCCATGCCGGTCGCCGGCAGTACCGCCGAGTACCTGGGTTAGGCGCTCGCCTGGACCTGATCCTGTTGCGCCTGGTACTGCCGAATGGTCACCAGCGGCGCGACGAACAGGGTCAGCCCGGACGCGAACCCGGTGACGGCTTCCACCAACGTGATGCCGCCGCCGGCGAGCCCGACGATCAGACCGGCCAGCGCCGCGACGACCAGTGCGCCGCCGACGAAGTAGAACCGGAACGCGAACAGCCGCCCGAACCCGATGAAGTGCACGCCGACGACCAGCGCGAACCATACGATCTGATAGGCCGACTGGTTGACCGCGCCGAGGATCAGATACCCGGCCGCCAGCGCGACGACCTCGGCGGCGACCACGAGCCGGTAGCCGCGCGACGCGAACATCGAGCGCTCGGCCGGACCGGGGTTGGCGCGCTGCGCGGCCCGCTGCTTACGCCGGAACCGGATGCTGCGCACGATCAGCACCACGCCGATCACCACGCCGACGATGCGGATCGCGGTCGACGCCTTGCCGCCCAGGTGCAGCGTCCCCCATTCGACCCAGCCGATGCCGAACCCGGCCGAGACGATCGACCCGATCAGCGCGTTCTTACCGACGACCTGTGGCTGCCCCATGGACGGATCGTAGCGGCCCCGTCACCGGTGGCTCAGGCTTGTTCGGTCCACGCGTCGGTGAGCAGGTCCCTGGTCTCGCCGAGTAGTTCGGGCAGAACCTTGGTGTGGCCGATGACCGGCATGAAGTTCGCGTCCCCGCCCCAGCGCGGCACCACATGCTGGTGCAGGTGCGCTGCGATGCCGGCCCCAGCGACGACGCCCTGGTTCATGCCGATGTTGAACCCGTGCGGCGCCGAAACGCCGCGGATCACCCGCATCGCCTTCTGGGTGAACTCGGCGACCTCGACCGTCTCCTCCGGCGTGAGGTCGGTGTAGTCGGCGACGTGCCGGTAGGGCAGCACCATCAGGTGGCCGGGGTTGTACGGGTAGAGGTTCAGGATGGCGAAGACCCGGTCGCCGCGCGCGATGATCAGGCCCTCCTCGTCGTCGTGCGCGATCATCCGGCAGAACGGACAGTCCTGCTCGTCGTCCTCGGTCGGCGAGATCGTCCGCCGGATGTAGGCCATCCGGTGCGGCGTCCACAGCCGCTGCAACGCGTCCGGGACGCCGACACCCTCCTGCGGGACGAGCTCCGGGTCCTGCGCCTCGCTCATCCTTGGAGCACCTCGGCGGTCGGCTCGGTGTTGCGGCGGGCCACGATCCACTGGTGGATCCGCTCGACCGCGTCGGCCACCGGAACGCCGTTGATCTGGGTTCCGTCGCGGAACCGGAAGGACACCGCCCCCGCCTCCACATCCTGGCCGCCTGCGAGCAGCAGGAACGGCACCTTGTGGGTGACGTGGTTGCGGATCTTCTTCTGCATCCGGTCGTCGCTGGTGTCCACCTCGACCCGGATCCCCTTGGCCCGCAACGCATCGGCCACGCCGTTGAGGTGCGCGACGTGCTCGTCGGCGATCGGGATGCCGACCGCCTGCACCGGCGCGAGCCAGGCCGGGAACGCGCCCGCGTAGTGCTCGGTGAGCACGCCGAAGAACCGCTCGATCGAGCCGAACAGCGCGCGGTGGATCATCACCGGGGTCTGCCGCGAACCGTCCGAGGACGTGTACGCCAACTCGAACCGCTTGGGCTGCTGGAAGTCCACCTGAATGGTGGACATCTGCCAGTAGCGGCCGAGCGCGTCCTTGGCCTGCACCGAGATCTTCGGGCCGTAGTAGGCTGCGCCGCCGGGGTCGGGCACCAGGGTCAGCCCGGACGCCTCGGCCGCGGCGCGCAGCGCCTCGGTGGCCTCGGCCCACTCCTCGGGTTCACCGATGAACTT
>DASYBO010000352.1:0-4077 GCA_036500685.1 Pseudonocardiaceae bacterium | reverse complement strand
GACCGAGCTGTTCCAGCTGGAGACCGTGTCGCAGTAGCACTCGACGTCGGTGTCGACGCGCACGCTGTTGGCGTAGGGCGCGAGGCCGTCGGCGGCGGAGATGTCGACCGGCCACGCGCTCGCGGTCAGCCACATCTGCCGACCCGATTGGTCGATGGCCTGGGAGAACGCGTTGATGTCGGGGATGTTGTCGGCCGTAACGCCGTCGATCTTGATCATGTCGACGCCCCACGACGCGAACGTGTTCACGATCGAGTTGATGTAGTTCTGGGCGCACGGGTTCGAGTAGTCGATCTTCCAGTTGCTCCCCCACTTGTTGGTCGCGGTCAGCGGCTGCACCGCGATCTGCTGGGTCGTGCAACTGGTCCCGGCGATCGGATCGTTGGCGTTGTAGACGGACTGCGAGAGTCCTGCCGTGTCGTAGAGGCCGATCTTCAGGCCGTCGTTGTGGATGTAGGAGGCCATGTAGGCCATGCCGTCCGGGAACCGGCCGGTGTCCGCGCTCGGGATGCCGTTGCCGTCGGTACCGTTGGACCAGAAGGAGTCGATGTCCACGTACTGGTAGCCGGCCGACTTGAGCTTGGTGCTCAGCGCGTCCGCCGCGTTGCGGATGTTTCCCTCGTTGAGCCAGTTGGTCCCGTAGTTGGGATGCGTGCTGGACTCGACGCTCCAGCTGCTCCACCCCATCAGCGGCCCGTTGAACGCGCTGCGCGCCTCCGCCTGGGGCGCGGCCAGGAGAGTCAATCCGAGAACACCGATGGCCAGGACCGTGACTGTGCGCAGAACGCTCCGCATTGAGCCTCCCTCGTCTGTGCCGAACCGTAGGTCGCGGGGAGTGAATCGCTCAAGATTTGACCGTTCACAACTGACCGCGACATGATCGACTCATGCGAGTGGCCTTCGGCGCCGACGACGACAACGAGTGCGTCCGCGCGGTCGTCGAGCACCTGCGCACCGTCGCCGACGTCGAGATCTGCCCCGAGACGCCGTGGCATGAATTCGCCCGCGAGGTGGGCAGGCGGGTCGCGGACGGCGAGGTCGACTTCGGCGTGGTCATGTGCTGGACCGGCACGGGCGTGTCGATCGCGGCGAACAAGGTGCCCGGCGTGCGCGCCGCGCTGGCCTGGGAGCCGTGGATCGCCGAACACGCGCGCCGCTGGAACGACGCGAACGTGCTGGCGATGAGCCTCAAGCGGCTCGCCCCCGAGGTCGCCCTCGACTGCGTCCGGGCCTTCCTCGCGGTCGAGGCGGAAGACCCGGACGAAACGTCGAACATCGACGCGATCCGCAAGCTCTGACTTACGTCAGCCGGCGAGCACCATGACCGGATCCGGCCCGTAGAGCGGGCGGACCCGACGGCCGGGGGTGAACTCCTCGGCGAGGCCGCTGGCCAGGTCGGCGTGCAGTTCGGTGCCGTCGGTGAGCAGCGAGGTCACCCTGGTCACCGGGCCACGGAAACTGGTACGCACCACCGTTGCCGGGCCCGCGTCGTCCACCGCGAGGTGCACGGTCTCCGGCCGGACCAGCGCGATCACCGCACCGCTCGCTGGCGAGTCCGGCGTGGCGAGCACCGGCACCACGCCGCCGACCAACTCGACCTTGCCCTCTCGCAACTGGCCGGGAACGCGGTTCATCGAGCCGACGAAGGCCGCGACGAACGGGGTGGCCGGGCGGGTGTAGATCTCGGCCGGGGTCGCGCACTGTTCGAGTTTGCCCTCGTTGAGCACGGCGACCCGATCGGAGATGGACAGCGCCTCCTCCTGGTCGTGCGTGACGAACAGCGTGGTGATGCCAAGGCGGGTCTGCAAGCTGCGGATCTCCTCGCGGAGCTGCACGCGGACCACGGCGTCCAAAGCGGACAGTGGCTCGTCGAGCAGGAGCACCTTGGGCTGTACGGCCAACGCGCGCGCCAGCGCGACCCGCTGCTGTTGGCCGCCGGACATCTCGTGCGGGAACTTGGCCGCGTGTTCGGTCAGGTCGGTCAGTTCGAGCAGTTCGCCGGCCCGAGCCTTGCGTTGACGAGCACCGAGGCCGCGCAGGCGCAGGCCGAAGGCGACGTTGTCGAGGGCGCAGAGGTTCGGGAACAGGCTGTAGGACTGGAACACCATGCCCATGTCGCGCTTGTGCGCGGGCACGGCCGCGATGTCCTTGTCGTCGACGAAAACCTGGCCCTCGTCGGCCGACTGAAGGCCGGCAACGATGCGCAGGGCAGTCGTCTTGCCGCAGCCGGACGGGCCGAGCAGGCTGACCAACTCCCCCGGTCCGGCCTCAAGGTCGAGACCGTCGAGGGCGAGTACGCCGCCGAAGGAACGTCGCAATCCGCGCAGCCGCAGCGCGGAACCTGATGAGGGGGCGAGGGGGGGTGTGTCTGCGCCCGCGGCGGGGGCAGGCCCAACGTAGTTGGGGGCTGGCCTATACACGGTCATGCCGACCTCCGAGCTGGGCGGGCGCCGCGCTGCGCGAACAGCGACATCACCATCAACAGAATCCAGGACACCAACAGAATCAACATCGACGCGGCCATCGCGACCTCGGGGTCCTGCTGGCCGGCCTGCACGGTCCACACCGGGAACGTGTTCATCAGCAGCAGGTTGGCGATGGTGAACTCGCCGAGCACCATGGCCGCGGCCAGGATCGCAGAGCCGAGGATCGCGGTGCGCAGGTTGGGCACCACGACTCGCCAGAGGACCACGAACCAGCTCGCGCCAAGGTTGCGCGCGGCCTCGACCAGCGTGGCCAGCGGGATCGCGGACATGCCCGCGTCCAGCGTGCGGAAGGTGAAAGGCAGCGCCAGCACCACGTATTCCAGCGCGAGCACGACCGGCGTTCCGGTTATCCACTGTGGACCGTTGCGGAACGCGACGAGCACGCCGTTGGCCAGCACGACGGCCGGGATGACCATCGGCAGCACGCAGATGCTCTCCAGCACGCGACGTAGTTTCGGCAGCCGCAGGTGCACCCAGGCCATCGTCGGCACCATCAGCAGCAGCGTGAGCACGACGGTGCCGCCTGCCAACTCCAGCGAGGTCAGCAGGTTGGCGGTGAAGCCGTCCTGGCTGACCAGGTTGGTCCAGGTGGCGATGGTGTGCGTGCCGTTGCGGCCACGCAGGCTGAACTCGATCGAGGCGGCGATGGGCAGGAGGAAGAACACTGCCGCGACGAGGAGCGTGACCCAGCGGGCGATGGGATGACGGGATGTGGTCATCGCATCCACCTCGCGGCCTTGCGCTGGGTGAGGGTGTAGCCGACCATGGCGATCGCCACGATCACGATCATGCCGAAGCCGAGCGCGTTGCCCAGGTTCTGCTGACCGGCCGCGACGTTGCCGGACATCACGTTGCCGATCTCGATCGGAACAAGGGGAATGACGCCGTTGGTCAGGGCCTGTGCGGTCGCGTAGGAGGCGAACGCGTTGGCGAACAACAGCATCAGCGCGCCGAGCACCGGCGGGGTGAGCAGCGGACCGCCGACGTAGCGCCAGTACTGCCAGCGGCTCGCGCCCAGGTTGCGGGCGGCCTCAAGCCATTGCGGGCGCAATCCTTCGATGGCCGGGAAGATCACCAGCACCATCAGCGGGATCTGGAAGTACAGGTACACCAGGATGATCCCGCCGACGCCGAACAGGAACGAATTGCTGACGCTGATGCCGAGCCCGGTCAGCCACTTGGTGATCAGGCCCTGTCCGCCGAGCGTGGCGATGAACGCGAAGGCCAGCGGCACGCCGCCGAAGTAGGCGAACACACCGGATGCCGTCGAGACGGCCTGGCGAAGAAACCCGGTGGCGGGCGAGCCGGACACCGCGAACGCGATGGCAAGGCCCAGCGCGCCGCCGAGAATCGCGGTGGCGGCGGAGATCAGGATGCTTTCGCCGAACGCGCCGAGGTAGGGGTGGCTCAGCGCCGCGGTGATGTTGCTGAAGGTGGCGTGGCCGTTGTCGTCGGTGAACGCGCCGAAGACGACCGCCACGGTCGGCGCGCCGAGGAAGATCAGCAGGTACGCCGCGAACGGCAGCAGCCCGAGGATGTCAAGGCTACGAGTCTTGGTCACAACGGGGGTGGTGGTGGACACGGGCTGCGC
>DASYBO010000351.1:0-5288 GCA_036500685.1 Pseudonocardiaceae bacterium | reverse complement strand
CGTGTGCGCCACGTCGACGGCCTTGACCAGCACGTCGTCCGGCCACAGCGGGGCGAGGTCGCCCTCGGCGCGGTCGATCCAGTCGCCGACCAGCTTGACCCAGCCGTCCGATTCGGCGGCCTGTGCGGCGACGGCCTCCGGCAGCAGCTCCGGATCGTCGAGTTCGACGCCGATCTCCCGGATGTAGCGCTTGGGGCGAGCCAGATGCCGGCCGGCCCGCACGATCCTGGGCAGGTCGCGCCGTTCCTGCAATGGGCGGGTGTCGAGCGGCGAACCGCAGTCCCGGATCAGCAGCGTGCCCGCGTCACGGTCGGCCTCGGCCTGCCGGATCGCCTCGTCGAGGTCGACGGCGCCGCTCTCGCCCAGTCCGACGTGGCAGTGCGCGTCGACGAGGCCGGGCAGCAGGAAACCGCCGTCGAACACGGTTTCCGCCCCCGGCACCGGGACGGTCCTGATCCGGCCGTTGACCACCCAGAGATCGCGCTGCTCGCCCTCGGGCAGCAGCACGCCCCGCAGATGGAGGGTCACTTCTTCTTGTTGTTGCCGAAGTTCAGCTTGGACGGGTCGAACCCTGGCGGCAGCTGGTCAAGGCCGGCGAGACCGGGCGGGAGCTCGTTGAGGCCGGGCGGCATCTGCGAGAGGTCGGGCATGCCACCGGGGAAGCCGGGGAACCCGCCGCGCACCTTCGGCTGTGTCGGGCCGCGCCCCTTGCCCTTCTTTCCCTTCTTGCCGCCCTTCTTGGTGGCCCGCCGCTGGCCGCCGGGCATGCCGAAGCGGCCCGCCATCTGCTGCATCATCTTGCGTGCCTCGAAGAACCGGTTGACCAGCTCGTTGACGTCGCGGACCTCGACACCGGACCCGCGCGAGATGCGTAGCCGCCGGGAGGCGTTGATGATCTTCGGATCGGCCCGCTCGGCCGGGGTCATGCCGCGGATGATCGCCTGCATCCGGTCCAGGTTCTTCTCGTCGAAGTCGGCGAGCTGGTCCTTGAACTGACCGGCGCCGGGCAGCATGCCAAGGATGTTGGCGATCGGGCCCATCTTGCGGACCGCGAGCATCTGGCCGAGGAAGTCCTCCAGCGTCAGCTCGCCGGTGCCGATCTTGGCCGCTGCCGCTTCGGCCTGGTCGGCGTCGAAGGCCTGTTCGGCGGCTTCGATGAGGGTGAGCACGTCGCCCATGCCCAGGATCCGGCTGGCCATCCGGTCCGGGTGGAAGACGTCGAAGTCCTCCAGCTTCTCACCGTTGGACGCGAACATGATCGGCTGGCCGGTCACCTCGCGGACGCTCAGCGCGGCACCACCGCGCGCGTCGCCGTCGAGCTTGGTCAGCACGACACCGGTGAAGCCGACGCCCTCGGCGAACGCTGTCGCGGTGTTCACCGCGTCCTGCCCGACCATCGCGTCGACCACGAACAGGATCTCGTCCGGGTTGACGGCATCCCGGATGTCGATGGCCTGCTGCATCATCTCGGTGTCCACACCGAGCCGGCCAGCGGTGTCCACGACGAGGACGTCGTACTGGGCGTGCTTGGCCTCTTCGATGCCGCGCCGGGCCACGTCGACCGGGTCGCCGACGCCGTTGCCGGGCTCGGGCGCGAACACGGTCACGCCTGCGCGCTCACCGACGACCTGGAGCTGGGTGACCGCGTTGGGCCGCTGGAGGTCGCAGGCGACCAGCAGCGGGGTGTGGCCCTGGCTGCCGAGCCACTTGCCGAGCTTGCCGGCCAGCGTGGTCTTGCCAGCACCCTGCAGACCGGCGAGCATGATCACGGTCGGCGGGTTCTTGGCCAGGTTCAGCCGCCGGGTCTCGCCGCCGAGGACGTTGACCAGTTCCTCGTTGACGATCTTGACGACCTGCTGGGCCGGGTTCAGGGCCTGGGAGACCTCGGAACCCTTGGCGCGTTCCTTGATCCCGGCGATGAAGGTGCGCACGACCGGGAGCGCGACGTCGGCTTCGAGCAGCGCGATCCGGATCTCGCGGGCGGTCGCGTCGATATCCGCCTCGGACAGTCGGCCCTTGCCACGGAGGTTGGACAGGACCGATGTGAGCCGGTCGGAAAGGGTGTCGAACACGTCTACAACGCTCCAGCAGGTCGATTGGCGATACCCATGAGCGTAGTCGCTGTACGAGGAGTGGGTGCGCGCATACGGAACCGGCCGGGACGCACCCCTCGGGGAAGGCGTCCCGGCCAGCCATGCCGACGGCGGAGCCGACCCGCCGTCGAACCCCACGAAACGCGCATTCCGTAGGGCGGTTCCCCCGGTGCAACGCCCGGCGGTCGAACCCCTCGATCGACCGCCGAAGCAACCACACCCGTGTTGATCGCGACGTACCGCCCACCCACTGTTTCCGCAGGTCCCGAATGGTGCCGCGCTCGGCGCCAACCTGAGATCAGTCGGTGTTCTCGTCGCGGGGTAAGCCTCGCCCAGATCGGCGGTGGCGGGCAGCGTGATCGCGCGGAACCACGGTGCGTATTCCTACGCACCCTGGCCATGCCGACTACCGAGCCGCGTGCAGCACGTGCTCCTCGATGCGCGCGCAGTCCTTGGGGTCGAGTTTCGGTTCGGCCTCGGTGGCCAGGCAGAACGAGCTGACCGCGGTCGCGCCGGGGGTGGCGACGCGGGCCCAGCGCACGTCGGCGCCGCAGTCCTCCAGGGCGGTCGCGACGCGGTACAGCAGGCCGATCCGGTCGGCGGCGCGCAGTTCGAGCACGACCGCGCCGGTGGCCTCGTCGTCGAACCAGATGGCGTGCGGCTTGGCCCGCTCGCCGACGGTGTGTGCGTAGTCCTGCTCCTTGGCCAGCAGCCGCTCGGCCAGCGGCAGCGACCCGTCAAGGGCGCGGGCGAGCTGTTCGCGCAGCAGCGCGGCGTCGGGCAGTTGACCGAAGCGCGGGGACACGCCGAAGACGTCGACCGCGATGCCGTGATGGCTGCGCAGGGTCGCGGAATGGACTTGCAGCGAGTTCAGCGCCAGTACACCCGATGCGCGGGCGAGCAGGCCGGAGCGGTCCGCCGCGACAACGGTGACGGTGGCGTCCGGCGCGTTGCCGGAGATCAGCACGCCCAGTTTGCCGCTGGCCGCCGCCGATTCGGCCAGTTGCTGCTGCTGGCCGGTGAGCGGCTCAGGGCCGGGCGGCGGTGAGCCGGCCAGGACGGTGCGGCAGTTCGCGACGAGTTCGGCGATCAGGCCGGCCTTCCAGTCGGTCCACATGCCGGGCCCGGTGGCACGCGAATCGGCCTCGGTGAGCGCGCCGAGCAGTTCCAGCAGCACCAGGTCGCCGTCGAGGGTTTCCACGATGCGGTGCACGGTCGCCGGATCGGAGACGTCGCGCCGGGTCGCGGTGTGTGGCAGCAGCAGATGGTGGCGCACCATGCCGGACAGGATGGCCACGTCGTGCTCTGCCAACCCGATCCGCTCGCCGACCTGGGCGGCGATCGCCGCGCCGACCACGGAATGGTCCGCGTCACGGCCCTTGCCGATGTCGTGCAGCAACGCGCCGAGCAGCAGCAGGTCCGGCCGGGAGACCGTGGTGGCCAGCCGACCGGCCTGCACCGTGGTCTGGATGAGATGCCGGTCGACGGTCCACATGTGCACTGCGTCGCGCGGTGGGAGATCGCGAACGGCGCCCCACTCGGGGAAAAGCCGCCCCCACAGTCCGGTTCGGTCCAGAGCCTCGACGACGTCGACCAGGCCGTTGCCGGTGGTGAGCAGCGAGAACAGGGCCGACCGCGCGGCTTTGGGCCAGGGTTTGCGCAGTTCCGGGGCGCGGTCGGCGAGCCTGCTCATGGTGGCAGGCGCGATCGGCGCGTTGCCTCGCGCCGCTGCGGCGGCCAGACGCAGCAGCAGCGCGGGATCGCGGGCCGGGTCGACGTCGCGGGCCAGCGCGACCTCGGATCCGTGCAGCACAACGCCTTCATCCAGCGGACGGCGCACCGGCTGGCGGCGCAGTCCGGGGACCATGGTGCGACGCGGCGCCGCCGCCCGCACGGTGCGAATCGCCACATCCACGGCGTAGGCGACGGAACGGCCCGCCGAGGAGAGCCGGCCGGCCAACTCGAACCGGTCGGCGAGGCCGAGCGCGGAAGCCACTTCGTCGCCGTCCTGCGCGCGCAGGACGTCCCGCGACCGGCCGACCACGCGACGCAGTTCGGTGCGCACGTCGAGCAGAAGTTCCTTGGCGGCAAGGAGTTCACCGCCGGGCCGGTCGACGAACTGTGCGACGGCAAGGGAATCCAGCAGTTGCAGATCGCGCAGGCCGCCCCGGCCGTGTTTGAGGTCGGGTTCGGCGCGCTGCGCGACCTCGCCACCGCGCGCCCAGCGTTGCGTCGCCGAGTCGACGAGTTCGTCCAGTCGGCCGCGTGCGGTCACCCGCCAGGCCTGGCGTGCCCCGGAAACCAGACGCTGCGCCATGTCGGCGTCGCCGGTGATCAGCCGCGCCTCCAGCAGGCCCAGCGCGGCCCGCAGGTCGCTGCCGGCCACGTTGAGCGACTGGCGCACGGTCCGCACCGAATGGTCGAGGCCGATGCCGGCGTTCCACAGTGGATACCAGAGCTGCTCGGCCAACTCGGCCACGCCGTCCCGGCCGTCGTGCACCAGCACGAGATCCAGGTCGGAGTAGGGCACGAGTTCCTTGCGGCCGAGCGCACCGACCGCGAGCAGCGCGATCCCGCTGCCGGCCACCCCGGCCTCGGCCGCGTGCCCGGCCAGCCAGAAGTCGTGCAGATCGACAAGAGCGGCCCGCAGGTCGGCGCCGACAAGACGACGCCGGCCCGCGGGCGGACTGATCAACAAATCACGAGCCCAGAGCAGGTCCGCCGCGGTAGAACCGGGCGGCGGCGCTGCCGAATCCCTCGTGCCCATGATGCGTACTCCCCCGACGCTCTTTGAGATGGTGAACCGGCGTTACAAGGCGTCGACGCCTCTTTCGCCAGTCCGCACCCGCACCACGGCATCCACCGGGGTCACCCAGACCTTGCCGTCGCCGATCCGACCGGTGCGCGCGGCGTTGACCACCGCGTCCACCGCCCGGTCCGCGGTGTCGTCCTCGACGAGGACCTCCACCTTCAGCTTGGCCACGAAGTCCACGGAGTACTCAGCGCCCCGGTAGACCTCGGTGTGCCCCTTCTGGCGTCCGTAGCCGCGAACCTCGCTGACCGTCATACCGAGCAGTCCGAGCTGTTCGAGGGCCTCTTTGACGTCATCGAGGGTGAAGGGCTTGACGATCGCGGTGAGCAGTTTCATGACGTTGCGCCTTTCACGGACGCGGTTGCGACGGCCGGGATCTGGGA
>DASYBO010000350.1:0-4204 GCA_036500685.1 Pseudonocardiaceae bacterium | reverse complement strand
TGTCGGCCAACGTGACCGACGGCAACCAGGACAGCTACTGGGAGAGCGCGAACAATGCTTTCCCGCAATGGGTCCAGGTCGATCTCGGGGCCGCCCAGAGCGTGGGTCGGGTCGTGCTGCAACTGCCCGCCTCGACCGCGTGGGCGACCCGCAGCCAAACCCTGTCCCTGCAAGGGTCGACCGACGGCACCAGCTTCACCACCGTCGTCGGTTCGGCCGCCTACACCTTCAACCCGTCCAGCAACAACACCGTGACCATCACGTTCGCGGCCAGTACCGCGCGTTATCTGCGGGTCAACGTCACCGCGAACACCGGCTGGCCGGCCGGGCAGCTCTCCGAGTTCCAGATCTGGAACAGCTGACCCCTGCTGGTCAGCACGTGGCCGCGCGGTTCCTCCAACCGCGCGGCCACATCTGTTCCGCTGTTTCGCGAGCTGTCAGGGCAGGAGCACGATCTTGCCTCGGGTGTGCCGCCGCATCAGCTCGCGATACGCGGCCCGAACCTCGGTGAGCGGATACGTCGCGGCGATCGGGACCTCCAGCGCGCCGGTCGCCACCAGTTTGACCAGCTCGGCCAACACTTCGGCGGTTGCCGAGCCGGCCATACCCTCGGCCTTCACCCCGGTGCGCGCCGCGCCCTGGAAATCGATGATCGTGTTGATCCGGTCCTTCGCGACGCCGAGTTCCAGCGCCAGATCCAGGTAGCCGTCACCGAAGTTGTCGATGAAGGCGTCCACACCGCCGGGCACGGCCGCACGGATCCGATCCAGCACGCCGTCTCCGTAGGTCACCGGGGTCACGCCGTGCGCGCGTAGCCAGTCCTGATTGGACTCCCCGGCCAGCCCGATCACCGTCGCACCGGCATTGCGCAGCAGTTGCACGGTCAGCGCACCGACCCCGCCCGCGGCACCGGCCACCACAACCGTGTCACCTGGACCCGCGCCGACCGCGTGCACGTTGGCGTGCGCGGTCGTCCCGGCGACGAACAGCGCGCCGCCCACCTCCCACGGCACGGCGGGGTCGCGCGGCACCAGGTGGGCGGCGGGGGCCGCGACCAGTTCGGCGTGGCTGGCGCGGGTGTCCACCCAGCCAATCACCTCGTCCCCGACCGACCAGGTGCGCACGTCGGCACCGACCTCGTCGACAACCCCCGCGAAGTCGCTGCCCTCACCGGACGGGAAGGTCGCAGGCCAGCGCTCGCGCATCACGCCCAGCCGGATCCCGTTCTCGCCGGGGTTGATCCCGGCGGCGCGCACCCGCACGACCACCTCGTCGGGCGCGGGCACCGGCCGGGGAACGTCACGGACGTCCAGCACATCGATGTCGCCGTACTCGTCGAACCGCACTGCCAGGGGCATCTCGCCCCTCCCTTCAGATGTCTCTCGCTCCTGACTACCAGCAAACCCCGCCGGCCGAGCGCGATCCATGCTGGATTCACCCGAAAAAATATGCGATCGTCTCATGTTGTGGACGTGCTGACAGATCTGCTTCAACGCTCACGAGCGCGCGGGGCCGCGTTCTCGCACTCGACCGCGCGCGGCACCTGGGGCGTGCGGTTTCCCTCCGGCGGGGCCAAGCTCGCGATCCACGGCATCCTCGGCGGCGAGGCGTTCGCCTGGACCGACGATCCCGGCCAGGCCCGCCACGTGCTGACCGGCGACATCGTGCTGGTGCGCGGGTCCTCCCGGCAGTTCATGGCGCACGCGCCCGGAGCGGACGTCGTGCCGCTGCACAGCCTGCCCTCCTTCGGCCCGCCCGGTGGCGCGCGGCGCATGCTGATCGGCTCCGACCGCGGCGATCCGACCATGTTCTTCTGCGGCGCCTACGTCTTCGAAGGCGAACTGTGTTCCGGCCTGCTCGCCGGTCTGCCCGATCTGACCGTGGTGCGGCCGCGCGCCGGGTCAAGCCTGCGCGCGACGCTGGACGTGTTCGCGAGCGAACTGCTGCGCGACGCTCCAGGACAGCAAGCGCTGCTGGACAGCCTGCTCGACGTGATCCTGGTGCAGGCGTTGCGCGAGCAGCTCGCCGCGGATGAACCTGCCGCGCCCGCCTGGTTCCACGCCATGAACGATGCCGCGATCGGCATCGCGTTGCGCGCCGTGCACGCGGAACCGGCGCGGGCATGGACCGTGGCCGAGTTGGCGGCGGAGGCGTCGCTGTCGCGGGCGACGTTCGCGCGCCGGTTCACCGAGTTGCTCAGAGTCGCGCCGCTGACCTACGTGACCAACTGGCGGATGGCGCTGGCCCGCGAGCAACTGCGCGAGAGCGACTCGGGCCTGGCCGCAGTCGCGCATTCGCTCGGGTACTCATCGGAGTTCGCGTTCGCGGCGGCGTTCAAACGCCATCACGGCACGCCACCAGGCCGCTGGCGGACCGCCAGCACACACTGAACGGATCATGGGGGTGCCTGCGGGCGCGGCGATGACCGACACCTTCTTCGCCACCGCGCCATCGAACCCCCGACTCCCTTGGCGAGCACCTGGTCGTGACGAGTACGACCTTGCTGTCCGACATGGTCTTCTCCTACTTGACCGCGGCATCGGTGAATGTGTGGTCGAGGCCGCCTTAGTGGGCGGCGGGCAGGTCGACCGGGTAGTCGGCGACGGTGTCGGCGGAGGCGGAAACGGCCTGCCACGCCGTGGCTTCGGCGATCTGGCCGCGGGAATAGTCCAGGGCCATCCCGGCCGCTCCGGCGCCGAGCGGGAGGTGGCTTGGCAGGTTGTTGGCGTGCACCACCCGCACCAGGATTTCCGCGGCCCGGTCGGGGTCGCCCGGTGCGATGCCGCCGCGCAACAGTTCGCCCAAGGCGCCGACGGTCTCGCGATAGTCCTGCGGCACGTCTTCGACCTGCATGGAGGACCCGGCCCAGTCGGTGGCGAAGCCGCCCGGCTCGACCACGAGGTAGCGGATGCCGAACGGCGCGGTCTCGGCCGCGAGAACGCGGGTGAAACCATCGACGGCGAATTTCGCCGCCTGGTACGAGCCAAGCCCCGGGGTGTGGCCGACGCGGCCGCCGATCGAGGAGAACTGGATCACGATGCCCGCGCCCTGCTTCTTGAGCAGCGGCAGCGCGGCGCGGGAGACGTTGTAGACGCCCCAGAAGTTGGTGTCGAACTGACGGCGGAAGTCGGCGTCGTCGGTGGTTTCGACGGGTGAGAGGTTGGCATAGCCGGCGTTGTTGACCACCACGTCGATCCGTCCGTACTTCTCCAGCCCGGCGGTGAGCGCGGCTTCGGCCGCGGCGGCGTCGGTCACGTCCAGGGCCACCGGGAGTACTCGGTCGCCATACTTCGCGGCCAGCTCGGCGAGCTGTTCGGGTCGGCGGGCGCTCGCCACGACGTTGTCGCCTGCCTCAAGGGCGGCGGTGGCCAGTGATCGACCGAAGCCGCGGGAGGAGCCGGTGATGAACCAGGTGTTCGGTCGCGTATCCATGATTCTAGTACAACATGGTTTCATTATTATCGCAACTGAGTTGTGATACAAGCCGAGGAAGACTCACTTACCGCAACCTCATCGCGTTGGAGTTGGAGAGGGTCAGTGGTACTACAACGGGGTTGCAGTATGTTCGTATGCTGGGAGGGTGACCGATGTGGACTTCGAACGCGCCCGCACTCCCGAGGCCAAGCGCGCCCGGCAGGAGGCGATCCTGGCGGCGGCCGCTCGGCTCGCCGCCGCCAGCAGTGTTCGGGAGGTGACGGCGAGCGCTATCGCCGACGAGGTCGGTATGCACAAGTCGGCGATGCTGCGCTATTTCGAAACACGCGAGGACATCTTCCTGGACTTGTCAGCCAGCGCATGGGGCGAATGGTCGACGGCGGTGTGCGCGGAACTCGAAGACTTCGCTGCCCGCCTCACGGCCGAACGCCCCGAACGGGACCAGGCCACGCACGAGGTCGCCGCCCTGCTGGCGCACTCGCTGGTTGCCCGTCCGCTGTTCTGCGACCTGCTCGCACACACGCCGCTGAACCTGGAGCGCAACGTCTCGCTGGAAAAGGTCAAGGTATTCAAGACGCGCGCCCTCGCCGCCGTGGCCGAGATCGGCTCCGGACTCTGCACTGTTACGCCGCTGCGACTCGACCAGGCACGTAGCGTCGTCGCCACCGCCACCTCGATGGCCGGGGCAATGTGGCAGATGGCCGCCCCGGGCACGAAGTTACGCGACTTCTACGAAGCCGAACCCGAGCTCACCCACGCCATCGTCGAC
>DASYBO010000349.1:0-5436 GCA_036500685.1 Pseudonocardiaceae bacterium | reverse complement strand
GAGCCCGCTGCGGTGGGCAGGTCGAAGAACGACGAGCGCACCCTCGGCCAGCCCGGCGAGGACGTCACCCCGAACCACACCGCGGCCGCGAACACGACCGTGGACACCATCGCGACCAGGGTGGATCGCCGCGCGCGGGAGCGCCGGTAAGCCAGTCGGTCCAGCTGTAGTTCGGTCGGTTCGCTGCTGCTCACGGGTTATTTCAGCACGGGCGCGTTGCCAACCTTCGACAGCCACTGGTCGGCCAGCTTGGCCAGGCTGCCGTCCTTGCGCAGCGCGTCGACCGCGGCCGACACGCACGGGGTCAGCGCGGAACCCTTGTCCAGCACCGCACCGAACTGTTCCGGCTGTCCCTTGTCCGCCAGTTGGCCGACGATGGCCGAGTTCTTCACCTCGCCGGCGCCGGTGATCTCGAACGCGGTCGGCAGGTCGACGACGAGCGCCTGGATCTGCCCGTCGGACAGGGCCTGCTTGGCGTCGTCGTTGCTGTTGTACACGGCGATCTGCTGGGTCGGCTTGATCAGCTGGTCGGCGGCGTCGTAGCTGGTCGTGCCGACCTGCGCGCCGATCTTGAACGCGCGCAGCGCGGCGAGCGACTTCGCCTTGGCCGCAGGCGATGAGGACACGGTGATCACGGCCTGGGTGACGTCGTAGTACGGCGTCGAGAAGTCGACCGCCTTCTTGCGGTCCACGGTGATCGAGAACTCGTCGAGGTCGGCGTCGTAGGTCTTGGGGCCGGGTTGGATGGCCGCGTTGAAGGTCACCCTGGACCAGGTGAGCCGGTTCTTGGCGTAGCCGAGCTTCGCGCCGATCGCGTACGCGACCGAGGACTCGTAACCCTGGCCGTTGCTCGGGTCGTCGTTGACGAACCACGGCTCGTAGACGGGCTCGTCGGTGCCGAAGGTGAAGGTGTTCGGCTTGAGCGTCTTGAGCTGACCGGGCGAGCAGGCCCCCTGGCCGGGGGTGAGCGCGCCGGTCGGCGCGGCGGCGGTGTTGGTCGGTTCCGGAGCGCACGCCGCGAGGACAAACAGTGCCGCGACGGCGGGCAGGACGAACCGGATAGATCGAGCGGCCATGGGCGCCAATCCTGCCCGGCCTCGGCCGCGCCGCGCAGCCCGACCCGCCGATTTCCTCAGCGGAACCGGGAAAACTGCCCGGCTCACCGGGACCGGATCGCCGGCAGCAGCGCGGCCAGCAGCAGCACCGCGCTGCCCAGGAACGCGAGCGGGTAGCCGGTGTGTGAAGCGATGGCGCCGAAGCCGAGCGCGCCGACGCCCATGCCGCCGTCGTAGGCCACGTTCCACAACGTGCTGACCGCGCCGTAGCCGGTGCGCGGCACCCGCGAGTACATCACTGTCATGGTGACGTTCTGGGTGACGCCGAACCCGAAGCCGAACACGGCGACGCCGAGGATGATCGCGACCGCGTTGCCGGTCAGCGCGACGCAGGCAAGGCCGGCAGCGCAGGTCAACAGGCTGGGTAGGACAAGGTGGGCCGGGTCGTGCCGGTCGCCGTAGCGCCCTGAGACCCAGCGGGCCAGGGTGGACGCGGCCGGCTGCACGAACAGCGCGACCGCCGTCAGCCCGGCCAGCGCGGAGGGCACGGCCAGCGGCAGGAAGGTGACCACGATGCCGGTGCCGAGCGCGGTACTGGCGAACACGATCGCCGGCCTGCGCACGCCTGCGGTGCGCAGACCGACACCGAGGCCGGCCTGCCGCTCGTGGTGCCCGTCGCGGTTGGGCAGGGCCGGCAGCGACGCGATCGCGACCAACGCGGCCAGTCCGCCCGCGATGGCCACCGTCGAGTAGCCGGCGTGCTGGACCAGCCACACGCCCAGCGGCAACCCGATCACCGCGGGCACGCTGCTGACCACACCCATCAGCGCGAGTCCCTCGCCGCGCCGCTGCGCGGGAACCACCAACGCGATCAGCGCACCGCCCGCGACCACGGTCACCGCGAACCCGAGCCCGCGCAGCACGCACACCGCCGCGATCCAGACCAGGTTGGTGGACAGCGTGAGCACCAGGGCAGGCGCGCCCATCAGGACCAGGCCGCCACCGAGGACCGCGCGGTAGCCGAACCGGGTGACCAGCGGCGTGGTGATCAGCTCGCCGAGCACGGTGGCGAACATCAGCGAGCCGGTGGCCACACCGGCACCTTGGGCGCCCGCGTAGAGCGGGACCACCGAGAGCAGCAGGAAGAAGCTGGAGGTGGCGCCGACGATGCTGACCAGGCGCAGCACCAGCGCCCTGGTGACCAGGGCGGGCCGCGCGCTGCCGGTCGTGGCGGGGATGCCCTCGGTTGCGCTCATCGGGACACCGTATGACCGGGACAGGCCCGCCGGTACGGGCGGAGGGGTCGAGTCCTCAGTGGACTTCGAAACCGGCCTGCTCCGCCGCGGTGCGCAGGAACGGGATCAGGTCGGTGCCGAAGATGCGCGGGTGCCGGATGCCGTTGGCGCGGGCGCGGTCGTAGGCCGCGATCGCGGCGTGGCATTCCTCGGGGGTCACGTACCAGCCCAGCGGGGTGGTCAGTTTGTGCAGAGGGATGCCGGCCTTCTTCGGATCTCCGTGCCAGGACAGGATGTTGCGCAGCGCGGTCTCGTACTCGGTGGCCTGGCCGCCGACCGGCCTGCCGAGCACGTCGAAGTCGGAGACGCCGTACACCGCCCACAGCGGGAACTTCGGCGGCGGGCCGTTGTCGCAGGCCATGCTCAGGTCGAGCATGCGCGCGGCCACCCGCATCATCACCCAGCTCCGCCTGCGGTGCGGGCCGTTGCGCCGTGCCGCGCCGTCGCCGCGCAGCTCCCAGGTGAAGCTCATCCCGATTGGCTCGTCGGTGGCTCAGGGCAGGCTGGGGCAGCGGCTGGGTTCAGCGCGCCCGCCAGCCGTACCGGCAGGGTCCGCCGACCATTGCGCGCTTCCACGTGTCCAGCCCTCCAGGGTCGCTGGACGTCACTCTAAAGAGTGGTCGTGCATCTGTCTCATGGTCTCTTGGAGAACAACGAGTTATATTAAGCCGTTTCTGCAATTTGCAGTCGCAATAGTAACTCCCCGTAATTCAAGAGTACGCGGAGTTATTGAAGTATTTCCGACGAAAGACCCGATGACAAATGTGAAGACATTGTCTAGGGGTATGCGTGTTCACCGTCGTCGGTCATCGTGCGTATCGAGTCGGCCGCGATCCGTCGCTGCTCGGCCGCCCGGTAGTCCGTTTCCGGTCGCCATGTCCGCAATCAGATAACCCTGCGGTCACGGCCAGGCATGGTCTGTGTACACAGACCACCCCGACGAATGGACAAACCACAGTCGATTGGTATAGCTGTGCACTGTCACAACTCGGCGGCCTGGCGGGGGGCCTGGTCAGCGGCCGAAATCGGCTAACAGGAAGGTTTGTGTTCATGGCACGGACTCGACTCGGGCTTGCCCTGGGGGCTGCCGCACTCGGGGTGGCCGCACTGGTCACGGCATGCGGCGGAAGCTCGTCCAGCGGATCTCCCACCACCGGTGGGACCGCGGTCTGGGCCGAGTCGCCCGGTGCCTCACCGACCTACATCTTCCCGATGGTCGACGCGACCAACACCCTGGTCAACAACACCATCCAGTTCCAGTACCTGATGTACCGGCCGCTCTACTGGCAGGGCAAGGGCACCTCGCCCAACGTGGACTTCACCAAGAGCCTCGCGCAGCAGCCGACCTACAGTGGCAACAAGGTCGTCGTGAACCTCAAGGACTATTCCTGGTCCAACGGCGAGAAGGTGTCCGCGACCGACGTCATGTTCTTCATGAACATGCTCTCCGTCGAGAAGACCAAGTTCGGCCAGTACGTCAAGGGCGAGTTCCCGGACAACGTGACCTCGGTCCAGCCGACCGGCCCCGAGCAGGTGACCTTCACTCTGGACAAGGCCTACTCGCCGGACTGGTTCACCGGCAACCAGCTCTACCAGATCACCCCGTTCCCCGAGGCGTGGGACAAGACCTCGGACGGGGCGGCGGCCGGCAGCGGCGGCAGCGCGAGCGACGCGTCCAAATGCGACGCCGTCTACAACTACCTGATCGCCAAGAACAAGGACGTCTCGGCGTACGCGACCGATCCGCTCTGGGCGGTCGTGGACGGCCCGTGGAAGCTGAAGTCCTTCACCAGTGAGGGCGCGGCCGATTTCGTGCCGAACTCGAAGTACAGCGGCCCGGACAAGGCGAAGCTCGACGGCTTCAACGAGGTGCCGTTCACCACGCAGGACGCCGAGTTCAACGCGATCAAGGCCGGCGGCACCATCAACGTCGGCCCGATCCCCGGTTCGGACGAGCCCAAGCGTGACCCCAGCAGCGCCAGCCTGCTGCCGCCGACCAACCCGGTGGGTGCCGACAAGTACAACCTGATCACCGACCCGGTCTGGGGCTGGTCCTACGGCCTGCTCAACTACGCCAACCCGACGCTGGGCGCCGCGTACAAGCAGTCCTACCTCCGCCAGGCGCTGGAGGAGACCATCGACCAGGTCACCGACTCGGCCGTGGCCAACCGCGGCTACGCGGTGCCCGGCACCGGTCCGGTGCCCAACCAGCCGCCGACCCAGTACCTGGCCGACAACCAGAAGTCCAACAACGGCGCAGGGGCTTTCCCGTTCAACGTGAGCAAGGCCAAGTCCACGCTGACCAGCCACGGCTGGACGGAGCAGGGCGGCGTGATGACCTGCACCAGCCCCGGCACCGCGGCCAACCAGTGCGGTGACGGCGTCGCCGCCGGCACCAAGCTGAGCATGACCATGGAGTACACCAACGGTTCCACCGCCGCCTCCGAGGAAATGCAGCAGTGGAAGTCCGACGCCAGCCAGGCCGGCATCCAGCTCAGCCTCAACGCCAAGCCGTTCAACGCGGTCGCCACCGACATCACCAGCTGCCCGAGCACCCCGTCGACCTGTGGCTGGCAGATGGGCTACCTCGGCTACAACACCTTCAACTCGGTGCCCACCGGTGACACGTTCTTCGTGCCGGGTGCGTCGCAGAACATCAACGGGGTCAACGACCCGCAGCTGACGACGCTGGTCGAGAACTCGCTGACCAGCTCGGCCAGCAGTGCGTTCCTGCAGTACGAGACCTACGTCGCCAACCAGCTGCCGGGTTCGTTCAACTTCCCGGACGCCTACAAGGTCTTCGCGGTGTCGAAGACCATGGGCGGCGTTTCGATCAACCCGATCCAGTCACTGTCCCCAGAGGACTGGTACTTCACCAAGTAGGACGGCATGCGCCACTCGCTTCACCGAGCGAGGGCCGAGCGGGCGGACTGCGGGGTGTCGCGGTGACGGGTTACATCATCCGCCGCGTCCTGCAGTCCGCGCTGGTCGTCGTCCTCGTGTCGATCGTGACCTTTCTGCTCACCGATCTGCTGCCAGGTGGCCCGGCCAGAGCGATGCTCGGGCCACGGGCCACCCAGCAGCAG
>DASYBO010000348.1:0-42075 GCA_036500685.1 Pseudonocardiaceae bacterium | reverse complement strand
GGCGGGAACGCCGTCGCCGCGGTGTCCGGCACCCCGGCGGCCGAGTCGGACGACCCGGCCGAAGCGGTGCGGGAGACCGGGCCGGCTTGGCTGCCTCCGGAGGCCCCGTAGGATCGAGCCACACCCCCGCGTCCACACGTGTCATAGCGGCATGTTGTTCGGGGCGTGTGTGACCCGACGAACACGTTCGGTCACCGAAGTAGGAGCACGAGCACCACCCGAATCCCCACGATCCGAATCCCACGACGGCGAGGGAGAGCCTCGAATGCCCGAGGGCGTTACCGGAGGACAGACCACCCCGACCCCCGGATCCCCGGCTGCCGGTCCCATCACCGCGATCGTGCTCGCGGCGGGCGAAGGCACCAGGATGCGGTCGGCCACCCCGAAGGTGCTACACCGGATCGCCGGTCGCACCCTGGTCGAACACGCGGTCCGCGCTGCGGCCGGACTTGACCCCCAGCACCTGGTCACCGTCGTCGGCCATGGCCGCGAAGCGGTCGCCGAGCACCTCAAGAGCGTCGGCGATGCGCTGGGCCGGGAGGTCGTCGCCGCCGTCCAGGAACAGCAGAAGGGCACCGGCCACGCGGTCGCCTGCGGCCTGGCCGAACTCCCCGCCGACCTGGCCGGCACCGTCGTCGTCTCCTACGGCGACGCCCCGCTGCTCACCCCCGAGACCTTGCACGACCTCGTCAACGAGCACGTTGCGGCGGCGCGCGCGGTGACCGTGCTCACCGCGATCGTGCCCGACCCGACCGGCTACGGCCGCATCCTGCGCGACGCCGACGGCGCGGTCACCGCGATCGTCGAGCAGAAGGACGCCACCGAAGAACAGCGGGCCGTCACCGAGATCAACTCGGGGATCTACGCCTTCGACGCCCGCGTGCTCATCGACGCGCTCGGCCGGCTGGGCACCGACAACGCCCAGGGTGAGCTGTACCTGACCGACGTGCTCGGCATCGCCCGCGGCGACGGCCACGCCACCGGCGCGCTGGTCTGCGCCGATCCGTGGCAGGTCGAGGGCGTCAACGACCGTGTCCAGCTGGCCAACCTCGGCGCCGAACTGAACCGCAGGCTGGTTCGCCACTGGCAGCGGGCCGGCGTCACCATGCTCGACCCGACAACGGTCTGGCTGGAGATGGACGTCGAGCTGGCCCGCGACGTCACCATCGAGCCCAACACCCAGCTCCGCGGCCACACCACGGTCGGCGAAGGCGCCGAGATCGGTCCGGACACCACGCTCACCAACGTGATCGTCGGCGCCGGAGCCAAGGTGATCCGCACCCACGGCAGCGACGCGGAGATCGGCCCGAACGCCGGCGTCGGCCCCTACGCCTATCTGCGGCCCGGCGCCAAGCTCGGCGAGAAAGGCAAGATCGGTACGTTCGTCGAGGTCAAGAACTCGCAGATCGGGCGGGGCACGAAGGTGCCGCACCTGAGTTACGTCGGCGACGCGACGATCGGCGAGTACAGCAACATCGGTGCGGCGAGCGTGTTCGTCAACTACGACGGGGTCAACAAACACCGCTCCGTCGTCGGGTCGCATGTACGCATGGGCTCGGACAACATGTACGTCGCCCCGGTCACCATCGGTGACGGCGCTGCCAGCGGGGCGGGCGCCGTGATCAGGCGCAACGTGCCGCCGGGCGCGCTCGCCGTGTCCGGTGGCCCACAGCGCAACCTCGAGGGCTGGGTGCTCACCAAGCGCCCTGGCACCGCGGCGGCCAAGGCCGCGCAAGCGGCGTTGGACGCCATCGAGGCGGCAGAAAACGGTCAAGTGCAGGACAAACAAGAGGACTGACTACCGCGATGAGCCCGAAATCCGGAATTCCGAAGAAGAGCTTGATGTTCTTCGCCGGCCGCGCCCACCACGAGCTGGCCGACGAGGTCGCCAAGCATCTCAACGTGACGATCACGCCACAGTCGGCATATGACTTCGCCAACGGTGAGATCTTCGTCCGGTTCGAGGAATCGGTGCGGGGCAGCGACGCCTTCGTCATTCAGAGCCACTGCGCGCCGATCAACAAGTGGGTGATGGAACAGCTGATCATGGTGGACGCGCTCAAGCGCGCCAGCGCCAAGCGGATCACCGCGATCATGCCGTTCTACCCCTACGCGCGGCAGGACAAGAAGCACAAAGGCAGGGAGCCGATCTCTGCCCGGCTGATCGCCGACCTGTTCAAGACCGCGGGCGCGGACCGGATCATGACGGTCGACCTGCACACCGCGCAGATCATGGGCTTCTTCGACGGCCCGGTCGACCACCTGCTCGCGCAGAACCTGCTGGCCGAACACGTCGCCGCCACCTATCTCGACGAACAGCCGATCACCGTCGTGTCCCCCGACGCGGGCCGCACCAAGCTGGCCGAGAAATGGGCCGACCAGCTCGGCGGCGCGCCCATCGCGTTCATCCACAAGACCCGCGACCCGCTCAAGCCCAACGAGGTCGTCGCCAACCGGGTGGTCGGCGAGATCAAGGGCAGGCTCTGCGTCGTCATCGACGACATGGTCGACACCGGCGGCACCATCGCCAAGGCCGTCGGCCAACTGCTCGAAGCCGGTGCGTCCGACGTGGTCATCGCGGCCACGCACGGCGTGCTGTCCGGCAACGCGCCGGAACGCCTGGCCAAGTGCGGGGCCCGCGAGGTGATCTTCACCAACACCCTGCCGATCGAGGACGAGAAACGTTTCCCCGGCATGACCGTGTTGTCGATCGCCCCCTTGCTGGCGAGGGCCATCCAGGAAGTGTTCGAGGACGGGTCGGTCACCAGCCTGTTCAACGGGAACGCCTGAGTAATTCAGGCGACCCCCGTTCGGCGTTGCTGATGTAGGCGGCCTACACTGTCAGGGTTGCCTCGGCGAGGGCGGGCCTTTTCGGCCTGGCGTGATCGACGCGGCGGCTGGTCTTGCAGCCTGCCGTCATGTCCGATGGTCGCGCGAGCCGCCGCCCAGAGGCAACCACCGCCTGGTTTCCACCTGTGATCGACCCGCCGTCCGTATCTCTTCGTTCAAGGAGTACCCCGCCGTGTCCGAGGTCCGTCTCGCCGCCGAACCGCGTACCGAGTTCGGTAAGGGCGCTGCCCGCCGTACTCGTCGCGCCGGCAAGATCCCCGCGGTGCTCTACGGCCATGGTTCCGACCCGAAGCACCTGGCCCTGCCGGCGCTTGAGTTCGCCCGTGTGGTCCGTGAGCACGGTCAGAACGCCGTTCTGACCCTCGACATCGATGCGACCGGCACCGAGCTGGCGCTGACCAAGACGGTCACCACGCATCCGATCAAGAACTACATCGAGCACGTCGACCTGCTGCTCGTGGTGCGCGGTGAGAAGGTCACCGTCGACATCCCCGTCGTGGTGACCGGCGACGCCGCCAACGGCACCCTGGTCAACCAGGAGGCCACCACCATCCAGGTCGAGGCCGAAGCGCTGCACATCCCCGAAGAGATCCAGGTCTCGGTCGAGGGCATCGCCGCCGGCACCCAGATCACCGCAGGGCAGCTGACCCTCCCCCAGGGCGTCGACCTCGCGGTCGATCCGGAGACCCTGGTCGTCAACGTCATCACCGCGCCGACCGCGGCCCAGCTCGACGCGGACGGCGAGACCGGTGCCGCCGAGGGCGAAGCCGAGGCCAGCGAGGAAAGCTGACCCTCTGCTTGGGTCACAACGTCACCCGAACCCGCCGGCATGCTCGTCATGGCCGGCGGGTTTCGGCTTGCACAGGGGAGGTCCGACATGACCGAAGATCAACTGTTCCTCGTGGTCGGCCTCGGCAATCCGGGCTCGACCTACGCGCACAACCGGCACAACATCGGCTTCGGCGTCGTCGAGGAACTGGCCGGGCGGGTCGGCGGCAAGTTCAAGGCGCACAAGACCAACGCCGACCTCGTCGAGGGCAGACTCGCGGGCCAACGCGTCGCGCTCGCCAAACCCAGGACCTACATGAACCTCTCCGGCGGTCCCGTCGCCGGACTTGTCCGATTCTTCAAGCTGGCTCCGGCATCGGTCGTCGTCGTACACGACGAACTCGACATCCCGTTCGACACCCTGCGCCTCAAGCTCGGCGGCGGCGACAACGGACACAATGGACTCCGCTCGATCACGAAGTCCCTCGGCAGCAAGGACTACTACCGAGTCCGCGTCGGCATCGGCCGCCCGCCCGGCCGGATGGACCCCGCCGACTTCGTCCTCAAAGATTTCTCCACGACCGAACGCAAAGACCTCCCCCTCCTCGTCGACCGTGCCGCCGACGCGGTGGAGGCCCTGGTCAAAGTCGGTCTCGAAGCCGCCCAGAACACCTTCCACGCCGACTGACCCGGTTGGCGCGACATACGGGTTCAGGCACCCCAGGTAGACGACCGACACCCGGTTCCGTAACCTGTCCGAGACCTCGCGGTGGGCAGCCATCCAACGGACGGCGACGTGGGGTCATCGCCGAATCGGCCGTCGGGGACCGAACCGGCCCGTTACGCCGCCGCTGATCTCACCCATGGGTGTTGAGCTGGGCTTGTGTCTCATGCGGCGGACCGGGAGCAGTAGGCGATCGAACACAACGAAGGAGAGACGCGCCACGTGGCCTCGCACCGCCTGAAGCGCACGATGCGCGGAACCCTTTCCGCCGCCGTGGTGATCGCCGTAATCGGCCTCACTCCTTCGTTGGCCGCAGCCAGCCCCGGCGCCACCCCGCCGCCGAGCACCCCGACCATGCCGACCGGCACGCCGCTGCAGCAGTACGAGGCGCTGTCCCAGCAGGCGAGCACGCTGAGCCAGCAACTCCTCAACGCCCAGGATCAGCAGAAGGCCGCGCAGACCCAACTCGACCAGGCCAACGGCGATCTTGGCAAGGCGCAGCAGGCCGAGAACGCGGCCGTCAACCAGGAAAGTGGCCTGCGTGGTGAGGTCGACCAACTGGCGGAAGCTCAGTACGAGGGCGCCCGGTTCGGTCAGCTTTCGGCGTTGCTGACCGGCAGTTCCGCGCAGGACTACCTGACCAGGGCGTCCCTGCTCCAGCAGATGGCCGAGACCAGCTCCACCACCCTCAACAAGATGCAGGCCGCGACGGATGCCGCGACGGCGGCGCAGACGCGGGCCAAGAAGGACGAACAGACCGCGCAGGACTCCACGAACGCCGCCAGCGCGCTCGTCGCCCAGATCCAGCAGGAAGAGAACGCCCTCGCGCCGCTGGTCCAACAGGCCATGAACGCCGAGCGGCTGGTCGATCCGAGCGCGTTGAAGGGCAACATCAGCCCCGCCGAGTTCATCGTGCCCGCCGGCGCGGCCGGCGTGGCGATTCGAGCGGCGGAAAGCGTGCTCGGCACCCCCTACCACTGGGGCGGGACCACGACGTCCGGCTTCGACTGCTCCGGCCTGATGCTGTGGTCGTGGGCACACGCTGGCATCCACCTGCCGCGCACCGCCGCCGAGCAGCAGCAGGTAGGCACGCTGATACCCAACCAGGCCGCGTTGCAAGCAGGCGACCTGGTGTTCTTCGGCAGCCCCGCCTACCACGTCGGCATGTACCTCGGTAACGGCTACATGCTCGACGCCCCCACCACCGGCCAGGACGTCCAGATCCAGCAGATCTTCAGCGGCTTCTCCTACGGCAGGCGCATCGCAGGCTGACCGAGGCGACCGGGAACAGATGTATACAGCATGACCGCTGCTGGCTACGTTTGTTCCCGGCAAGAATCCATCAGCTATGCGGACACGAAGAGGACCCAGATCCCCTTCAGCGCCAACTGAACCGCTGAGCGGTCTCGGTTCGCTTGCCCCGCATCGCCTCTAAGCCCCCTGAATACCGGCAGAGGCAGCTCCGGGGAGTGTTAATTTGGTAGCGTAGAACGTGTTAATTCGGTAGCGTGGCGCGGCTTTCCACCCCTGTGACGTGGGCAAACGCATCGCCCTGTCATCGACGATTCCGACGTCGTTCGGCCAGCTCCTCCGGGCTGACCACGGTCAGCACCGGGCTACCCGGCGGCGCGAACTCGGCCCCCGGTTCGAACAGTGAAGACAGGACAACCTCCTCGTCCGTGACAGCCGCGAAGCCCACTGGTTCGTGACTGTCACAAACCCGACCGCTGTCCGGTCTTCGCTGGCGACGACAACCGTGAGGAGAATTCAGTGACGGACAGCTTTCCAGCGCCGGAGCAGGGCCTGATCGTGACGCACTTCCTGACCGTGCGCGACGTCAAGGTCGCGCGCGAGTTCTACGCCGACGTCTTCGGCGGGCACGTCGTGCTGGCCGAGAACCCCGCCACCGTGCGCGTGGCCAACACGTGGATCATCATGAACCCCGGCGGCGGCCCCACCCCGGACAAGCCGGACGTGACCCTGACCGCACCCGAGCCCGGCGACCCGGTGTCGGCGTTCCTCAACGTCCGGGTTGCCGACATCGCGCAGTTCTACGCCCAGGCCCGCGCCAAGGGCGCGGAGTTCCTCACCGAGCCACAGGACCGAGGGGCCGAGCTGCGGTGCTACCTGCGCGACCCGGACGGCTACCTGATCGAGATCGGCCAGACCACCGGACTGCTCACCCGGTGACTGCCGGCGGGCTCGCACCCGCCGGCAGCAGCCCTCAGTCCACGAAATACGAGTCGTGTTCGTCGAGGAAGTCGGCCCGCTCGTCCGCCGCGATCTGGCCGATCTTCTCGAAGTACTCCTCACGCGGCGCGCCGGGCGTGAACAGGAGCAACATCTCAGCCGGGGAGTCGGCGTCGTTGCGGAAGGCGTGCACCCCGCCCTGCGGCACGTGCAGGAAGTCGCCGGCCTGGCCCTCGATCCACTTGTCCCCGTTGAACAGCCGGATCGTGCCGTCGAGGATGTAGAAGGACTCCGAGATCCTCCGGTGGAAATGCGCGCTCGGCCCACCGGCCCTCGGTTTCATCATCACGCGGTACAGGCCGAACTCGCCGCGCGTCAGCTCGGAGGTGGCCAGGTAGTGCATGCCGTCCCCGGGCGTGCCGAGGTCGGGCGGGGTATCGGCCGCACGGAAGGTCGCATTGAGCTCGCCGGTGCTGCCGAAGTAGACCTTGTCCGGGTATGACATGACCACCATCCCTTGTCTGCCGTTGTCTGGGCTGTCTGTTTCGACAGCTAGGACAAGGGAAGGGCGGTTCGTGTGACAGGTCAGCGGATCAGTTTCTCGCTCATCTACCTCGCCGTGGGGACTGGCGTGGCGGTGATGCCGTCGACGTTCTCCGGGAAGTGGCAGGCGACCTTGTGGCCCGGCGCCATGTCCTGTAGCGGGGGTTCCTGGGTGCGGCAGATGTCCTGCGCCTTCCAGCACCGGGTGTTGAACCGGCAGGCGGGCGGCGGGTTGAGCGGGCTGGGGACGTCGCCGGTGAGGCGGATGCGGGTGCGCTGGCCGCGTTTGGTCGGGTCGGGCACGGGCACGGCAGACATCAGGGCGACGGTGTACGGGTGCATCGGCCGGGTGTAGATGTCGGCCTGTTCGCCGATTTCGACGATCTTGCCGAGATACATCACGGCGACGCGGTCGGAGACGTGGCGGACGATGGACAGGTCGTGCGCGATCATCACGTACGTCAGGTCGAGTTCGTTCTGCAGGTCTTCAAGGAGGTTGATCACCTGGGCCTGAATGGACACGTCGAGCGCGGACACCGGCTCGTCTGCGACGATCAGTTTCGGGCGCAGGGCCAGGGTACGGGCGATGCCGATGCGTTGGCGCTGGCCGCCGGAGAACTCGTACGGGTAGCGGTTGTAGTGCTCGGGGTTCAGGCCGACCAGCTTCAACAGGTCCTGCACGGCTCGCTTGATGCCGTGTTCGGTCTGGACGTTCTGCAACCGGAACGGGGCGCCGACGATCCCACCGACCGTGTGCCTCGGGTTCAGCGAGGAGTACGGGTCCTGGAAGATCATCTGGATGTCCCTGCGCAGCGGCCGCATCCGCGCGGTGGACAGGTGGGTGATGTCGCGCCCGTCGAATTCGATTCGGCCCGCGGTCGGTTCGATGAGCCGGGTGAGCATGCGACCGGTGGTCGTCTTGCCGCAGCCGGACTCGCCGACCAGGGACAGGGTTTCGCCTCGGCGCACCGTGAAGTCGAGGCCGTCGACCGCCTTGACCGCACCGGTCGCGCGCTGGAGCAGGCCCTTGCGCACCGGGAAGTGCTTCTGCAGCCCGGCGACGGCCAGCAGGTTCTCGCCGCGGTCGGTGTTCGCGGCGCTTTCTCGGCTCTGCGCGGTAGTCACGATGCGGTCCTTCTGTGAATCGGGTGTGTCCGGCGAAGTTACAGGTTCGGGCTGATTTCTTCGTCCCAGACGCGTTGCCGTTGTTGGGCGGAGAGGTGGCAGGCGATCCGGTGCCCGCCGCCGACGTCGCGGAATTCCGGTCGTTCCGTGGTGCAGGCGTCGCCGCCGACCAGCGACGGGTAGCCGCACCTCGGGTTGAACGGGCAGCCGTCCGGCACGTTGATCAGGCTGGGCGGGGTGCCCTTGATCGGCATCAGCCGGTCGGCGCGATCGCGGTCCAGACGCGGCATGGACCCGAGCAGACCCCAGGTGTAGGGGTGTTCTGGCTGGCTGAAGACCTGCTCGCCGGTGGCGTACTCGACGGAACGGCCCGCGTACATGACCATGATGTCGTCGGCGAGTTCGGCGACGACGCCGAGGTCGTGGGTGATGATGATGACCGCGGAGTTGAATTCCTGTTGCAGGTCCTGGATGAGGTCGAGGATCTGCGCCTGCACGGTCACGTCGAGCGCGGTGGTCGGCTCGTCGGCGATCAGCAGCTCGGGGTCGCAGGACAGCGCCATGGCGATCATGGCGCGTTGCCGCATGCCGCCGGAGAACTCGTGCGGGTAATCGTCCACTCGGGACTGTGGCTGCGGGATGCCGACCCTGGCCAGCATGTCGATCGCGTGCGCGCGGGCCGCGGCCTTGGTGACGCGGTTGTGGATCCGGTACGCCTCGATGATCTGGTTGCCGACCGTGTAGAACGGGTGCATCGCGGAGAGCGGGTCCTGGAAGATCATGGCCATCTTCTTGCCGCGCAACGTTCGCACGTGCTCGGCGCTGGCCGAGATCAACTCCTCGCCGTCCAGCCAGATCTCGCCGGAGAGCCGGGCGCTGGTGTTCTTGTGCAGGCCCATGATGGCGAGGCTGGTGACGCTCTTGCCGGAGCCGGACTCGCCGACGATGCCCAGCGTCTTGCCGCGTTCGAGCTTGTACGACAACCCGTCGACGGACTTCACGAGACCGTCGTCGGTCGGGAAGTGCACGCGCAGGTCGCGCAGTTCCAGGAAGGACGAGCTGACCGGGCCGAGATCGTCGGCAAGGGCGGTCGCCTGGCTGTCCCGCATTCCACTCATGAGTAACGCACCCTCGGGTCGACGACCGCGTACAACACGTCAACGATCAGGTTGGCGACGATGACGAAGAACGCTGCGAGCAGCGTGACGCCCATGATCTCGGGCAGGTCGTTGTTGGAGATGGCTTGCACCGCGAAGTAACCGAGACCGGGCAGGGAGAACACGGACTCGGTGAGCACCGCGCCGCCGACCAGCAGGCCGAGGTCGAGGCCGAAGATGGTGAGGATCGGGGTGACCGTGGCGCGCAGCCCGTGCTTGAACACGACCTTGCGTTCGACGAGACCCTTGGCCCGCGCGGTGCGGATGAAGTCCTCGCTCATCGTTTCCAGCATGCCGGCGCGCGTTATTCGGGCGTACAGCGCGGCGTAGAGGAAGGCCAGGGTCACCCACGGCAGGATCAGGTTCTCGAACCAGCCGACCGGGCTCTGGGTGAGCGGAATGTAGGTGCCCGCGTTGGGGAACAGCGGGATGGTGTTGCGGAACAGCAGCAGGGCGATCTGGCCGGTGAAGAAGATCGGCAGGGAGACACCGGCCAGGGCGATCGTCATCGCGCCGCGGTCCCAGACGGAACCCTTCTTGAGCGCGGAGAGGATGCCCGTCGCGACACCGGAGACCAGCCAGATGATCGCGGCACCGATGGCGAGCGAGAGGGTCACCGGGATCCGGCTGACCATCTGCGGCCACACCGCCAGCGAGCTGCGGAAGGAGTAGCCGAAACACGGTGCGGGACAGTAGGTCTGGTCCGGTCCGTTGTCGTAGTGCGCCCCGACCACGAGGCCCTTCACGAAGTCGAAGAACTGAACGAGGATCGGTTTGTCCAGGCCCAGTTTCACTTCGATGCCGTGAATCTGCACGGGGTTGGGGTTGCGGCCGACGTACTGCGCCGCCAACTCGTCCGTGGTCTGCCCGGCGAGCTTGGGTACCACGAAGAAGATGAAGAACGTGGCAAGGCAGACGACGAGCAACAGCAGCACGGCCACGATCAGCCTGCGGATGATGTAAACGATCACAGCCGGCGGCGGGAGCGAACGGCGGGATCACCGCCGAGCACTGGAAGCCTTCACCTGCCTTGTTTGGTTGCGTGGGTCACCGCGGCGGCGGCACATCGTGCTGCCGCCGCGGTGACCCACCGGGCCATCACTGGGACATCAGGAACCTGTTGAAACACCGATCGTGCTGAAGTCGTACATGCCGTAGGCCTCACTGGCATACACGTTCGTCAGACCCTTGTTCCGGTAGAGCAGTGCGTTGGCGTAGACCAACGGCACGATCACCGCGTCCTGCATGACCAGCTTGTCGATCTGGCCGTAGATCTGGTTGCGCTGGTCGGCGTTGTTGGTCGCTGCCGCCTGGTCGATCAGCGTGTTGACCGCCTGGTTGTTCTCCTGCTCGAGGTTGGAGTTGCCGGCCTGCTTGATAGCACGACCATCCACGATCTGCTGGAGGAAACCGAACCCGTCCGGCCAGTCCGCCGCCCAGCCGTACATCAGTACGCCGAGGTCGTGCTGCTGGTCGTAGTTGGGCACACCGGCGAAGTCGCTGCCGTAGGTGCTGTGCGGGAAGCTCTGGATGTCGGTCTTGATGCCGACCTTCGCCAGGGACTGCTGCACAGCGGTGGCCGCGTTCATCTCGAATGGCCGGTCGGAGCGGGCCGAGATGTTGACGGTGAACCCGTTGGGCTGGTTGCAGAGCGCGAGCTGCTCCTTGGCCTTGGTGTCGTCACCATGCGGCTGCGAGACGGCCTCGTAGTCGTCGAACTTGGTGTAGCCGCTCACCGTCGGGGGCAGGACCGTGCTGGCGATCGCACCGCCTGCGAGCTGCCCGCCGTAGGCGGTCTGGGCGGCGACCTTGTCTACCGCGTACTCGACCGCTTGGCGGCAGTGCACGTTGTTCAACGGCGCGACCTGGCTGTCCAGGGCGATGTACCAAAGCCGGCCGGCCGGCACCGCGTCGGTGTACTTGGCCTGGTTGGGGTCGCCGAGTGCGGTGGCCCTTCCGTTGGGGTTCAAGCCATCGGACTGGAGGTCCAGGTCGATGGAACCGTTGAGGAGTCGGCTGTCCACGTCATCGGCGTTGACGCCGAAGGTGATGTCGATCTCCTTGTTGAGCTGCTTGCGAGTGGGGTCGGTGGCCGCTTTCCACTGCGGGTTCGGCACCAGCACGAGGCTCTTGCCCGGCGAGTAGCTCTTGAACATGTACGGCCCGGTGGACAGCGGGTGGTTCTGGTAGTTCGTGCCGGTGTCCTTGGCCGGCGGGACCGGCGCGACCTCCAGCATCGTCACCAGGTAGTCGAAGTCCGCGAAGGGCTTCTGCAGGTGGAAGACGACGGTGGTGTCGTCAGGGGTGGTGACCCCGCTCAGGCCCATCTTGTCCGGCGACTTGTCGTTGTAGGCGCCTGCGTAGGTGGGGTCGGTCAGGTAGTTCTGGAAGTAGGTCGGACCGTTGGCCAGCACGGTGGTGTAGTTCGCGCTGCGCTCGATCGCGTACTTCACGTCCTGGGAGGTGACGGTCTCGCCGTCCTCGAACTTGATGCCCGGCTTGAGGTGGTAGGTCCAGGTGAGGCCATCGGGGCTGACCTGACCGAGGCCGCTGGCCAGGTCGGGTTGGAGCTTGAGGCCGTCTGGGCCCGGGACCGGGTTGTAGGTGACCAGGGTGCGCGCGTAGAGCCGTTCGAAGTCGACGGTGTACGCGTAGTAGGTGTTGCCCGGGTCCGTGGAGTCCGGCTGGTCGGCCTCGGCCAGCTTCAGAATGCCGCCGTTGGCGGTGGACGGGTTGATGATCTGGGTCAAAGCCTCGTTCTGCTTGACGCTGGTGTCACCGCCCCCAGCCGCTGACTGGCCGCACGCCGTCAGGATGGCCAGCCCGGCGCAGCCGAGAGCCACGGCGACCATAGCTTTCCTTGTTCTCATTCGACTGCCACGCCTCCTAGGTGGAGTTGGTGAACCGTTCTTCCGTCGAGATTGCTTGCTGGGCCTGCCTTCCTGCTATCGGGAACGCGGATCCAGCGCGTCGCGCAGGCCGTCACCGAGCAGGTTGAACGCCATCACGGTGATGAAGATCGCGACACCCGGCACGACCATGAACTCCGGGTCCACCGAGTACAGGTGCACGGCCTGGGCGAGCATGCCACCCCAGGACGCGGTCGGCGGGTGGAAACCGACGCCGAGGAAGGACAGGGCGGCCTCGAACAGGATGTTGGTCGGGATCAGCAGGGTCGAGTAGACCAGGATCGGCGCGACCAGGTTCGGCAGCAGCTCACGGAACAGGATGTAGCCGGTCCGGCCACCCATGCTGCGGGCCGCGTCGACGAACTCGCGTTCCCGCAGGGACAGTGTCTGTCCTCGGATGATCCGGCCGATGTAGGGCCAGTTGAAGAAGCCGATGACGAAGGCGAGCACGGCGACGTGCAGCCAGTAGCCGCTCAGGCCGAACGCCTTGTCCTGCACGACACCGGTGAGCGAGATGGCGAAAAGCAGGATCGGGAAGGCCAGGAAGATGTCCATGATCCGGCTGATCAGCGTGTCCACCCAACCGCCCGCGTAGCCGGCGAGCAGGCCGAGCACCACGCCGATGACCATGGAGAGCAGGGTGGCGAGCAGGGCGATCAGCAGCGAGTTGGACGCGCCCACGATGGTGCGGGAGAGCATGTCGCGGCCGTTGATCGGCTCGACACCGAACGGGTGCGCCCAGCTGATGCCGCCGAAGAACCCGAAGGGCCGGGAGAACTCGGGATCGATCAGGTTCTGGTTGAAGTCGTTGGGATCGATGACCCCGAGACTGTTCAGGATCGGGGCGGCGATACCGACGAGCAGCAGGAAGATCACGACGATGCCGCCGGTGACGGCGACCTTGTCCCGCTTGAACCGGGCCCATGCGATCTGCCCGAGGGAGCGGCCCTCGATCTTCTTGCCGTGGCCGGCGAGTGCATCCTCGGCTGCTGCCCGCTGCGTGGTGGTGGGCGGCACGTCGATGGGTGCGGACATCCTGCCGGACCCCTTCCGGTTATCGCGCTGTCGGACCTCGTGGGTATTCCAGCGCTGTTGCCAACTGAGTGCAAGAGAGCGCCACCGGCCGTTCATGGTCGGTGGCCCTAGAACCTAGCCCGCGGAAGGTACCCGTGCGCACCAGAGGGGTGAATTTTGCCACGGTCCGTGGCGGGATTGTGATTCAACAGGCGGCCGAACGGGCTAAACCACGACGAACTGACCAGCGCATACTTCACACCAATTTAACTCCGGCCATCTTTGTGCGATCGGTGGAACAAAAGGGCAGATCTTCGGTGAGCGACGTTTCGCCCGGAAAAAGCTTCACAACCACTACCGATGGCAATCGTGCAACTACTCAGGCAAACCTTTTCACCGACCAAATCGAATGGCCTCGGTATCGATGCAGGTAAGGACCACTACCCCTTGGTGGACTTGCCGGTAACACCAGGACCAGCGAATGATCGTTGGGACGATCAGCCGCCTCGGGTTGGCAAGGAGGACCATGGCCGGCTCCGCGCCAGCGCGCAGTGTCCCCACCCCGGACGTCCCCGCAGGCGGGACCGGTGGCCGGACCGAGCAGGACACGCCCGAGGTTCCCGAGGTCCCCGGAGTCAAGGCGGGCCGGCGCGACTACGGCGGCCGCACCGCGACCCAGCGCAGGGCCGAGCGCCGCGAGCGGCTGATGGCGGCGGGCCTGGAACTGTTCGGCACCGAGGGCTATCCGGCGGTGTCCATCGAGCGGCTGTGCGCCACCGCGAACGTGTCGACCCGCAACTTCTACGAGGAGTTCCCGAGCCGGGAAGCGCTGCTGATCGCCTTACACGAGCAGAACACGGTGGGCGCCTACGAGGCGGTCCTTGCCGCGGTCGCCGACGAGATCGAGGCGCCGATGCCGGCGCGGGTCAGCAAGGCGATCCGCGCCTACGTGTCGACCGCGGCGGCGGATCCACGCTGGACCCGGATCGCGTTCGTCGAGGTGGTCGGGGTCAGTCCTGCGGTCGAGGCGCACCGGATCGAGTGGCGCGAGCGGCTCAGTCAACTCGTCGAGGCAGAGGCCGCGCTGGCGGTCAGCCGGGGCGAGGCGACCGAGCGCAGTTTCAAACTGACCTCGATGGCGTTCTTCGGCGCGGTCAACGAACTCGTCTACCACTGGTCGAACAACGGTCGTCAGGTACCGCTGGAAGATATCTGCGCTGAGCTCACCCGCCTGGCCGTTGCCGCGCTCACCGCGCCCTGATCGACCGATTCGATCGCCATGGCGGCCGTTGCCGCGTCGCGGCTCGGCCGGTAGCGCATGAGGGCCGCGGTGATCAGCAGGACGATTCCGTAGTAGACGTACGAGCTGCCGATGATCTGTTGCCACAATGCCCAGTGCAGCTCGCGGTCGTCATTGGCCGGGAACCACCATTGTGGACCGAGATAGATCAGCAGCATGCCGACCAGGGTGAGGGTGATCGCCGGCCAGGCGCGCGTCCGCCAGGCGAGCACGCCGAGGCTCAGGAACAGCGGCGCGGCCCAGACCCAGTGGTGCGACCAGGAAATCGGCGAGCAGAGGAGTTCCGCGACCGCGTTCAGGCCCAGTGCCAGCACGATCTGGCCCGCGTTGAACGCGCGGCGCATGCCGATCGCTGCGACGACCAGGGTCGCGATGACCAGCAGGCCCCACACGATGGTGGTCATCGACCCGGTCACGCCGAAACGAGTGACCACCGCGAGCAGCGACTGGTTGCCGGCGTAGTCGATTCCACCGATGCGGCCGGAATTGAATACGAGTTTCGTCCAGTAGAGCATCGAGTCGTGCGGGTCCACGACAAATCCGATCGCGGTCACCACGACGAATCCGGCAATGGTGTAAAGCGCACCACGCCAGTCCTTGCGGACCACGAAGAACAGGATGAACGCGGCCGGGGTCAGTTTCACCGCGGCGGCGAGGCCGATCAGCACGCCACGCGGCCAGCGCTTGGTCGTTGTCAGGCAGTCCAGCGCGACCAGCACCATGAGCAACACGTTGACCTGGCCGAAGCCCAGCGTCTGGCGGATCGGCTCGATCAGCAGGGCGAACGGGAGCAGCACACCGATCAGCAGCCACCGGTCGGCGCCCCGCGCCTTGAGGCCGAGAGAGCGCACCGCGAGCACCAGCACGACCAGCAGGGAGACCACGGTGGCCACAGTGATCAACATGCTGGCCAGCGGGAAGGAGATCAGGCTCAGCGGCGAGAAGATGATCGCGGCCGCTGGCGGGTAGGTGAAAGGCAGGTTGATGCCGCCGGTGGTGTTCGGCAACTGCCCGTACAGCGACGCGCCGTGCCGCCAGGCGTTCGACCCGATCCGGTATACGTCCAGGTCCAGGCGGTAGCCGCCGAAGCTCGGTGGTCCGTAGACGTTGATCGGGGAGCGGGCGAAGCGCCACAGCACGAACAGGTTGACCGCGATCAGCAGAATGCCGACCAGAACCTTCGTTCGCGCGGAAACGCGCACTGCCATCTCCCCTGCTTTCGCCACTCGCCGGCACTCCCGCGACCGCCCGTGCCGACAAGTCTACGTTTCAAGAGATATGCCGATCATCAGTGCCGACTCGGACCCGATGTCGCCATGAACAACCTACCGGGCCGCACCCGGCCGCCCGGTTTGACGTCCCGCCGCGTCCGAATGGACAGCAAGGCGTAGCGGTCGCAGGCGAGGTTTTCGGCCAATTCCCAGGTCGAGGGCAGGCTCGGCACGAGCGGCACCGTGTCAGCTCGTCCGAACTCGGCTGAATGGGCCATCCGGGCGCAGTCACCCTGAGCCCTACGCGCGCACCGTGGCCGTATATACCTACCGGCCGGTATGGGTATGGTCATAGCGCTGCCGTCGATCATTTGCTTGCGCTGGAGGCGCCCGTGTCCGAAGTCGGGAACATCATCGGCGAGCTGGCCAAGGTCGTCGGCGCGGCGAACGCGCTGACCGGCGCCGACGCGGCCGAGGACTACGGACACGACGAGGCGCTGGCCACCGAAGCGGTCCGGCCCGCCTACGTGGTGCGACCGAACAGCGCCGATGAGGTCGCGGCCGTCGTGCGGATCGCCGCCGCGCACGGCCTCCCGGTCACCGCGCGCGGTTCAGGCAGCGGCATGTGCGGCGCGTGCCGGCCCAGCGCCGATGGCATCGTGGTCTCGTTCGAGCGAATGAACTCGGTACTGGAGATCGATGCCGGCAACCAGGTCGCGGTGGTCCAGCCCGGTGTCACTCTGTCCGAATTGGACGAAGCGGCCAACGCGGCGGGCCTGACCTACCCGGTATCACCGGGCGAACTGAGCGCCAGCATCGGCGGCACCATCGCGACCAACGCGGGCGGCATGCGCGCGGTCCGCTACGGCGTGACCCGCAACAATGTGATCGGCGTGCAGGCGGTGCTGGGTACCGGCGAGATCATCAGCAGCGGCGGCCGGATCGCCAAGATCAGCAGCGGCTACGACCTCACTCAGCTGATCATCGGCTCGGAGGGCACGCTCGGCCTTGTCACCGAGGCAATCGTGAAGCTGCAACCGAAACTGGCGGCCAGCCGGACCGTACTGGCCCCGTTCGGCGACCTGGACGCGGTGATCGGGGCGGTGCCGAAGGTCATCGCCGCCGGGGTCGCGCCGAGCATCCTGGAGTACATCGACGCGCTGACCATGGCCGCGATCACCTACACCGCCAAACTGTCGCTGGGCGTCCCTGACGACGTCCGCGACAAGACGCAGGCCTATCTGGTCGTACAGCTGGAGAACGCCGAACAGTCCCGAGTGGACGACGACATTGAGAAGGTCGGCGAACTGCTCGGCGAACTCGGTGCCATCGACGTGTACGTGCTCGACGGCAACCCCGCGCACAAGCTGATCGAAGCCCGCGAACACGCGTTCTGGACGGCGAAGGCGGCCGGCGCGCACGAGATCGTGGACATCGTGGTGCCGCGCAAGGCCATGCCCGAGTTCTTCACCGGCATGCGCGGGCTCGTCGAGAAGATCGGTTCCGGTTCCGGTGTCGCGGGCTGCGGCCATGCCGGCGACGGCAACGTGCACCTCGCGGTGTTCCAGGCCGACAAGGACATCCGCGCCGAACTCGTGCACGGCATGTTCGAACTCGGCCTGTCGCTCGGCGGCGCCATCTCCGGCGAACACGGTATCGGCCGGGAGAAGAAGGCGCACTTCCTCGCCCTGGAGGACCCGGCGAAAATCGAGCTGATGCGGCGGATCAAGACCGCCTTCGACCCGGCCGGCATCCTCAATCCCGGCGTCCTGTTCGACTGAAACCGAGAAGGCTGTTGACGTCCTCACTGTGCTGAACCACTGGGATTCCAACTACACGACCGAGGAGGTCCCGCACTGCTCCGCGAGCAGCACCTCCTGCTCACGGGTCGGATACAGGCGAAACCTCACAACCGGAAGGTAACCGTGCACCCTGACAATTCGGGATTTCTCGCCCCACTGAAGGGCGGGGTATCCACCCGTGACTCCCGATGACCAACACCGAACCCAGCGAGTACAACGGCGCGCAAGCTCTGATCAGCACCCTGGTCGACGCGGGCGTGGACGTCTGCTTCGGCAACCCCGGCACCTCGGAAATGCACTTCGTCGCCGCGCTGGACTCGGTACCGGCGATGCGCGGCGTACTGGCCCTGTTCGAGGGCGTTGTCACCGGCGCGGCCGACGGCTACGGGCGGATGGCCGGCAAGCCTGCCGCGACCCTGCTGCACCTCGGCCCCGGCCTCGGCAACGGCCTTGCCAACCTGCACAACGCCCGCCGCGCGCACACCCCCATCGTCAACGTGGTCGGCGATCACGCGACCTACCACAAGAAATACGACGCCCCACTGGAATCCGACATCGATGCCCTCGCCGGCACGGTGTCCGGCTGGGTCCGCCGCAGCGAGACCGTCGCCGACGTCGCCACCGACGCCGCCGACGCGGTCGCCGCCGCGAGGGCCGGCCAGATCGCCACGTTGATCCTGCCCGCCGACGCGTCCTGGTCCCCCGGCGGCCACCCCGCCGCCCCGGTGGCGCCGACGCCGCGCGAGCCGGTGGCCGACTCGGTGTGCGCGGAGATCGCCAAAGTTCTCGGCCTTGGCGAGTCGACCGTGCTGCTGTTGGGCGGCCAGGCCACCGCGCACGAGGCGGGATTGCTTGCGGCCAGCCGGGTCGGCGGCGCGACCGGCGCGAAGGTGCTCGCGGAGACGTTCCCGGCGCGGATCCGGCGCGGCGCCGGCCTGCCCAACGTCGAGCGGCTCGGCTACCTCGCCGAACAGGTCGCCTACCAGCTCACCGACGTGAAACACCTGATCCTGGCCGGCGCGCGCTCGCCGGTGTCGTTCTTCGCCTATCCGGGCAAGGCCAGCGATCTGGTGCCCGAGGGCTGTCAGGTGCACGTGCTGGCCAACGCCACCACCGACGACGTCGCCGCGGCCCTTGAGGCCCTTGCCGCGCTGGTCGCCGAGGACACCGAGCCCGCCCTGGCACCCGTGCACCGGCCCGAACTGCCCAGCGGCGAGCTGACCGTGCAGAACTGGGTCGACGTGATCGGCGCGCTGCTACCCGAGGACGCGATCATCGCCGACGAGGCCAACACATCGGGTGTACTGCTGCCCGCCGCGACGGCCGGCGCGCCCGCGCACGACGTGCTCACCCTGACCGGCGGCGCGATCGGCTACGGCCTGCCGGTCGCCACCGGCGCGGCCATCGCCTGCCCGGACCGCCCGGTGATCTGCCTCGAAGCGGACGGCAGCGCGATGTACACGCTCTCCGCGTTGTGGACGCACGCGCGGGAGAAGCTGAACATCACCACGATCGTGTTGTCCAACAGCGCGTACGCGATCCTGCGGATGGAGTTGCAGCGGGTCGGAGCGACCGCGAGCGGCCCTCGCGCGGCTGATTTGCTGGACCTGTCCCGGCCCAACCTGGACTTCGTCGGGTTGGCCACCGGGATGGGCGTGCCGGCCAGCCGCGCGACCACGGCCGAGGAGTTGGCAACGCTGCTCACGACCGCGCTGGCCGAACCGGGGCCGCACCTGATCGAAGCGGTCGTCCCGCCACTGGTCTAAGCCAACCTGGTTCGGCCGCAGGCCGCTGACCTGCGGCTGAACCGAGTTGAGGGGCATACGGAACTAGTCAGGACCCTTTCACCCGATCGGACTAATCAGCCCAACCGGATGCCTGCCGATACAAATGACGTCGGCCGGATCCGGCCTCCTGCTCCCCCTTCCCTCACCGCTCGGGTGTCAGTCCTTCGGGCCGCCCGCGACGTAGATGACCTGGCCGGACACGAACGACGCGCCCTCGCTGACCAGGAATGACACCGTGTGCGCGATGTCCTCCGGCTTGCCGACCCTGGCCACCGGGATCTGCGACGCTGCCGCGGTCTGCATGTCCTCGAAGGAGATCTTGAGCCGCTCCGCGGTGGCCTTGGTCATCTCGGTGACGATGAAACCAGGCGCGATCGCGTTCGCGGTGATGTTGAACTTGCCCAGTTCGATCGCGAGCGTCTTGGTGAAGCCCTGCATGCCGGCCTTGGCCGCCGAGTAGTTGGCCTGGCCTCGGTTGCCGAGCGCGGAGGTGGACGAGAGGTTCACGATCCGGCCCCACTTGGCCTCGGTCATGTAGGCCTGCACCGCGCGCGACATCAGGAACGCGCCGCGCAGGTGCACGTTGAGCACGGTGTCCCAGTCGTTCTCGGTCATCTTGAACAGCAGGTTGTCCCTGGTGACGCCGGCATTGTTGACCAGCACCGTCGGATTGCCCAGTTCGCTCGCGACCGTGGAGACGGCCGCGGACACGGCAGCCGCGTCGGCGACATCGGCGGCGACCGCAAGGGCGCGCCTGCCGTCGCCGGTGATCTCGGCCGCGGTCTTGGCGGCGGCCTCTTCGTCGAGGTCGAGTACTGCGACGGCGAACCCGTCGTGGGCGAGGCGCTTTGCCGTGGCCGCGCCGATGCCGCGAGCGGCACCGGTCACGATCGCTACCCGGTCGGTCACGATTCCTCCAGCTGGATCGGAAAACCTGGATCGGAAAACACAGAAAAATCAGCGATTGGGGCGGAGCAGCACGCGCGCGACCGTGCCCTTGGCGAGATCGCGGAAGCCCTCGGCGACGCCGTCCAGGTCGATTTCGCGGCTCACCAAGGATTTCAGGTCCAATGAGCCGTCGCGAACCTGGTCGAAGTACGCGGGCAGGTCGCGCAACGCGTCGAGCGACCCGTTCATGCACGGAATCACGCGCCGCGCGAAGTAGAAGAGTTCGAGCGAGGAGAAGTCGACGACCTCGGTCTTCCCACCGACTCCGACGATCGTGAGGGCGCCGCCTCGGCGCGCCATCTTCCAGCCGTCCTTGATGGTGCTGGCCAGTCCGACACAGTCGAAGACGTGGTCGGCGCCGCGGCCCTCGGTCAGTTCGCGGACCTGCTTGCGCACCTCGGGCCCGGCCTCCAGTGCCGAAGTGGCGCCGAGTCGGCTGGCCAGTTCGAGTTTTTCCGGTACCCGGTCGATCGCGATGATCGGGTCGGCGCTGGCGATCCGCGCGCCCTGCACCGCGGACAGGCCGACGCCGCCGAGGCCGATCACCACGACCGATTCGCCTGCTCGCACGCCGGCCGTCGTGCGCACCGCGCCGACGCCGGTGGTGACGGCGCAGCCGAGCAGCGCGGCCTCGGCCAGCGGGATGTCCTCGGGCAGCAGGTAGCAGGCGTTGGCCGCGACCACGGTTTCCTGCGCGAACGCGGCCGTGGACAGGCCGGGATAGATCGGCTCGCCCGCCGCGTCGACCGCGTAGGGGCGCTGGGTTCGGTCGGACGCGCGCTCGCACAGGTGCGCTTCGTCGTGCTGGCAGAACCAGCATTCGCGACAGGGCGGATTCCACAGCAGCAGAACGGGATCGCCGAGGGCCAACCCGGTGACGTCGGGGCCGAGTTCGGTGATCACGCCGGAGGCCTCGTGGCCGAGCACGGCCGGGCGGATCTGGTTCATCACGCCGGTTGCGAGGGACAGATCGGAATGGCAGAGGCTGGCGGCCTCGATACGTACCCGCACTTCGCCGGGGCCGGGGGCATTGAGCTGGATCTGTTCGACGGTGAGCGGGCCGTCGACCTCCCTGGTCAGTACCGCCGTGATCGAGCTCCGTTGCTCGTCAGCCACTGTTGTCCGTCCACCTCTGCGTTGACGTACCCGTGAGTAAGGGGTTATCGCACTCAATCACGGGGTCAGCGCACCGGCAAGGCCGGGCAGTGTGCTGGTGGTCACCCTCTGAAACGGGTCGCTCAGTCCGTTGCGGCGGCGACGGATTCGGCCCAGAGGCGCAGGCCCTCGTCGATCTGGGCGGTGTCGACGATCAGCGGCGGGATCATCCGCACGGTGTTGCCGTACGGGCCGCAGGTCAACAGCAACAGCCCGCGTTCGGCGGCGGCCTGTTGGACCTTGGCCGCCATCGCGCCGTCGGGTTTGCCGTCGGCGGCGGTGAATTCGGAGGCGATCATCAGGCCGATGCCGCGCACGTCGCCGATGGCGGGGTGGTCCTTGGCGACCGCGCGGGCGCCGTCGAGCAGCCGCTCCCCCTGCTTGGCGGCGTTGTCGACAAGGCCCTCGTCGCGGATCACGTCGAGGGTGGCGATCGCTGCCGCGCAGGCCACCGCGTTGCCGCCATAGGTGCCGCCCTGGGAACCGGGGCGGGCGCGCTCCATGAGTTCGGTCGAGGCCGCGATGCCGGAGAGCGGGAAGCCGCTGGCCAAGCCCTTGGCGGTGATCAGCACGTCCGGGCGGACGTCGAAGTGTTCGTGGCCCCAGAATTTGCCGGTGCGGCCGAACCCGGTCTGCACCTCGTCGATGATCAACAGGATGCCGTGCGCGTCTGCGCGTTCCCGCAGTCCGGCCAGGAATCCGGGTGGTGCCGGCACGTAGCCGCCCTCGCCGAGCACGGGTTCGATCAGCAGCGCCGCGGTGTCCTCGGGCGCGGACACCGTCGCGAAGAGGTAGTCCAACTCGCGCAGGGCGAACTCGGTCGCCGTCGCCTCGTCCCAGCCGTAGCGGTACGCGTAGGGGAACGGGGCGACCTGGACGCCCGCCATCAGCGGGGCGAAGCCGGTGCGGATCTTGGTGCCCGAGGTGGTCAGCGACGCGGCGGCCATGGTGCGGCCGTGGAAACCACCCTGGAACACCACGATGTTGGGCCTGCCGGTCGCCTGCCGGGCCAGGCGAAGCGCGGCCTCGACGGCTTCGCTGCCGGAGTTGATGAAGAAGACCGAGTCGATGCCGGCCGGGAGCACGTCACCGAGTCGATCGGCGAGGTCGAGCAGCGGACGGTGCAACACGGTCGTGTACTGGCCGTGGATGAGCTTGCCGACCTGTTCCTGCGCGGCCGCGACCACGCGCGGGTGGCAGTGGCCGGTGCTCGTGACGCCGATGCCGGCGGTGAAATCGAGGTAGCGGCGACCGGACTCGTCGAAGACATGGACGCCTTCGCCGCGCTCGACAAGCACTGGGGTGGCCTGCTTGAGCAGCGGTGAGAGATGGGCCATAGCTATGCTCCTGACATGCCGATTTTCCGTGACCATGCATAGCATGGCCTCGGTGGCCGCACAACAAACCGGCCTCCCGCGCGACGACGACAGGAGAGGGTGCAGCCATGAACGCACAACGAGAAGCCGAAGTTGTCGCGCAAGTCCACAAGGATCTGTTCATCGCCGGCAAGTGGCAGCCGGCAAGCGACGGCGGCACCTTCAAGGTCGACGATCCGGCCACGGGCGAGGTCCTCGCCGAGGTCGCCAACGCGACGCCCGCCGACGGTAAGGCCGCGTTGGACGCCGCCGTTGCCGCGCAGGCCGAGTGGGCCGCCTACCCGCCCCGCGAACGTGGCGAGATCCTGCGCCGCGCCTACGAACTGTTGCACGAACGCATCGACGACCTCGCCCTGCTGATGACCCTGGAGATGGGCAAACCGCTCGCCGAATCCAAGGGCGAGATCACCTATGCGGCCGAGTTCTTCCGCTGGTTCGCCGAGGAGGCCGTGCGCATCGACGGCGGCTATTCCGTTGCTCCCAACGGAAAAGGCCGGTTCCTGATCGTGCGCCAGCCGGTCGGGCCGTGTCTGCTGATCACGCCGTGGAACTTCCCGATGGCCATGGGCACCCGCAAGATCGGCCCGGCCATCGCGGCGGGCTGCACCATGGTGATCAAGCCCGCCGAGCAGACGCCACTGTCCATGTTGGCCTTGACCGACATCCTCACCGAGGTCGGCCTGCCGGCCGGCGTGCTCAACGTGATCCCAACCAGCTCAGCCGGCGCTGTGATGGAACCACTCATCCGCGACGGCCGGGCCCGCAAACTGTCCTTCACCGGATCGACTCAGGTCGGCAGGAAACTGATCGAGCAGAGCGCCGAGAAGGTGCTACGGGTATCGATGGAACTCGGTGGCAACGCGCCGTTCCTGGTCTTCGCCGACGCCGATCTGGACGCTGCCATCGAGGGCGCGATGCAGGCGAAGCTGCGCAACGGCGGCGAGGCGTGCACCGCGGCCAACCGCCTCTACGTGCAGCGTGAGGTCGCCGAGGCGTTCAGCGCGAAGCTGGTCGAGCGGATGTCCGGGCTGCGCGTCGGGCGCGGCACCGAGGACGGCGTCGCCATCGGCCCGCTCATCGACGACAAGGCGATCGCCAAGGTGTCCGGGTTGGTCGCGGACGCGAACCGGCGCGGCGCGCGGGTGCTGCTCGGCGGTTCGGCGATCGACGGGGCCGGGCACTTCTTCCAGCCGACCGTGCTGACCGACGTGCCATCGGACGCGGAGATCCGGGTGGAGGAGATCTTCGGGCCGGTCGCGCCGATCGCGGTCTTCGACACCGAGGACGAAGCCGTCGCCATGGCCAACAACACCGAGTACGGGCTGGTCAGCTACGTGTTCACCAAGGACCTGAACCGGGCGCTGCGGGTCAGCGAGCGGTTGGAGTCGGGCATGATCGGGCTGAACCAGGGCGTGGTCAGCAATCCGGCGGCGCCGTTCGGCGGCGTGAAGCAGTCCGGCATCGGCCGGGAGGGCGGCCGGATCGGCATCGACGAGTACCTGGACACCAAGTACATCTCGATCGCCACCGACTGAGGCGCTAGCTGCTCGCGCGGATGGCGACCGAGGCCTGACCGAGCAGCGGGTGCCCGGCGAACACACTGATCGTGCCGGGTTGCCCCTGCACCGAACGCACCCACACCGCCGCCGCTCCGCCCGCGGTCTGGAAGTCCAGCGGGTTGTCGCCGATCAGCACGCCCGGCCCGTTCACCTCGAAGGTGACCGGGTCGGTCACGTACGGGCGGGGTGCGCCGTGGCGGTCCTGCGCGGCGACGACGACCCGCGTCATGTCCTGGCCGTCCGCGACGAGTTCGGTGTCGTCGGCCTGGAGGTAGAGCGAGTCGAAGGTCGGGTCGGCACTGAACAGGCGGCTGGTCACAAGGGCCTTGCCGAGATAGCCGTCGACGCGCAGGTCCGGGCGCGTGCCGCCCGGCAGGGTCAGGTCGACCAGGAACGGCGGATAGGCCAGGTGCGGAAACAGTTCCCGGTGCGGGGTCGCGGTCGCGACCTTCTTCTCGTCCAGGTAGCAGACGAGTTTGTCGCAGTTGGACCAGATGACCGCGCCGCGGCCGGGGCCGGTGGCCGGTGAACCCGGGCCGACGTCCCAGTAGAAGGTCGGCTGGATGACCGCGCGCACGTTCGGGTCGACCTGCGCCTGGTAGAACGCGGCGCCCAGTTTCGGAATGCGGAAGAAGTCCACAACGCCCGGATACTTGACGCCGTCCACCGAACGCCAGGAGCCGGACGGATAGTCGAAGCCTGCCCAGGCGAGCAGACCGCAGTAGCGGTCATCGGCGGCGGCCGCGTCGTGCACGGCCGCGTGCAGGCGGGCCTGTTCGGACTGCACGTGCATGGGATCGGTGCGGCGATAGGTCGGCGAGCCGACCAGCGCGCCGATGGCCTCGGTGACCAGGTATGGGGTGTCCGCGCGGGGCGGGCGCAGCCACGGCTGGGCAGGCGGGTGCTTGGGTTTGCTGTAATCGTTGAACGCGAAGGGCGAATCGGTGTTGCCGGGGTAGAGCGGAGAGTCGTAGCCACGGTTGCCGTCGACCGCGCCGCTGGTCGGCCGGGACGGGTCGAGCTGCTGGGCGACCTGATCGGTGCGGTCGTAGAGCACGACAGGGCCGAGCGTCTCGTTGATCCTGGTGCCCCAGACGATGACCGATGGCCGGTTGCGGTCGCGCACCACCATGTCGTGCACGTCCTGCAACACCCGCTGCTGCCACGGGTTGTCGCCGACATGGCCCCAGCCGGGGATCTCCTCCCAGACCATGATGCCCAGTTCGTCGCAGGCATCGAGGAACGCGGTGGACTGCGGGTAGTGCGAGCAGCGCACCATGTTGCAGTTCAACTCGTTCTTGAGGATCTCCGCGTCGCGGCGCTGCACCCGCTCGGGCATGGCGCCGCCGACGAACGGGTACCACTGGTGCCGGTTGAGGCCGAACAGTTTGAGCCTGCGGCCGTTGAGGAAGAACCCGTCGACGGTGAACCTCGCGTCGCGGAAGCCGATCCGCACCATGCACTGGTCGACCTGTTTGCCCGCGATGCGCAGCGTCACCGTGACCTGGCACAGCGCGGGATCGTCGACGTCCCACAGCCGCACGCCGGACAGGCCGGTGAGGGTCACCGTCTCGGTGCGCTTGCCGCGCGGCAGGTCGTCGAACTCGGTCGAGGCACTGCCGATCAGTTTCGGGCCCTGGGTGAGTTCGGCGACCAGGCTGACCTTGCCGGTGATCTTGGTGTTCGAGTCGATGACGCACTGCACCGGGCAGCTCGGGTCGCTCAGCACGTCCTGCGGGCTTGCGAAGACGTCGCTGAGGTAGGTCTTCGGTTCCGGGTAGACGGTGACCGGCCGGTAGATGCCGGCGGGCTGGTAGAAGTCGATCGCGTTCGGTTTGGCGAAAGCGGGCAGGTCCGGCGGGATGTCCTGACTCCAGCGACCGTCGACGACGACCGCGATGACGTTGCCCTTGCGGCTCAGGATGCCACTGAGTTCGCAGGTCAACGGCAGGTAACCGCCGCTGTGCACCCCGACAAGCCGACCGTTGAGGTAGACCTTGGCCGCGCTGAGCACCCCGTCGAACCGGATGAACGAACGCGCCGCGTGCAGTTCCGCCGACGCGTCGAAATGCTGCCGGTACACCCACACCGACTGCCAACTGTTCGGATCCCAGCCCTGCCAGGACAGCGGCGCGACGCAGTGCGGCACGGTGACCGAGTCCATCTCCGCGTCGTCGAAACTCGGATCGGTACAACCGTCCACATAGGGCCCGAACAGCCACTGATCGGTCGGCGGCGGCGAACTCACGTCGGTCGTCGACGTGAGCATGACCGAGCCGACCGAGAGCACGCCGGCCGCGCCGATCCCGGTCGCGGCGAGGAACCGGCGACGGGACATGCCCCGCCACCAACGCCCCGCTCCGGCACCACCCACGACCCGCACCTTCCCCCGCTGACCCCTCTGAACGCGATTCCGCGACCAGTATCTCCGGGACGCGTACACCGGCGGTGAACTACACGGCCAATGCCGCCCGCTGGACCGGCGGTTCACCTTTCCGGGCGACTGGCGAGACTTGGACCTCCGCTGTCCCGCACCATAAGTGGCGATCATGATTCAGCCAGCTGGAGCCCGATGGCAATCGCCAACCTGCGCGGCATCCCGCTGGATACGGCCGAGGCAGACCTGGCCCAGGCAGGCGTCATCCCCCGCGAGATATCGATCCCGTGGGCTGATCCCAGCGAACTGCCGAAGTGCATTTAGACCTCGGAGCACTTGCCGGGATCTTGGCGCGGAGACAGATGCCAGATGAGCCACCGGCCGATCATCGATGCCCGGCCTGGCCTGAACTCGGCTCCCACATTTCCCCTGCCGACATCAATCCATTCGATCGGTCCTCGATGAGGATTCACCAACGATCGCGCTAACCAATCTGCTGACGTCAACTCGTTGGTGCTGAGCCAAGTCAGCCATCGATTTCAACCTTGGCAAGGATCGCGAGTGGCGCCCCACGGAATCGGCAGCAGATCGATGGTCGCTAAAATGGGACGATGAGTTTGACCACTCCACTCGTCGGTACGCGAGTCGGTGTATATGTCGACGCTTTCAACGTCTATAACGGTGGCCGCGCGCTTTGCGGTCGCGGCACTCCTGGCTGGCGTTGGTTGGACATCCTCGGTTTGGCCACCGACATGATCAGCCCTCGGATCTGGCCGAACCCGGTAGTGACGACAGTGGCCTACTGCACGGCGCTGCGGGACCGCGAAGGTGATCCGAGTTCACTGGCCGACCAACAGAGTTACATCGGCGCGCTCCGGCAGCACGGCGGCATCGTTTCGACGACCGACGGCAAATACGTTCCGCGAGTGAAGACTGGTGTCCTCGTCGATGCGACGGGAAGAGCCCCGCGTCGAGTGAGTTCCCCCGGCGCCGCCCAGCTGCCAGCCTGGCTGCCGGTCAAAGAGATCATGGGACCCGCCGGCCAAGCAGAACTCTTGGCTACGGTGTCGACATTCGAGGAGAAAGGTTCGGACGTCAACGTGGCGAGTCATCTCCTCATCGACGTGCTCACCGGCCAAATCGAGGCTGCCATGGTCTTCTCTAACGACAGCGACCTGCGCTTCCCGCTGGAGCAGGCGAGGGAAAGGGTGCCGGTCGCGACGATCAACCCGAGGCCCAATCCGACTGCGACCGACCTCAGAGGCGATGCGAGTTCGGGAGCGGGTCGGCATTGGTGGCGACGCCTGTCACCTGCCGACTTTCACGACCACCAGCTTCCCGATCAGGTCGGCCCGTATGGCAAACCGCCCGGCTGGTGATGGACATGTAGCTGGTGTACAGTACTAATCACCCAACCCGGTACTCCCGCTTAGCGGGGGGCCGGGTCTTTTTTGTGCTCAGCTCGTCTCGGCGTTGGCTTTGGCGGTTTCGTCGAGGAACGTGCTGATTTCCGGCCAAGTTGTGGTGCGGGCGCGGCGGCCGGTGAGGACGCCGAGGTGGCCGCCGGGGAATTCGGCGTAGCGGACGTCGGGGGCGCCGTCGAGGACTTCGACGAGCCGGTGCACGGAGCGTTTGGGGGCGATGCCGTCGCCGAGGCCGGCGATGACGAGCACCGGGACGTGCACGTCGGCAAGGGAGATCAGGCGGTCGTCGATGCTGACGGTGCCGTTGGACAGGTCGTTGGCGCGGAAGAAGCGGTGGTAGATCTGGCCGAACGTGCGGCCGGGGTAGGCGATCATCCGGTCCATGAACCGGTCGACGGCCTCGATCTGGGCGAGGAATTCGCGATCGTCCAAATGCGACAGTATGGCGACGGGTTTGGTGATGTACTTGTCGAATCCGGAGAGCTGGTAGACCCATTTGACGATCGGGCTCGGCACGCCGCCGAGTAGCCAGGCCGGGCCGCTGAGGATCCAGCCGCCGGTGAGGTCGGTCAACGGGCGCAGGGGCGCGACCAGCGGGATGGCGGTGAAGTCGATGGGGGTGGCGACCGCGGTGATGGAGGCGACCGGGAGCTCCGGTGAGTCGGCGGTGGCGAGCAGGGAGAAAGATGCCGCCGAGGCACCAGGCGACCAGGTTGACCTCGGCGCCGCCGGTGTCGGCGCTGACCGCCTTCACGGCCTGCGGGATCACGTACTCGATCCAGTGTTCGATGCCGAGGGCGCGGTCGGCGAAGGCGATGGTGCCGTAGTCGACCAGGTAGACCCGGCGGCCCTCGCGGACCAGGTGTTCGGCCAGGCTGCAGCCGCGGCGCAGGTCGAAGCAGAGCGCGGGCGCGGCCAGCGGCGGCACGAGCAGTACTGGCGGGCCCTTGGCGTCGGGGCCGCTGAGGCGGTAGACGGAGCGGCTCGGCCCCTGGTCGATCAGGACGCGGGGCATCGGCCGCAGGTCGGCGAGGCCGTCGCCGAAGACCTTGGCCGCGACGTTCGACGCGGCGGCGGCAAGGTTCGCCGGGGTCGGGAGCATCTGGTCATCGTCGCCGTGTGCAACCGGCAAGGCAAGCGGACCTGGCGAGGGGTCGGCCACATCGAACTGGTGGTCGCGTACCGTGCTGAAGAGGGTTTTTGAGAGGACTCGCGATCATGGACATGTCGGGCGGGCTGCCGCCGTTGACCCTGTCGGGGCTGGTGGGTACCTGGGAGAGCGCTCCGGTGACCGACGTCATCGTGGTGGTGCTGGCGGTGCTCTATCTCAGCCGCGCGCACGTGCGCAGGCCCGCCGACGCGGGACGCTGGCCGATTGGCCGGACCTGCGCGTTCCTGGGGTCACTGGTGGTTGCCGCGGTGACCGTTCAGGGCGGCATCGACGTGTACGCGCAGGAACTGTTCTATCTGCACATGTGCGAGCACCTGCTGCTGATCATGGTGGTGCCGGTGCTGTTCGTCCTCGGCCAGCCGCTGCGGCTGTTGCAGGAGGGGACCGACCGGGTGGCGCGGCACAGCAGGGCCTGGCTGGCCGGGCGCACGGTCTCGGTGTTGACGTTTCCGATGCTGGGTATCGCCTGCTACGCGGCCGTGCTGGTCGGCACGCACCTGACCGGGTTCATCCAGTCGATGCTGACCGACATGCGCCTGCACGACCTTGAGATCGTGCTGTACCTGGTGAGCGGCTACCTGTACCTGATGCCGCTGATGGGCCACGAACCGCTGCGCCGCGACCTGTCGTATCCGCTGCGGCTGTTCATGCTGTTCCTGGGCATGATGGTGGACACCATCGTCGGCGTGGTGCTGATGTTGAGCGCGCACGAGCCGTTCCCGGCCTACGCGGCGCAGCACCGCACCTGGGGTCCCGGGCTGTTGGAGGACATCCACACCGGCGGCGGGATCATGTGGGTGGTCGGCGACGGGTTGATGTTCGTGATCATCGTGCTGGTCATCTCGCAGTGGATGGCCGACACCGAGCGGCAGAACGACACCGGCAAGTGGCTCGAGGCGGCCCGCCGCTCGGCACTGGCCAGCCAGGGCGTTGACGCGGTCGACCCGGACGACGAGCGGAGCATCGACGACGACGATGCCGCGCTCGCCGCGTACAACCGGATGCTGTCCCGGTTGCACACGGCGGACGCGCCGAAGAATCCCGAATAAAGCGGGGTCAGTCGGTCGGGGGTTCCCAGTCGGCGCGCAGCGGCATGCCGGAGCGGACGCCGTCGAGTTTGACGCCGAGCATTTGGTGCAGCTGGATCTGGTTGCGGTCGAACCCGACCCGTGACGCAGCCATGTACAGCCGCCAGACCCGCGCGGTGCCGACGCCGACCTCGGCGACGGCCGCGTCCCACTCGCGGTCCAGGTTCTCGCACCAGCCCTTGAGGGTCATCGCGTAGTGCTCGCGCAGGTTTTCCTCGTGCCGCACCTCGAAACCGGTGTCGGTCATGACCGACATCAGTTTGCCGGGACCTTCGAGTTCACCATCCGGGAACACGTAGCGGTTGATGAACCCGCCGGTCCTGACCTCCACGAGGTTGTTGGGGCGGGTGATGCAGTGGTTGAGTACGCGCGCGCCGGGCCGGATCTTGTCGTACATGAACTTGAAATAGCCGGGCAGCTGGGCATCGCCGATGTGCTCGGTGAGGCCGATCGAGCTGAGCGCGTCGAAATCGCCCTCGGTCACGTCGCGGTAGTCGGAGTGGCGGACCTCGGCCAGTTCGGACAGTCCGCGGTCGACGATGGCCTTCTGCGCCCATTCGGCCTGCTGCTTGGACAGGGTGACGCCGAGTGCCTTGACGCCGTAGTGCTGGGCGGCGTGCATGACCATGCCGCCCCAGCCGCAGCCGATGTCGAGCAGCCGCATGCCAGGGCGCAGCCCGAGCTTGCGGGCGACCAGGTCGAACTTGGCGTACTGGGCCTCTTCGAGGGTCGCGTTCTCGGACTGGTAGACCGCGCAGGTGTAGGCCATGGACGGGCCGAGCACGTACTCGTAGAAGCGGTTGGACACGTCGTAGTGGTGCGAGATGGCGCTGGAGTCGCGGCGCTTGGAATGGCGCCTGCCGTGCTGGTGGTGCTCCTGCGGCGGCGGCTTGACCGGCCACCACAGCCGGGCCGCCACCGACTTGCGGATGAGGCTGCCGCGCACCTCGCGGGGGATGTCCGCGATGCCGTTGAGGGGCAGGTTCAGCAGCATGGTGAGCGCGGTGTGCATGTCGCCGACGACTTCGAGCGAACCGCTCACGTAGGCCCTTGCGAAGCCGAGTTCACCTGGCGCCGAGGCCAGGTGGGACAGGGCGATCGGTGAGCGCACCTCAAGTCGGACCGGCGCGTCGGCCGGCCCGGAACGGCTTCCGTCGTAGGCGACGAACTCGATCGGCATATCCGGTCCGACCACCCTGGCGAACACTTCGGCCAATCGCACGGCCGGCTCCTCTCAGCTGTTCCGCACGCACTTGGCGTACAGGTCCGGCAGTCGTCCTTCTGGGTCGTATTCCTGCTTCAGCGCCTGGTAGGCGGTGCCGTTGTAGAGCCGGTCGAACTCGGCCCTCGAGTAGAACGAGTCGGAGTAGAGCGACTTGTGGCCGTCAAGTTCGGTGACCTTCTCCTCGATCAGCCGGTTGTAGTGGCCTGGCCCGTCGCCCGGCTTGTGCGGCACGGTCGACCAGAAGCCGACGTTCACGTACAGCCTGTCCGGCGCGAGCGGGTAGAGCGGCCACTGCTGGTCGGACTTGAGCTTGAGCGGGCACAGCCAGACCGGGCTGATGCCGATCTCGCGGTGGAAGAAGTCCAGGAACTCGGCCAACCGCTCGACCGGCACCTCGACGTCCTGGATGACCGGTTCGTGCAAGGGCGCGTCGAGGGAGCGGTACAGGCGGTCGGTGAACCGGTAGCGGCGGTCGAGGGCGACGAGTTTGCGGTAGACGTCGGAGCGCAGGTAGCGCTTGGGCCAGAGCTTTCGGACCATCGGGTTCTGCACGCCGAACGCGCGCGAGCACCAGAACCAGTCGGTGTCCCAGCGCCACAGGTAGTCGTGGATGGTGAGGTAGTCGACCTCACGGACCGGGATCGACTGGTAGAAAACCTTCATTCCGGTGTAGTCGCTGGTGTAGGGCGCCTCGGTGACATAGTCACCGAGGGTGAGGTAGGGGCGCGGGTTCGGGTGACCCTCGGTGGCCTCGGCGGCGAACACGGTGCCGTCGATGAAGTCGACCGGCTCGCCCTGGTAGCTCGCGTCCCGACAGATCTCGGCGATCGCCGCGGCGCATTCGCTCGCGTCGGCGAACCGGACGTGACGGAGTCGGACGTAGGGCCGGACCCGCTCCAGTTCGATACGCAATCGCAACGAGTAGCCGAGCGTGCCGTAGGAGTTGGGGAAGCCCCGGAACAGGTCGGCGTGCTCACCCTCAGGCGTCGCCACCACGACCCGACCGTCTCCGGTCAGGATTTCCGCCTCAAGCAGCGACTCGTGCGGCAGTCCGCTGCGGAACGACGTGGCCTCGATGCCGAGGCCGGCCACGGCCCCGCCCAGGGTGATGGTCTTGAGCTGCGGAACCACGGTCGGCATGAGCCCGTGCGGGAGGGTCGCGGCGACGAGGCGCTCGTAGGTGGTCATCCCGCCGACGTCGGCGACGGCCGCGTCCGGGTCCACGCTCAGTACCGAGCCGAACTGGCTGACGTCCAGGCCAGGGGCCCCTGTCGGTTCCCGAAATCGGAACAAATTGGACGTGGGCTTGGCCAGCCTCACCCGCGAACCGGGCGGCAGCGCGGAGTACGCTGCACGAAGCGTCGTCACAGCCGCGTGATGACTGTGCAAGCTCGGTTCCATAGCGGTACTCATGAGCACTGATGCTATTGGTCAGCGGCCTTTCGGTCATCGGATGACCATCCGGCATCCGTGTGATCTCAGTGTCATCTCTGGGAGCGACTGCCGTGGGCACACAACCTTTGCCTCCCCACGGGCGTCTTGGTTGTTGTGGGGCTTGGTGGATCGCCGCCGGCACCGCGGCCAGGAGCGGGCGCATCGGACTTGAGAACTAATGAGGAGCACATGCAGCACGGCAACAGTGCGCAGAACAGGCACCGTGGTTTCGCGTTCGGTCGGCTGACGGGCGTGCGCGCCCGCAAAGCGGCCATCGGCGTGGTCGGCCTCGCGGTGGCCGGTGTGATGCTCGCCGCATGCAGCTCGGGCAGTGGCAACGCGAGCGGCGGCTCGTCGGGCGGGTCGGGTTCGCAAGCGCCCACCACGACCGCTGGTCCGCCGGTGAACATCGCGATCGCCAACTCGGGCGCGACGACCGTGAACCCGGGGACCCCGGTTGTGGTGAAGGCGACGAACGGCACCTTGAAGAACGTGGCCGTGACCAACACCAAGACCGGCGCGGTCGTCACCGGCGCCTACTCCACCGACAAGACCTCGTGGACCTCGACCGAGGACCTCGCCTTCGGCGCGACCTACGCGGTCGACGCGACCGGCGCGAACCCGCAGGGCTCGCCGGCCGAGCAGAAGGCCACGATGACCACGATCAGCCCGTCGGTGAAGTCCTACACGAACATGTTCCCGGCGCCTGCCTCCGTGGCCGGCACCGGCATCGGCGTCGGCATGCCGATCATCTTCCAGTTCTCGCACCCGGTGACGAACAAGCAGGCGGTCGAGGCCGGCATCAAGATCGCGACGACGCCGAGCCAGGCGGTCGGCTTCTACTGGATCTCCAGCACCGAGCTTGACGCGCGGCCGCAGGCCTACTGGACGGCCGGCACCAAGGTCCACGTGATGGCCAAGCTGTACGGCACCGACCTCGGTGGCGGCAACTACGACCAAGAGGACCGGGACGAGACCTACACCGTGCACGACGCCTGGATCGCCAAGGCCGACGGCAGCTCCGAGCAGATGCAGATCTTCGACAACGGCGCCATGGTCAAGTCGATGAGCATCAGCATGGGCAAGGGCTCGACGCCGACCTCGCTCGGGCCGCACGTGATCACCGACAAGAACCAGAGCGTGCAGATGAACTCCTGCACCTACGGCGTCTGCCCGCCGGACCCGCGCGCCTACAACGAGACCGAGTACTGGGCCGAGCGGATCACCAACGGCGGCGAGTTCGTGCACGAGAACCCGGCCACCGTCGGGGTGCAGGGCCACAGCAACGTCTCGCACGGCTGCATCAACCTCAACGCGGCCGACGCGCAGTGGTTCTTCACCCACCTCGGCGTCGGTGACGTGGTCGAGGTGACCAACTCGAGTGGACCGATGATCACACCGGGCGCCTTCATCGGCGACTGGGCGGTGCCGTGGTCGCAGTTCGCCCCGGTGGCCAGCGCCTGATCAGCTTTTCCTGGCACTTCCCAGGGCCTGACCGGTTCGCCGGTCGGGCCCTGGAGTTTTTTGGGCTGCCTTGCTTCCCGGGCTCGAACGGGGTAAGAGCTGGTAGCGGGGCGGTTATGGCGGAGTATCGGGGTCAGAAGAAGGAGCGCCATGGCGGTCCGGTTCCGGATACTGGGCAGTGTCGAGGCCAGCATCGACGGCCAACTGGTCGACCTCGGCCCTCGGCAGCAGCAGTGCGTGCTGGTGGCGCTGCTGGTCAACGCGAACCGCCCGGTGTCCGGCGACGAGCTGATCGAACGGGCCTGGGGCGAGAGACCACCGCCGAGGGCGCGCAACACCCTCTACACATACCTGTCCAGGCTGCGCCAGGCGCTGTCCGACACGGACGAGGTGACGCTGCTGCGCAGGCCGGCCGGCTACCAGCTGATGGTCGACGAACAAGCCGTTGACCTGCACATGTTCCGTTCGCTGACCGTGCGGGCGCGGGCAAGTGCCGATCACGTGGTCGCGGCCCGGCTGATCCGACAGGCGCTGGACCTGTGGCGCGGCGAGGCCCTGCCCGGCCTGGACACGCCGTGGCTACACGGGATCAGGGCGATGCTGCTCAAGGACCGGTTGGCCGCCGAGCTGGAGTACACCGACCTGGCCCTGGCGGGCGGCCGGCATGCGGAGCTGTTGGCGACGCTGGCCAGCCAGACCGAGCAGCGGCCACTGGACGAGCGGCTGGCCGGCCAGTTCATGCTGGCCCTGTACCGCAGCGGCCGGCAGGCCGACGCGCTCACCCACTACCAGCGCACTCAGGCCCGACTCGGGGACGAGCTGGGGATCCGGCCGAGCGAGCCGCTGAGCACCCTCTACCAGCAGATGCTCACCGCGGACCCGGCACTGGCCGCGCCGCGCGCCAGCGCACCGTCCACTCGCGCGCCGGCTCACGAGCGGTCAGTCGCGGAGGTGCCCGCGCCGCGCCAGCTGCCGGCCGCGCCGCGCTCGTTCGCCGGTCGCGCCGAGGAGATCGCGCTGCTGTCCAAGACGCTCGACGCGCATCCGGGCCAGGCCAGCGGGACCGTGGTGATCTCGGCGATCGGCGGGGCGGGCGGCATGGGCAAGACGTCACTGGCGCTGCACTGGGCGCACCAGAACGCGCACCGGTTCCCGGACGGGCAGCTGTTCGTGAACCTGCGCGGGTTCGACCCGTCCGGTCAGCCGCGCACCGCGGAGTCGGCGATCCGGATCCTGTTGGCCGCGCTCGGCGTGGAACCGACCGCGGTCCCGGTCGACCTTGACGCGCAGGTCGGGCTGTACCGGAGCCTTGTCGCGGACCGGCGGATGCTGATCGTGCTGGACAACGCGGCCGACGCGGAGCAGGTCAGCCCGCTGCTGCCGGGCAGCGCGTCCTGCACGGTGCTGGTGACCAGCAGGGATCGGTTGACCAGCCTGGTCAACACGCACGGCGCGCAGCCCATGCCACTGGACGTGCTCGACGAGACCGACGCGCGCCTGCTGCTGGCGGAGCGGTTGGGCGCGGAGCGGGTGGTGGCCGAACCGGCGGCCGTGAACGAGTTGCTGGCCTGCTGTGCCGGGTTGCCGCTCGCGTTGAGCATCGTGATCGGCAGGGCCCAGGAACATCCGGAGTTCCCGCTGGCCACGTTGGCCGCTGAGCTGCGGGAGCGGACCAACCGGCTTGGCGCGTTGGACGAGGACACCGACAACGGGGTGCGCGCGGTGCTGTCCTGGTCGTACCTGGCGCTGGCCCCCGCACCGGCCAGGGTGTTCGCGCTGCTCGGGTTGTCGGTCGGGCCGGACATCAGCCTGCCGGCCGTGGCCGCGCTGACCGGCATCCGCGCGAACCAGTTGCGCCCGGTGCTGCGTCAGCTGGAGCGGGTCTCGCTGCTACAGCAGCCCTTGCCCGGCCGCTATCGCACGCACGACCTGATCCGGCTCTACGCGAGCGAGCAGGCCGAGCAGCTGCCCGGGACCGAGCGTTCTTGCTCGCTGTTCCGGCTGGTGAACTTCTACACCTACACCGCGTTGGCCGCGGACCGGCTGATCGCGCCGAACCGCGAGCACATCCCGATCGGCGAGCCTGCGGCGGACAGCCACCCCGAGACGCTCGTGAACACCACGTCCGCGACGAACTGGTTCGACACCGAGTACTGGGGGCTGCGCGCGGCGCAAACCGTTGCCATGGAACAGGATTGGTTCCAGCTGTCCTGGTTGATCACCTGGGCGCTGTCGAACTTCCATGCCCGACGCGGACATCCGCGCGACGATCTCACCGTGTGCCTGATCGGCCTTGCCGCGGCCCGCCGGCTCGACCCGAGGGTGCTGGGGATGGCGCATCGGCTGCTCGGCTATGCCTACGCGCTCAACTCCCGGCATGTCGAGGCGGCCGAGCAGTTCACCGTCGCGCTGGAATTGCAGGAACGCGAACAGGATCTGCCCAGTCTGGCCAAGACACACCACAGCTTCGCGTTGGCGCTGGAACGGGTCGGCGACGACCAGTTGGCGCTGGAGCACGTCGAGCAGGCGCTGAGCATCTTCCGTTCGCTCGGCGACCAACTCGGCGAGGGCCGGGAGCTCAACGCCATCGGCTGGTTCGAGGCCCGGCTCGGCAACTACGAGCGGGCCATCGACGCGTGCCAGGTGGCGTTGCGGCTCAACGTGCACAACGAGGACCCGGACGGCGAGGCGGACACCCTGGACACGCTGGGTTTCATCGCGCACCGCAGCGGCAAGCTCGACGAGGCCCGCGACTACTACGAGCGGGCGCTGGTGCACTTCCGCGCCATCGGCCACACCCACTACCAGGCCGACATCCTCGCGCATCTCGGGGAGATCCACCGCGCGCGGGGCGACATCGACGCGGCCCGCGCGTCGTTGCTGGAGTCGCGCGAGCTGTACCGGGCGAACCGGCGCGGCGCGGACGTGGACCGCGTCCAGCGGCAGCTCAACGATCTCGACGACCACCCGACCATGCAACTGGCCACCTGAAACCGGCCGGCGCCAACGTGATCGAGCCGATCGAGGCCGCTCGTCACGTTCCACCGAGGCCCGTCAACGCGAACAGCCCGGGTGCGCTGGGCACCCGGGCTGCCGCGTCAGCGGAAGAGATTTACGACAGGGCGAGGAACGGCCAGCCGTTGGTGGTGCCGAGGCCGGTGACGTTGTCGTAGCCCTTGGTGGTGTGCAGGGTGGTGGTCTGGTCGGCGAAGGTGCGCACCGAGTAGACGTAGCCCTTCGAGGAATCCAGGCTGTTGGCGTAGTCGACCCGGACGAGGCCCGGCGCCTGCACCGGAGCCACGTCGGTGACGGCCCGGGTGCGCGAGCTGAACTGGTAGATCACCGGGTTGATGAAGCCGTGGTGGAAGCCGCCCAACTGGTCGGCGTCGGCCATGGTGCCGGCCAGCAGCGGGGCGGCGAGGCTGGTGCCACCGATGCGGTACTGGTCGTAGTGCGCGCCTTCGGGGAAGGTCTGCGTGATACCGATCAGGAAACCGGTGGTCGGGTCGGCGTCCTCGGAGATGTCCGGCACGACGCGGCCCAGGTTCTTGCCGGTCTGGTACATCTTCGCCAGCGAGTTCGGCACGACGCCCTTCTGGTACCAGGGCTCGTTGAACAGGATGCTGGTGCCGCCGCCGGAACCGTAGTCGTAGGCGGTCGGGCCCCACTGGCCGTTGGTCAGCGGCGCCTTGCCGGTCTCCCAGCCGGCTTCCACGACCTTCTGGCCGTTCTGGCCGATGCCCACACTGGTACCGCCGACCGCGGTCACCCATGGGTCGCTGGCGGCGAAGTTGGCGGCGGGCGCGCCGAGTTGCCCCGCGTCGTCGCCGTTGTCACCGGAGGAGAAGTACAGGCCGATGCCCTCCATGACCGCCTGCACGGCGATCTGGTTGAACGCCTGGACATCCGCGGCGGGCAGTCCCTCGCCGAGGTCGAGGTAGGAGTTGGAGATGATGTTGGCGAGGTGGCCCGCGACGACCTTGTTCACGGCCGCGTCGAGCGAGGTGTCCTGGCAGTCCGCGGCACCCTCGAACAGGATGTGCGCGCCGGGCGCGGTCGCGTGCACCGCTTCCACGTCAAGGCTCTGCTCGCCGTACCAACCGGCCGCGTCGCACTGGCTCGGGTCTTCCTGGCCGGGGGTGGGCGGCGCAACGTCCTGGCTGTACTGCGAGGCCAGCAGCGGGTGGCTCGGGTCGTTGCGCTTGGCGTACTCGGCCGCGTCCTGGTACAGGGTTGGCGAACCGAAAGCGTCCACAATGGCCACGGTCTGGCCGCTACCGTCGATGCCGGCCGACACCGGGCCGGCAAGGCCGTCGGCCGAACGGATCTGGCTCGGGCTGTAGCCGCACGGCGCGTAGGGCAGTTGCTGGCCGTTGTACGCCGGGTCGGTCGTGTCGATCTTCTGACCGTAGTAGGCGCCACAGGGCTGCGCGTTGCGGAAACCGTTGGGCGGCGCGACGACGGCGGGCTTGTTCGCGGTCGCGTTGGAGATCACCTTGGTGGTGTTGCTGATCGCGTCGTCGGTGGCGTTGCCGGTGGTGTGGTTGGGCACCGCGACCGACTTGGACTGGTCGAGGCCGAGCACACCGAGCACGGAGGCGGCCAGGTTGCTGGGCACGGACACGTTGCTACTGGTGGAGCGGAGCGTGGTGCCGCCGACCTTGTACTCGCCGAGCTGGGTCTTGAACGCCGAGTCGATCTGGGCCGCGCTGCCGGTGGCCTGCACGTAGGCGTTGTTGGACGGTACTTCACCGATGGCGAAACCGGTGGCGGTGAGCCAGTTGCGGACCGAGGAGACGGTCGCGTCGCTCGGCGCGAACTGCGCCTTGACCTGGGCCGGCGTCAAGTAGTGCTTGTAGTCTGCGCTGTTCGGATTGGACACCGATGCCGCATATGCCTCGGCGGCGGATTCGTTCGGGGTGTTGAGGTACACCCGGAAGCTCACCTGAGCGGTCGAGGACGTGGTGGCGACCTTCGCCTCTGGCGTGGCCCAGGCCGGCTGGGACTGCGGGATCACGGTGGCGCCGGCGGCAGCCGCCGGGATTGCCGAGGCCAGTCCTCCGGCCACGGCTAACGCTACGAATAATGCAGGGGCTTTTCGCACAGCTTTTCAGTTCCTCTTCATCTCCCGCCGACCCGGTAGTCGGCTGCCTGAAGAAATCTAAGGTGCTGCTGAGCTGTGCGGAAGGAAAATCTTGTCGAAACTTTCGCCTGCTACTCTCGGTAACGCTGACGTCGGCGGCTACCGGTTACGATTCGATATTGCTACACCGCGTCACGTACGTCGGCAGAGGGGAAGCCATGGGTGAATTGGCCGATATGCTGCGCCGGATTCCGGTTTTCGCGCGGTTGCCGTTGCCATTCGATACCGACGCGCTGCCAATCGATCCACAGGCGCTGTTCACGACCTGGATCCGCGAGGCGTTGGCCGCCAACACACCCGAACCGCACGCGATGGTTCTTTCGACGGTAGACGCACACGGCCAATCGGACGCGCGGACGTTGATCCTCAAGGACGTGGACGAGCGCGGCTGGTGGTTCGCGAGCAGCGCGGACAGTCCCAAGGGGATTCAACTGGCCAAGCACGCATCCGCCGCGCTGACCTTCTACTGGCCGACGATGGGCCGCCAGGTCCGCGTGCGCGGTCTCGTCGGTGTCGCCGACCCGGCCGTGAGCGCGCAGGACTTCCTGGCCAGGGCGCCCGGTGGACGGGCCGAGGCGTTGGTCGGGCGGCAGAGCGAACCGCTGCGCGACCGGGCCGAACTGCGCGCCGCGCTCGACGAGGCGAAGGCCCGCGTCGAAGCCGATTCCGGACTCGTCGCCCCGGCCTGGACGCGATACGTGGTGCGGCCCAACGAGGTGCAGTTCTTCCAGGGCGACGCGCAGCGTCAGCACGTGCGCGTGCGCTACCGGAGCAGCGAGCACGGCTGGGAGCGCACACTGCTCTGGCCATGATCCAGGTCACCATGGAACCCGCCGACCGCTTGGGCGTCCCTATGTAGGAAAAGTTCAACCAAGCAGTCGGGGAGTTCTCATGCGGACGAGTTTCCAGGTCGGTCGGATCGCCGTACTCGGCACGGGCGCGCTGGTCGCGGCGTTGACGGTGGTCGGTTGTGGCGCTACTCAGTCCGCTCCGACAACAAGTCCGGCGCCGGTCACCAGTCAGAACAACCAGCCGGTCAACGGTCAGAGCAACCAGGAGGCCGCAGCGCACAGCGCCGACAGCGGCACCTGCACAACGGCATCCCTTTCCGCGAAGCTCGACAACTTGGTGAAGATTCCCGTTGACCCGCAAGGGCAACTCGGCGCGGCCGGCACCCACTACCGGATCGATCTGGTGTGGACGAACAAGTCGTCCACCAACTGCACCGTGCACGGCTTCGGCGGTGTCGACATGGACGGCCCGAACCTCGGTACCGTCGGCGGCCCCACCTATTCCCTGCCGCGCACCGGCGACACGCCCGCGACGGTCACGCTCGCGCCCGGCGCGTCCGCGCACACCGTGATCAACTACATCGACCCGTCCGGCGCCAACCCGGACTCGACCAAGAACTGGACGCCGACACACCTTTCCGTGACGCCGCCCAACCAGACCGCGCACCTCAGCGTGCCGTGGACCGCCGGCACCCCGGTCTACTTCGACCCGCAGGACGGCATCGCCGCGGCCAGCATCGCCCCGGTGACCTCGGGCAGCTGACCGCGCCGCGGGTCACATGCCGAGTTCGCGGGCAATCAGCATGCGCTGCACCTCGCTGGTGCCCTCGCCGATCTCCAGGATCTTCGCGTCCCGGTAGAACCGGCCGACCGCCGATTCGTTCATGAACCCGTAGCCGCCGAAGATCTGCGTTGCGTCGCGCGAGTTGTCCATGGCCGCGTTGGACGAGACCAGTTTCGCTATCGCCGCTTCGCGCTTGAACGGCTCGCCGCGCAGCATCTTGGCGGCGGCCGCGTAGTAGGCCAGCCGGGCGGTGTGCGCGCGGGCTTCCATGTCGGCGATCTTGAACTGGATCGCCTGGTACTGGCCGATCAGGTTGCCGAACGCCTCGCGTTCCTTGGCGTAGCGCAGACATTCGTCGACGCAGCCCTGGGCAAGGCCGACGGACAGCGCGGCGATGGCGACACGGCCTTCGTCCAGAATGGACAGGAACTGGGCGTAGCCTCGACCCTCCTCGCCGAGCAGGTTCGCCGCCGGCACGCGCGCGTCGGCGAAGGACAGTTCGTGCGTGTCCGAGGAGCACCAGCCGACCTTCGAGTACTTCTTGGACACCGCCCAGCCCGCCGTGCCGCGCGGCACGATGAACGAGGAGATCGACTTGCGACCGCCCGGCTTGGTGCCGGTGACCGCGGTGACCGTGACCAGGCCCGTGATGTCGGTGCCCGAATTGGTGATGAAGCACTTGGTGCCGTTGATCACCCATTCGCCGGTGGCCTCGTCGCGCCGGGCGGTGGTGCGCGTCGCGCCGGCGTCGGAGCC
>DASYBO010000347.1:0-4939 GCA_036500685.1 Pseudonocardiaceae bacterium | reverse complement strand
TGGTGCAGGGCGCGTCCGGTGGCGTGTCCACCGCGCTGATCGCCCTCGGCAAGGCCGCCGGCCTGCGCGTCTGGGTGACCGGCCGGACCGAGGAGAAGCGCGCGGTCGCCACCGAACTCGGCGCCGACGCGGTGTTCGAATCCGGCGCGCGCCTACCCGAACGCGTCGACGGCGTGTTCGAGACCGTCGGCAAGGCAACCTGGTCACACTCGATGAAATCCCTCAAGCCCGGCGGCATCATCGTGATCTCCGGCGCCACCAGCGGCGATGCCACCGCGGCCGAACTACAGCGCCTGTTCTTCCTCCAGCTGCGTGTGGTCGGCTCGACCATGGGCACCCGCGACGAACTGGCCGACCTGCTCGCCTTCTGTGCCCAGGCCGACATCCATCCGAGGATCGGTTCGACGCTCCCGCTCACCGACGCCGAGACCGGCCTGCGCGACATGCTCGATGGCAAGACGGACGGGAAAATAGTGTTCACCCGCTGAACGCACGAACCGGGGGCCCGCCGCGCGCGGACCCCCGGTTCCCCCATCTCCCTTACAGCGAACCCAAATGCGGGGCGATCGTGTTGGCGAAGGCGTAGCCACTGGACGCGTCCCAGTTGATCGACCAGTCCATGGCGCCCCGGATGCCCGGATACGCCTGGCTCGGCTTGAAACTGCCGCAGTTCGTGCCCTTGTCCAGACAGTCCAGCGCATTGTTCACAATGGACGGTGCAAGGTAGCCGCTGCCGGCCGCGCTGCCCGAGGCGGGCAGCCCCAGTCCGATCTGGCTCGGGCTCAGGCCGCCCTGCAACTGGATGCACGCCAGTGCGGTCAGGAAGTTCTCCGTCGACTCCGCGTACACGTTGCCGTCGCAGCCGTTCATGGTGCCCGAGTTGTAGTACTGGGTGTTCATGATCGTCAGCACGTCCTTGATGTTCAAGGCCAGCGCCAGGTAGTCCATGCCGGTCGACTGGACGTCGATCGTCTGCGGGGCGAGCGTGATGATCGCGCCCGGCTTGGCCGAGGCGATCGCGTGCAGCGCCTGGCCCATGTAGGTCGGGTTGACGCCGTTCTCCAGGTCGATGTCCACCCCGTCGAACCCGAAGGTGCTCATCAGCGACTCGACGCTGTTGGCGAAGGCCGTCGCCGCCGACGAACTGCCGACGCTGATCGTGCCGTTCTGGCCGCCGACCGAGATGATCACCTTCTGGCCGCGCGAGTGCAGCGTGGCCACGTCGGCGGTGAACTGGCTGTCGGTGTAGCCGCCGAGGGCCGAGGACAGGCCGGAGTCGACGGCGAAGGTGACGCCGCCGTCGTTGGCCGAGTCCGCGTTGGCGAACGCGACCGCGATGAGCCCGTAGCTGGTCGGCACCGAGGACAGCGCCATCGCCTGCGCGCCGTTGGTGAAGTCCTGCCAGTACCCGGTCAGCACGTGCGCCGGCAGCGAACCGCCGCCGCCGCCTCCGCCGCCGCCGGAGGACGCGGTGGTCGCCGACACCGAACCGGACGGCGAGGACTCGCCGATGCTGTTGTACGCCGTGACCGAGTAGGTGTACTGGGTCGATGCGGCAAGGCCACTGTCCGTATAGGACGTTGAGGTCGTCGTGCCGACCTTGCTGCCGTTGCGGTACACGTTGTATCCGGAGACCGTGCCACCAGGACTCGTCCAGGACAGCGAGGCCGATGACGAGGTCGTGCCGGTCACGGACAGTCCAGTCGGCGCCGACGGCGCGGACGCGCTCCCGCCCGGCCCGGTCAGCGACACGTCATCGAGGTAGTACGTCGGCTGCGCGTACCACCCGTGCACGTAGATCGACACGGTCGAGGTGCTCGCGCCGGTGGTGAAGTTGGTGGTCAGCTGCGTGTAGCCGCTGCCGCCGGGCGTCCACGTGCTGGTGTCGCTCGTCCCCGTGCCCGTGTCACCGAGGTAGACGTAGCTGCCATCGACCCAGGCGCTGAGGGTGTAGGCCGAGTTGGGCTGGACGGAGATGGTCTGCGTGCACTGCGCGTCGTCGCTGCCGGACGGGGTGTTGGATAGGGCGTGGCTGCCGGAGTGGACCGGGCTGCTCACCACCGAAGCCGACGACCCGCACGACCACCCGCTGGTCGTGCCGGTTTCGAAGCCAGGATTGTTGACCAGGTTGGTCGTTGCCGCCGAACCCACCCCGGGTAGAAGAACCACACTGGCACAGGCCGCCACGACAGCGACGAAGCCAGCGACTAATCGATTGAGGGTCACCGGATACACCTCCACGGTTACGACGAGGTGTCGCGAACATGGCACCAGCAGGGGCGGGCCACCGAGACCTGCGTCACATCCCAAGGTGGACTAGACCACTCGATCTTGTCAAGGTCTGGACCAATTCTGTAAGAAGATTGACCGTTGCGGCGATGGCCGATTCGCGCCAAAACCACGGGATAGCACGATTTCTGCTGGTCACAACCCAACCTCATCGGCCCGCCGAACGTCATCATCGATGACAAGCCGCCGTCGGGGAGGTAGCGCGATGCCGGGATTCCTGGCCAACGCGGGACCGAGCATCGGTCTCGCCGAAGACATGCTCAGCAGGCCCAGCGTGTTCGCCGCCGAGGTGCTCGGCACCGTGATCCTCGGCGTGCTCGCCTGGCTGCTCGCCGGTCGCCTCGGCTGGTCGCGCTGGGCCGCGGTACTCGCCGCCGCCGGTCTGGCCATGGCGCTCGCGGTGACGCTGGTCCGGCACGGCGGTCACCTGCCGACCGGCCAGAACCCGCTCTACCTGTGTGTCAGCGGCCAGTTCTCCGTGCACAGCGAGACCTCGCAGCTCAACGTCCTCATGCTGATGCCCTTCGCGTTCTTCGGCACCATCGCCACCCGCAGGCCGTTGTCCATCGCGATCGGCAGCGCTCTGCTCTCCGCCGGCATCGAGATCACCCAGGCCCTCACCGGCCTCGGCATCTGCGACGAGCAGGACTTCGTGAACAACACCATCGGCGCGCTGATCGCGGTCGCCCTCGCCTGGTTGCTGCTGCTCATCACCCGCACCAACGGCCCCCACCGCCGCACGCCGATCGTCGGTCCCCTGAACTACGGTGCCGATCATGTCGACACCGGATCCCGCACCCACAGTCACCTTTGACAACAGCTCGGCCACCGGCAGCGAACGCCAGGTCCTGGACGCGTTCCTGAACTACTACCGCCAGATCATCGCCCGCAAGGTGTACGGCGTCGGCGACGACAAGGCCCGCCAGCACCTCGTCGGCTCCCTGACCACCCTGGCCGGCCTGCTCAAGCACCTCGCGGTCGCCGAACGCGAATGGTTCCAGCACATCCTCGCCCAGCTCAACCCCGGGGAGATCGGCGCCGATTTCGACGGCCAGTCCGACGCGGGCTGGCAGGTCGCCGACGACGAGACCGTCGCCGACCTGATCGCCGAGTACGAGCGGACCTGTTCCCGCTCCCGCGAACTGGCCGCGAGCTACGACCTCGACCACACCGTGCCGCACGGCTACTTCGGCCAGGTGTCGCTGCGCTGGATCTATGTCCACATGATCGAGGAAACCGCCCGCCATGCCGGTCACGCCGACATCCTCCGCGAACAGACCGACGGCAGCACCGACGACTGATACCTGACAAAAGATGTCAGGTATCCCGACCAGAATGACCACCATGACGACGACTTCGACCGACACGACCCACGCGACTGGCAGCTTCGACCTGCACGACTGGCAAGAGGAGTACTACGACCAAACCCCCGCCGCACACCTGGCCAGGGTCAGCAACCGCAAGACCTTCCACGGCGACATCACCGGCACCAGCGCGGCCCAACTGCTCAGCGTCGGCGTGCCGGTCGAGGGCTCCGAGGAATTCGCGGGTGTCGCCTATGTCGCGATCGAGCGGATCACCGGCGCCGTGCACGGCAAACAAGGCAGCTTCGTCCTACTGCACGTGGCCGACCGCACCGCAGGCATGACCGTGTCCGTCGTGGCAGGCTCCGCCGACGGCGAACTCACCGGACTACGCGGCGACCTGCGGATCGACTGCGCCGAGGACGGCACGCACACCTACACGTTCGACTACCGGATCGGCGACTGAACGAACATCCCACGGCCGCCAGGGAACCGAAGAGGCCCCGCGCGACGTCGAAGCAACGCATTCGCGGTGAGGCGGGCTCATCACGAGCCGGGGTTGCACGACACCGCGGGGCCTTGGGATCGGTGGGGTGGATCCCAATTCCCCGCGTGTCGTCCCGGTTGCCGCGCTACTTCTTCGCGGACTTCGTCTTGTCCGGCGACTCGTCGGTGGACAGCGCGGCGACGAAGGCCTCCTGCGGCACCTCGACCCGGCCGACCATCTTCATCCGCTTCTTGCCTTCCTTCTGCTTCTCCAGCAGCTTGCGCTTACGGGTGATGTCACCGCCGTAGCACTTGGCCAGCACGTCCTTGCGGATCGCCCGGATGTTCTCCCGCGCGATGATCCGGGAACCGATCGCGGCCTGGATCGGCACCTCGAACTGCTGGCGCGGGATCAACTCGCGCAGCTTCGCGGCCATCCGGGTGCCATAGGCGTACGCGGCGTCCTTGTGCACGATCGCGCTGAACGCGTCGACCGGCTGGCCCTGCAGCAGGATGTCCACCTTGACCAGGTCGGCCAGCTGCTCGCCGTCCGGCTCGTAGTCCAGCGAGGCGTAGCCGCGGGTGCGCGACTTCAGCTGGTCGAAGAAGTCGAAGATGATCTCCGCGAGCGGCATCATGTAGCGCACTTCCACCCGGTCCGCGGACAGGTAGTCCACGCCGAGCAGCGTGCCGCGCCTGCCCTGGCAGAGTTCCATGATCGTGCCGATGTACTCGCTGGGGGCCAGCACCGTCGCCCGCACCACCGGCTCGAAGACCTCCGTGATCTTCGCGTTCGCCAGGCTGCCCTTGCCGGCCGCCCCGAGGCCGCCGCCGGGGAACTCGCTGGGGTTGGTCACGAT
>DASYBO010000346.1:0-5509 GCA_036500685.1 Pseudonocardiaceae bacterium | reverse complement strand
CAGGGGATTGCGGCACGTCCGGGGTGGTCGACAGCGCGGTCGTCGGCACGGCCTGGACGTTGACCGTGGCCAGGGTCGCGGTCTGGTTGGCGTTGAGCAGGCAGGCTACCGACATGGTCGCCGGGTTGGTCGCGGCGCTCGTCGAGGTCAGCGGGCTGAAGATCAGCCCGAACGCGTCCGCCCCGAACGTGACCTGACCCGAGTCGACAACCGTGTTGGGCGGGACGGAACCGGCCAGCGTGATGGTCAGGTCGCCGGTGCTGGGCAGCGGCGTACTCGGCGCGGCAAGTCCCGGCCAGGCCAATGTGGTCGATGAGCCGTTGTCTTGCCTGACAACGGAAAACGCTCCGGTCGTGGATACCGAGGCCGCGCCGATCGTGGTCAGGTCGCCCAGCGCGACCTGCGGCACGTCGAGCTTCACCGAGACACCGGTCGGCGCGATCGGCTGACCGGCTTGACCCGTTCTGGGGAACGTCGCGTTGAACTGGGCGGAAACCTGTTGCGCGCCGGCCGGGAACTGACAGGTGTAGGCCAGCGTTGTCGCGATGGTCTGGTCACCGATGGCCGGGCCGGCGCCGGCGAGAAGGCCAAGCAGCGCAAGGGCGACGCCGAAACCAGCCCCGACCAGGACGCGCCTTGTCGACCTGCGCAACGTCGTTCGCGTCATCGCGAGACTCCCCTTCACCGGCTCAGCCGGGCCGAGAGTGCCCCGGTGGCCGGGGCACTCTCAGTGGTCAACATCGGAATTGACAAGGTCGCGTTACCCTTCAATTTCCCGACGTCACTTGGACTTGCGCCAAAGTGGTGTCCTGCGTTGCCGGATCGAGCGTGAGTTGAACGGTGATCGGGCCGAGATCCGTGCCTGCCGCGTTCTTCGGATCAAGGGTGACCACGACATGGCCGGCATCCAATGTCGCGGTCGCGGTGCCGGTATTGAAGGTGCCGGGGAACTGTGCGACACCGTCGGCCTGTGCGACCAGGTCCGAACCGGTCGCTGGTACCGCGACCGAAGGGCCGCTCAGCGGCACGTCGATGTTTGCCTTGGTACCGCTGGGATCGGTCACCGTGATCCACGCGTCACCGCTGCCGGCGACCGTGGTCGCACCCGCGTTGATCAGCGCCTGGGTGACCGAGGCGGGCGCGTCGATGTGCACGGTGACGGCACTGTTCTCCGGTGTTCCCACCGGAACCGGGCTCACCATCGAGCCGGACACCTCGGTGCTGATCGGCGACACCGTACCGATGGTCGGCCAATTGGCGCTCCAGGTAAAGGTTTTGTCCACGGAGATGTCCGCCGCCGCGACCCCGGAACCGAGCAGCGTCGCCACTGCTCCGATCGCGACCAGAATTGCCGCCCTTCGGGCTATTATGGATGATCGAGTCGACATTTCTTCCGCTCCCAAGTCTTCCTCGCCGTTGTCTCAGTCCTGACTCGCCGGATCGATCTGTACCTGCCCGAGAGTGGGATCCTGGGGCGGAGTGGTCGCATCGAGCGCGAGCGCCACGGTGAAGGTGCCCAACACCGTGTCGGACCCGTCGGCCTGCTTGGGATCGAGAGTCGTTGTCACATGGTCGGTGTCGATGGCCACGGTCGCCGTTCCGGTGTCGAACGCGCCGGGGAAGCGGACCGTGCCGGTCGCGGTGAACTTCAGGTCCTGGCCGTCCGGCGGCGTCGGTGTCGACGGGACGGTCAGCGCCGCGTCGACGACGAACTTGGTGCCATTGGGATCGGTCACGAAGACCCACGCGTCCGCGGTGCCCTGCACCGTTGCCGCACCGATGTCCTCAAGGCCGGTGGTGGCCAGCGGTGGCGCGTCGATGTTCACCGTGAACGTGGTGCTGCCAGGGGTTCCCGCGGTGAGCGGGCTGGGCAGGTTGGTCACGATCTCCGTGGTGATCGGGTCGAGATTGCCGATGATGGGGAAGTTGCCGTTCCAGGTGAGCGTCTTGTCAACGGCGACATCAGCGAATGCGGTACCGGCGAACAACAGGGTCGGAATTACGCCGAGCGCAGCAATGGTGGCGACTCTTCGGCGGTATGTCGATGATCGAGGGCCGAACATTTCCTACGACCTCCCAACGTTGTGGTGCCCTGTGGAGCTGGAGGAAATGGGCCCATTTCCGAAGGAGTCGACAACGGGTGTCGTCCCGCTATCTACCCGCCGGTAGGTTACTGCCGGGTGACTTGTGGTGCAAGAAATCACGGCGATTTGCTCGATCACGACTTGACACGGACGATTTTTGTCATCCGCTGATAAAAGCGGTTGTCGGACTTTGACAAATTTCGCTGAAAACACTGCCGGGGTGCCCAGCGAACTGGACACCCCGGCGGAGTTCTCACTGGGCGACGATCGTGCCCAGCGTGGTGCTGTTGGTCGGGTTCTGGCTCGGCCCGGTCGCGTCCAGGGTCAGCGGCACGTTGAACGTGCCGAGGACGGTGTCGTTGCCGTTGGCGTCCTTCGGGTCAAGCGTCGTCGATGCCGAGACGACGCTGATGGTCACGTTGCCGGCGGTCGCGACCGCCGGAATGGTGGTCGTCCCGGTCGCCGTGAAGGTCAGCGGGGAGCCGGCCGCCGGAGTCGGAGTCGACGGAATGGTTAGCTGCACGTCCTGGGTGACCGTGTTGCCGGCCGAATCAGTGCCGGAGACGGACACGTCCGCGGTGCCCTGCAGGCTCGCCGCGCCGATGTCCTCGAGGCCCGTGGTGGCCAGGGGTGGTGCGGTGACGTTGACGGTGACCGCGAAGGACGGGCTGACCTGGCCGACCGTGACCGGGCTCGGCAGGTTGGTGACCGTCTCGGTGGTGATCGGGTCGAGGTTGCCGATGATGGGGAAGTTGCCGTTCCAGTTGATGAAGCTGTCGACCGGCACGTCGGCGGCCGCGATACCGGAACCGAGCAGGCCGGCCACTACGCCGGCCGCCGTAAGAATGAGGCCCCTTCGGGCTAATGTCGCGGATCGAGCTCCGAACATCGTGATCTCCCAACTATCGAGTGGCAAATGCGCGCGCCCAATACACCAGGGCGTGCTTGTCTAGACCGGGGACGCGAAATGCGCCGATCGCTGATGAGTTCGCAGGGTGGAAATATGTCGTCGAAGCCGACCACCGCCGGCAACTTACTCGCCAGTACGTTACTGGCGAGTGACGTAGGACGCAAGAATTCAACGCACCTATTCACGGGATCCGGCCTGATCAGCGCGGTTTTTATCACCCGATGACAATTCGTGGCGCTGTTCTTGTCCCCGCCGATGAGAATTTTCGGCTGTCACCGTTCTCGGTTACCGGCGCATTGCCTGGCCTGCATCGATACCGTGGCAAGACCGATCAGGTCAGCTATCCTGCGGTGTCCAGCCAGGCCAGCGCCGCGACGACAAGCGCGGAAACCCCTGTGCTGACCGTGGGTTCGACGACCGGCGCGAAGAACGGCGAATGGTTCGACGGGATGTCCTGCGTCAGCCGATCGGCCTCCACCGCGGCCAGATAAGTAGCCGGTTCGGTGCCGCCGAAGATCCAGTAACAGTACGGTACGCCGATCGTGTCGCCGAAAATGCCGAAATCCTCGCTGCCGGTGATCGCGCCAGGGTCGACGACCCGATCCGTACCGAACCAGCTGTGGAACGCGGCTGTTGTGCGCGCGGTCGTGGCCGGGTCGTTGTGCAGCACCGGCGATCCCGGCAGCATGGTGATTTCCGGTTCCCGTTCCGCGCCCGACGCCAACGCCTCGGCCTTGACGATGCGCCGGATAGCGTCGAGCACCCTGGTGCGCACGGATTCGGTATAGCTGCGCGTGCTCACCTGTAGTACGGCCTCGTCCGGGATGATGTTGTCCTTGCTGCCCGCGTGCACCGACCCGACGGTGACCACGGCCATGTCGGTCGCCGCGATCTCCCTGGCCACCACCGTCTGCAACCGCAGGATGATCGCGGCCGCAAGCACGATCGGATCCACAGTGGACTCCGGGCGCGAGCCGTGCCCGCCCCGCCCGAACACTCGCACGGTCAGCGAGTCGGTTGCCGCGAAGGCGGGTCCGGGATGCGCGCCGAGCATGCCGGCCGGCATCGGTCCGACATGCTGGCCAAGCGCCACATCGGGTCGAGGGAAGCGATCGAAGAACCCGTCCTCGATCATGCTCAGCGCGCCGGTGCCCAGCTCCTCGGCCGGCTGGAACACCGCGACCACCGTGCCCGCCCACCCGGACCGCCGGCCGACCAACAGATCCAGCGCGCCGAGCAGACACGTGACATGCATGTCGTGCCCGCACGCGTGCATCACGCCGACCGTGTTGCCGTCCTCGTCGACACCGGTTTCCGTGCTGGCGTAGGGCAACCCGGTCTGCTCGGTGACCGGCAGGGCGTCGAAGTCGGCGCGCAGCAGCACGGTCGGCCCGTCGCCGTTGCGCGCCACCCCCACGACCCCGTGCCCGCCGACCCCGGTGCTCACCTCGACACCCAACGCGTCCAGCCGTCGCGCGATCACCGCGGCCGTGCGGCGTTCGTCGTTCGACAGCTCCGGGTGGGCGTGCAGGTCGCGATAGAGCCCGTGCAACCCGGGTCTGATCTCGGTCAACCGCGCCAGCACGCCCTCGACGCTCATCGCCGCCCCTGTCCGATTGATCCCCTGCCTGATCACCGCAGGTTACGGGGCTGCTGGCGCCTGCGCCCGCACCGACCCTCGGACACGCCGGATCCGCGCGTGCACCACCAGGCTCGCGCCCAGCCACAGCATCGGAATCACCGGGAAGAAGAACCCGCTCCCGAACGCGACCCACCGCACCAGCACCAACGTCACGATCGCCACCACGATCGCCGCGTGCACCGCCAACGGCCCGCGTCGCCAGCTCAACGTCTGCTTCGGCGCGGTCACGACCGGCTTCGGCAGGTCCCGCACCAGCGGCTCCAGCTCGTGCCGGAACCGCGCCGCGTAGATCGCGGCCAACCGCTCGTCCGCCTCGACCGTGGTCAGTCGACCGTCACCGGTCGCCGTGCCGACGAGGCCCGCAAACTTTTCCCGCTCCGCATCCGAGGCCCGGATGCCCGTTGGTTCCTGATAGTCGTCCATGCCCCCATGCTGCGTCGCCCTGACCCGTAGCGGCATCGGCAGCCAGGCGACACGCGTCCGTACGCGTGACGACGTACGCGGGTTCACCTCGCCCGAACGGGTGATGCGCGACCAACGGGCAATTCCATGGATTGCTGTGGGTGGACTTGACCTTGTCTGCGCAGCAAGGTGTGTGCAGAGCGGTGGGGTTGGGCCGGGAGGCAGGCATGCTGCGGATCGGGGAACTGGCCGAGTTGGCGGGCATATCGACGCGCGCGATCCGGCACTACCACCGACTCGGGCTGCTGCCCGAGCCGCAACGCGCGCCCGGCGGCTACCGGGCCTACGAACTGCGCGACGCCGTGCTGCTGTTGCGCATCCGCAGGCTGGTCGAGTTGGGCCTGAGCCTGGACCAGGCGGCCGAGATCCTGGTCGACGACCAGGGCCGCGACATCCGCGAGATCCTCAGCG
>DASYBO010000345.1:0-4590 GCA_036500685.1 Pseudonocardiaceae bacterium | reverse complement strand
GCCGTCCTCGACTCTCGGCCACGGCCGATGCTGACCCACCGCCAGGTCATGCTGGTGTTCATCGGGCTGATGCTCGGCCTGTTCCTGGCCGCGCTGGACCAGATGATCGTCTCGGTCGCGATCCGCACCATCGCCGACGACCTGCACGGGCTTGACCTGCAGGCGTGGGTGACCACCGCGTACCTGATCACCTCGACGATCGCCACGCCGCTCTACGGCAAGCTCTCCGACATCTACGGGCGCAAGCCGTTCTTCGTCACCGCGATCGTGATCTTCATCGTCGGCTCGATCGCCTGCACCTTCGCCAACTCCATGTACATGCTGGCCGCGTTCCGCGCCTTCCAGGGCCTCGGTGCCGGCGGGCTGATGTCCTTGGCGCTGGCCATCATCGGTGACGTGGTGCCACCGCGCGAACGCGCCAAGTACCAGGGGTACTTCCTGGCCGTGTTCGGATCGGCCAGCGTGCTCGGTCCGGTGGTCGGCGGGTTCCTTGCCGGCCAGTCGCAGATCCTGCACATCGCAGGCTGGCGCTGGGTGTTCCTTGTCAACGTGCCGATCGCCGCGATCGCGCTGATCGTCGTGGTCAGGGTGCTCAACCTCCCGCACACCCGGCGCGAGCACCGCATCGACTACTGGGGCGCGCTGACCATCACCATCTGCCTCGTCCCGCTGCTGATCATCGCCGAGCAGGGCCAGCAGTGGGGCTGGACCTCGACAAGGGCCTGGCTGTGTTACGCGGTCGGCGCGGCAGGCCTCGTGCTGTTCGTGGTTGCTGAGATGCTGATGCGGGACGAGGCGCTGATCCCGTTGCGCCTGTTCCGCTCCGGTGTGTTCAGTGTCACCTCGATTGCTAATTTTATTGTCGGCATGGGCATGTTCGGCGGGTTGGCGGTTGTTCCGCTGTATCTGCAGATCGTGAAGGGTGCGTCGCCGACAAAGGCCGGGCTGCTCATTCTTCCGATGGTTCTCGGTATCGCGCTGGCGTCCGTCATTTCCGGACAGCTGACCGCGAGGACCGGTCGATACAAGATATTCCCACTACTCGGGACGGCGCTGATGGTCGCCGGTCTCCTGTTGTTGAACACCATCAACGCGAACACCGATCTGCTCTATACCGACATCTGGATGTTCATTTTCGGATTCGGCCTCGGCAACTGCATGCAGACGCTCATCATCGCGGTGCAGAACGCCGTCCCGGCCAGGGATATGGGCGTCGCGTCCTCGTCGGCCACGTTCTTCAGGCAGACCGGTGCGACCCTCGGAACAGCGGTTTTCCTGTCCATTTTGTTCAGCGTGCTCGGCGGTAGGATCGCGAGCGCGTTCGCGGCCGCAGCGCGAACGGTGGCTTTTCAGGCCGCGGTGCACGATCCGACGGTGGTCGCCAATCCCGCCAACGCGCCGGTATTCGCCGTGCTGCATAATGGTGGGGTCGGTTCCGCTGCCGGCGGATTGGCTCAGGATTCGTCGTTTGTGCAGCGGCTCGATCCGCGATTGGCGCGGCCGTTCCTGGACGGTTTCGCCAACTCGTTGCATCCGGTTTTCCTGACCGCCGCCATCGTAGTCGCGGTCGGTTTCGGTGTATTGCTGTTCTTGAAAGAGCTTCCACTGCGAACGCAGTCCGGCCTTGAGGCCAGGATGGCGGAGGACGGCGCCGGGGGCGGCGCGGGCCTTGACGGTGGACCCGGTGGTGAAGGAGGAGGCGTGGGCGCAGGCGAGTACGGCTCCGTCGAATACGGTTCGGCGGATCTGAACGGCCGACCGTACGCGGAGGGCAACGGACACGCAGGGTTGGGCGAGCTTGCGGGAGCAATGCCGATGAGCGGCAGTGACGGGTTAGGTGCCGCCGGTGGCGCGTCGATCAGCGGGCACGTGCGCAGATCGGACGGGCACGCGATCGCCGACTCCGCGCTGACCCTGATCGACATGGCCGGCAGACAGGTCGGTCGCAATTCCTCGGCGGCGGACGGCGGTTTCCACATCGCCGTGCCGGGACCGGGCGCGTACGTGCTGATCGCGTCGGCAGGCGCGCACCAGCCGCAGGCGTCCACGGTGACCGTCGGTGCCGGCGCGGTGACCGTCGACGTGGTGCTCACCGGCACCAGCAGCCTTTCCGGCTCGGTGAGCATCGCCGGCCGGGGCACGCCGGTGGCCGGCGCGGCCGCGACCCTGGCCGACGGCCACGGCGAGGTCGTCAGCTCCACGCTGACCGACGCGCTCGGCGCATACGTCTTCGGTGAGCTGGTCGGCGGCTCCTACACGCTGGTGATCAGCGCCGAGGGCTTCCAGCCGATCGCGCAGTCGGTCACGGTCGAGTCGACCGGGGTGACCACTCAGGACGTGCAGCTCGCCGGTGGTTCCCACCTGCGTGGCGTCGCTCGCGTCGCGGATGGCAGGCCGGTGCCGGACGCGCGGGTCACCCTGCTCGACGGCGCCGGCAACGTGGTGGGCATGGCCACCACCAACGACGACGGTGAATACGGTTTCGACGACCTGCCCGAGGGTGACTACACGGTCATCGCGAGCGGCTACCCACCGGTGGCCAGCACCCTGCGGGTGGTCGGCGGCGAATTCGGCCAACACGACGTGCGATTGGGACATCCGCAGCCATGAGCGAGCGTGCGAGCGAATCATTGAACACAGGGCGCCGCGAATGCGGCCCCCTCGCGACAAGCGCGACCGGCGGCCGACTGCGGACCGCACGGAGCGAGGGGGTCGCGTGAGCACACAACCAGAATCGACCGACTGGTTCGGCCAGCCCGCTGCTCCTGGCACGACCTCGGCCCAGGAACCGCCTGCCGCGCCGCTGATCCCGCCCGCCCCCGCGTCGGTGCCGGCCGGTGAGCCGAGCGGGGTGAGCGCGACCGTGCGCACCTCGGACGGCTGGCCGGTGGCCGCCGCCGTGCTCACCGTGACCGACGTGACCGGTCAGCAGGTGGCCAGGGTCGGCGCGGACTCGGACGGCAGGCTGGCCAGCAAGCCGCTGCCGGTCGGCACCTACACCGCGATCATCACCGCGCCCGGCTTCGACCCCACCGCGCGCGCCGCCATGGTCACCTCCAGCGGTGCCGAACTGGGCGCCGTCTCGCTGCCTCGGGTGGCAGGCGCCGAACTGCCGGCGCCCGGCATCTACTCGATCGACCCGATGCACTCGGCGATCAACGTGACCGCGCGGCACCTCGGCTTCGCGACGGTGCGCGGCCGATTCACCGAGTTCAGCGGCAAGATCGAGGTGGGTAACCCGGTCGAGGAGTCGCGGGTGACCGCGCTGATCGACGCGGCCAGTATCGACACCGGCAACAAGATGCGCGACGACCACATGCGTTCCTCGGATTTCCTCGGTGTGGACGTGCATCCGGTGATCCAGTACGTGGGCACCGGCATCACCCCGCAGGGCGGGGAGAAGTGGCGTCTTGACGGCAAGCTGACCCTCAACGGCACGACCCGCCCGGTCGTGCTGGAGCTGACCTATCTCGGCGTCGGTCCGGACTCGTGGGGTGGCACCCGTGCCGCGTTCCACGCGGTCACCGACCTCAAACGGGACGATTTCGCGATGAACTACAACCCGATGATTCGGGCCGGGGTCGCGGCGGTCGGCACGACGCTGCGGGTCGAACTGGACATCGAGGCCGTTCAGGGCGACGGTCTGCCCTCGTTCTAAGCCAATATTCCCAGCTCCAGGGCCTGCGACGCGCTTCGTCGCAGGCCCTGCGTGCGTCCTGCACGTGATCGGATTCACCTGGTTTGATAGTTGTGCACAGCAAACAAAATTAGTTAGCATAGTTAAAGTAATTGGCAGGGACGTTGAGCCATGGGGCTCGTGCAGGGGAGTGGCAGTGGCCATCGCAGCGCACGAATTGGCAGCAGGACAACCGGGCGGTCGGGCGCCGGACCGGCGCAACAGAACGCTCGCCGATCTCGGGCCGCACTACAAGTGGATCGCACTGTCCAACACCACACTGGGCATGCTGATCGCCACCATCAACTCCTCGATCGTGCTGATCGCGCTGCCCGACATCTTCAAGGGCATCAACATCAACCCGCTCGACCCGAGCAACACCAGCTACCTGCTCTGGATGATGATGGGCTTCCTCGTCGTCACCGCGGTGCTGGTGGTCAGCTTCGGCCGGATGGGCGACATGTTCGGCCGGGCCAAGATGTACAACCTCGGCTTCGCCGTCTTCACCATCTCCTCGATCTTCCTTGCCGTCACGTGGATGGATGGCAGCGCGGCCGCGTTGTGGCTGATCGGCTGGCGGATCGTCCAGGGCATCGGCGGCGCGTTCCTGATGGCCAACTCCAGCGCCATCCTCACCGACGCGTTCCCGGCCAACCAGCGCGGTCTTGCCATGGGCTTCAACGGTGTCGCCGCGATCGCCGGTTCCTTCCTCGGCCTGATCATCGGCGGCCTGCTCTCGCCGGTCAACTGGCACCTCGTCTTCCTGGTCTCGGTGCCCGTCGGGATATTCGCCACCGTGTGGGCCTTCTACATGCTCAAGGACATCGGGGAGCAGAAGCCGGCCCGGATGGACTGGTGGGGCAACATCTTGTTTGGCGTCGGTCTGATTGCCATCCTGGTCGGCATCACGTACG
>DASYBO010000344.1:0-2514 GCA_036500685.1 Pseudonocardiaceae bacterium | reverse complement strand
GTGGACGAACTACTGCCGAACCGTGGCGCGCTCGACAGGATGCGCAGGGCATCGCCAGGGTCGACGCCGGCGAGCCGCACACCGAGCGGTACGGCCTCCATGGCTCCGGGGCCGCCGCCGGTCAGCACCGTGAAGTCGGTCGCGCTCGTGCCAAGGGCCTGGCCGAGTGCGACCGCGCGGGCGTAGCCGGCCGAATCGCGCGCCAGGTCGTGGCCGCCCATCACCGCGACCGGGTGCGGGCTGACCGCCAGCACTTCCCCGAGCGCCTCGGTGATGCTGTGGTCGTGCAGCCGTTGTGCCAACGCGGGCAACGGTTCCGGATGCGTGCCGCACGCCTGAACGTACTGGTAGACGCGCGCGTCGAGAGTGTCCGCGTAGGAGGCGGGCCGATCGGCGTCGAAGCCGTCGAACAGCTCCGCCGGGCGGTACAGCGAGCTGCGGTACACCCGGTACGGCAGGTCGGGGATGTCCGGGAACAGCAGCGCGCCGGCCGCGTCGGCGCGGGCGTGGCTCGCCGGGGCCAGCCGGCAGCCGAGCAGCAGCGCGCCGTCCAGCCTGGTGCGCAGCAGCAGATCGTCCTCGGCCGACCTCAGGTCGAGGCCGACCAGGATGACGCCGGCGAGGTCGCGACCCGCGGCCCGGTGCTCTCGCAGAGCCCCGATGTCGACGATGGAGATGGCCACCGAAAGAGCCTACGACGTGAGGAGGGAATCAGAAGATCACAGTGTGCCCAGCGTGCAGCAACACCCGGTCCTCGAGGTGCCAGCGCAGGCCCCTGGCCAGCACGACCTTCTCGATGTCGCGGCCTTTGCGCACCATGTCCGCGACCGAGTCGCGGTGATCGACCCGGATGACGTCCTGCTCGATGATCGGGCCGGCATCGAGTTCGGCCGTGACGTAGTGACAGGTCGCGCCGACGAGCTTCACGCCACGCGCGTGGGCCTGCCGGTAGGGCTGCGCGCCGACGAAGGAGGGCAGGAAGCTGTGGTGGATGTTCAATGCCCGCCCGGTAAACGCCGCGCAGAACTCGGCCGGCAGCACCTGCATGAACCGCGCCAGCACCACCGCGTGCGGTTTCGCGGCGTGTACGAGTTGGGTCAACTGGGCGAACGCCGCGGATTTCGCGTCCGGGTCGTTCGACGGGAACGGCACATGGTGGAACGGGATGCCGTGCGCACGGGTGATCGCCGCCTGGCTGGTGTGGTTGCCGATCACCGCGACGACGTCGACGTCCAGTTCGCCCGAACTGACCCGGCCGAGCAGGTCGTACAGGCAGTGCCCCTCGCGGGACACCAGGATGACGACCCTGCGCCGTTGCGCGGTGTCGGTGATCCGCCAGTCCGACCGCACGCCGGTCTGCGAGGCGTAGCCGTCGGCGGACCTGAGTTTCCTGGCCACCTGGGCGAAGCGCAGCCGCAGTTCGTCCACGTCGAACGGCAGGGAGTCGGCCAGGACTTCCTGGCGGGTGAAGAACCAGCCGGTCTCCGGGTCGGTGTGGTACGCGGCCTCGACGATCCAACCGCCGGCCTCGGCGAGGAAGGAGGAGATCGCCGCGACGATGCCGGTGCGGTCCGGGCAGCCGAAGGTGATCACATAGCGGCGTTGCGCGACAGGCATGGTCCATGAGTGTGGCAGGTCGGACGCGGCGCAGCCCACTAAACCACTCGGCGGCGTCGTGTCGATCGCTAGCCGAGCACGGCCGAATAGGCCACGGTGACCTCGCCGAGCCGCCACCGGTTCGGCCGGTCCAGCACGGGCACGCCCCGGTCGGCGAGCAGCCGGATGGCGTGGGCCCAGCGGGCGCGCGGGCCGAACGGCGCGTACGGAGCGGCCGTGGCCCAGCAGTTGTCCAGCTCGGCCAGCAATCCGTGCACGGCTTCGCCCGGCACGTTGTGGTGGATCAGCGCCTTCGGCAGGCGTTCGGCCAAATCGGACGGTGTGTCGATGCCGGCGGGTAGGCAGGACAACGTCAGGCTGCGCGGACCGGTTGCGTCCAGGGTGATCCAGCAGCAGCGCCTGCCGATCTCGTCGCACGTGCCCTCGATCAGCACGCCGCCGGGAGCGAGGCCGGCGAGCATCGTCTGCCACCCCGCCGCCGCGTCCGGTTCGGTGTACTGGCGCAGCACGTTGAACGCCCGCAGCAGGATCGGACGGGTGCCGGCCAACTCGAACCCGCCCCGGCGGAAGTCCAGGCCGGGCAGGTCTATGGCGTGCGCGGCGGCGGCGATCCGATCCGGGTCGAGTTCAAGGCCGAGCACCCGCACGTCGGCGCGGACCCGGCGCAACCGGTCACGCATCTCGACGGTGGTCACCGCGGAGGCGCCGTAACCGAGGTCGACGACGAGCGGGTCGGCGCAGTTGCGCAACAGCGAGGTGAGGGCCGGCGTTCCGGTGATCCACCTGTCGACTCGGCGCAGCCGGTTCGGGTTGGTGGTGCCCCTGGTCGGCAGGCCGAGCGTGCGGGCGCGGCCGGCCGCGAGCCTGCGTACGCGGGGAGGCATCGGTAGCCGGGCG
>DASYBO010000343.1:0-5847 GCA_036500685.1 Pseudonocardiaceae bacterium | reverse complement strand
CCGCGGTCGGCGCCGAGCGCTTCGTCGCCGCCGAGGCCGAGGACTTCCTGCGCGGCGGCCCACCAGCCGACGACAAGTTCGTCAAGGCCGGACAGATCGCCGCCGAGCACTGCGCGCCCGTCGCCGACCAGCGCGGCCCTGTCGACTTCAAACGGCACCTGGCCGGCGAACTCGCCACAAGAGCCCTGCGCGGCGCCGCCCGACGGGCGGTGCGCTGATGCGGATCACCGTGTACGTCAACGGAACCGAGCACATCCGCGAGGTCGAACCGCGCCTGCTGCTGGTGCACTTCCTCCGCGAGGAACTCGGCTTGACCGGCACGCACTGGGGCTGCGACACGTCCAACTGCGGCGCCTGCGTCGTGCACCTGGACGGAGTGGCCGTCAAGTCGTGCACTGTGCTCGCGGTGATGGCCGACGGACACGACGTGCGCACCGTGGAAGGCCTGGCCAACGGCGGCGAACTCGATCCCGTGCAACAGGGCTTCATCAACTGTCATGGCGTGCAGTGCGGGTTCTGCACGCCCGGCATGATGATGACCGCGCGCTGGCTGCTGGACAACAACCCCGATCCGTCCGAACTCGACATTCGCGAGGCCATCTCCGGCCAGCTGTGTCGGTGCACCGGTTACGCGAACATCGTCCGTTCCGTGCAGTGGGCGGCGGGTCGGTCATGAACGGCTTCGGGCGACTGATTCGCAAGGAGGACAGCCGATTCGTCCGCGGCGCCGGCACCTACGTCGATGACGTACACCTGCCTGGCATGCTGCACGGCGCGGTGCTGCGCAGCCCATTCGCGCACGCCCGCATCCTCGCCATCGACACCGCCGCCGCCGAGGCGCATCCGAAAGTGCGCGCCGTGTTGACCGGCCCCATGTTGGCCGACCTGGACATGGCCTGGATGCCGACCCTGTCCTCGGACACCCAAGCCGTGCTCGCCACCGACAAAGTCCGGTTCCAGGGCCAGGAGGTCGCGTTCGTGGTCGCCGACGACCACTACGCGGCTCGCGACGCGCTCGCCCTGATCGACGTCGACTACGAACCGCTCGCCCCGGTCATCGACGCCCGCCGCGCGCTCGACCCCGTTGCGCCGGTGATCCGCGACGACAAGCCGGCGCAACGCGACAACCACATCTTCGACTGGACCGCGGGCGACAAAGCGGCGACCGATGCGATCTTCGCCACCGCCGAAGTGATCATCAGCCAGGACGTGCTCTACCCACGCGTGCACCCGGCCCCGTTGGAAACCTGCGGCACAGTGGCGAGTTTCGACCCGGTCAGCGGCAAGCTCACCGTCTGGTCGACCAGCCAGGCCCCGCACGCGCACCGACTGCTCTACTCGCTCATCGCCGGCATCCCGGAACACAAGATCAGGATCATCGCCCCGGACATCGGCGGCGGTTTCGGCAACAAGGTCCCGGTCTACCCGCCGTACCTGTGCGCGGTCGTGGCCGCGAAAATCACCGGTAAACCGGTGAAATGGGTGGAGGACCGCTCCGAGAACCTGATGACGACGGCCTTCGCCCGTGACTACCACATGCACGGCGAACTGGCCGCCACCCGCGACGGCACCATCCTCGCGCTGCGCGCCACCGTGCTCGCCGATCACGGCGCATTCAACGGCACCGCGCAGCCGACCAAGTTCCCGGCCGGTTTCTTCCACATCGTCACCGGCTCCTACGACCTGCGGGCCGCGCACTGCGCGGTCACCGGCGTCTACACCAACAAGGCACCCGGCGGGGTCGCCTACTCCTGCTCGTTCCGCGTCGCCGAAGCGTCCTTCCTGGTCGAACGCCTCGTCGACCTGCTCGCCCGCGAACTCGACATCGATCCCGCGCAGCTGCGGCTGAAGAACCTGCTGCGCGCCGAGCAGTTCCCGCACGTCTGCCCGACCGGCTGGGAGTACGACTCCGGCGACTACCCGAAGGCCCTGCGCCTGGCCATGGACATCGCGGACTATCCCGCGCTGCGCAAGGAACAGGCGGACAAGCGCGAACGCGGCGAATATCTCGGCATCGGCCTGAGCGTGTTCACCGAGGCGGTCGGCGCGGGCCCGCGCAAACACATGGACATCCTCGGCCTCGGCATGGCCGACGGCGCCGAACTCCAAGTGCACCCGACCGGAAAGGCCGTGCTGCGGATCTCCGTGCAGAGCCAGGGCCAGGGCCACGAGACGACGTTCGCGCAGATCGTCTCGCACGAACTCGGCATCAGCCCGGACGACGTCGAAGTGGTGCACGGCGACACCGACCAGACCCCGTTCGGCCTGGGCACCTACGGCTCGCGCTCCACCCCGGTCTCCGGCGCCGCAACGGCCGTCGCGGCAAGGAAAGTCCGTGACCGCGCCAAAATCGTCGCCTCCGCGATGCTGGAAGTCAGCGAGGACGACCTGGAATGGGAACCGGGCCGCTGGTTCGTGCGGGGCGACCCGCACAGCGGCCGCACCATCACCGAGATCGCCATGGCCGCCCATTCCGACCTGGAACTCCCGGACGGCGTGGAAGGGCACCTCGACGCGTCCTGTGTGTACAACCCGCCGAACCTGACCTACCCGTTCGGTGCGTATGTGTGCGTCGTCGAGGTCGATCCGGGCACCGGTGCCGTCGTGGTCCGCAGGTTCGTCGCGGTCGACGACTGCGGCGTGCGGATCAACCCGATGATCGTCGAGGGCCAGATCCACGGGGGCCTCGCCGACGGCATCGGCATGGCGCTGATGGAGCTGATGCCGTTCGACACCGACGGCAACTGCCTCGGCGGCTCGTTCATGGACTACCTGCTGCCCACCGCGATGGAATGCCCCATGTGGGAACTCGGCGAGACCGTGACCCCCTCGCCGCACCATCCGTTCGGGGCCAAGGGAGTCGGCGAATCGGCGACGGTCGGTTCGCCGGCCGCGGTCGTCAACGCGGTCATCGATGCGCTCGCCCCGTTCGGGGTCAAGCACGCAGACATGCCGCTGACCCCGGCCGCGGTGTGGTGCGCGATCAACGGCAGGCCGTTGCGCAGCGACCTGGCGATCGAGTGAAGGGCCGAACATGGCAGACAACGATGTCCTCGCCAGAGTCGAGAACCTGCACGCGGACCGGACCCCGTTCGTGCTGGCCACCGTGGTCCGCGCGGAACGCCCGACCAGCGCCAAACCGGGCGACCGGGCGCTGATCCTCCCCGACGGCAGTATGGAGGGTTTCGTCGGCGGATCCTGCGCCGCGTCCACCGTGCGCGTGCACGGCTTGCGCCTGCTGCGTACCGGCGAGTCGACGCTGCTGCGGATCACGCCGACGGCGACCGAGGAGACCGTGAGCGAAGGATTGGTCACGGTGGGAAACCCTTGCCTGTCAGGGGGATCGCTGGACATCTTCCTGGAAGCCATGCTCCCGCCCACCCTGGTCTACGTGGTCGGTGAGGCGCCCGTGGCGCGGTCGCTGGTCGAGGTGGGCAAGGCGCTGGGCCACGAGGTCCGCCAACTCGGCGAGGGCGTCGGCATCGCACTGCCTGCCGACCTGACCGCGCTGATCATCGCGTCGCACGGCCGCGACGAGGAGGCCATGCTCACCGCCGCGTTGCGTGCCGGCGTCCCGTACGTCGGCCTCGTCGCCAGCCGCAAACGCGGCAGCGCCGTACTCGCCTCCCTGGACGTCACCGACGAACAGCGCGCCCGCGTGCACACGCCGGCCGGTCTTGACATCGGCGCGCGCACCGCGCCCGAGGTCGCGCTGTCCGTCTACACCGAACTGATCGCCGAACGCCGCCACCACGAACTGCCCACCTTCGACACCCGCGCCCCCGCGAACGCCGAAGCCATCGACCCGGTCTGCGGCATGACGGTCGGTGAATCCGCGCTGTCGGTGCGCGACGGCGAGACGATCCGCTACTTCTGCGGCCCCGGCTGCCTGCACGCGTTCGCCGACAACCCCGACCGCTACCGCGAATGAGGCTTGTTCGCTACGGTTGCTGGCGCACTTGCGGGCCCCCGAGGAAAGGCTGCGTCGAATGCGCCGATTCACCCTGCCGGCCGTGATCACCGCCGCGCTGTGCCTGATCACCGTCGCCATCCCCGCCTCAGCGTCGCAACGGACCGGGGTATCGGTGAGCGGCGCGGTCAGCACTCCGACCAGCTACACCGCGCGTCAACTCGATGCCCTCCCGCAGACCAGCTACCCGGTCACCGATCCCGGCTGGGGCACCCCGCCCACCGTGACCGGCGTCAGCCTCGAAGCGCTGGTCGACCGCTCGACCCTCGTCCTGCCGACCGGCAAGAACACCCAACTCCGGGTCCTGCTCACGGTGACCGGCGACGGTCAACGCGACGTGTTCGCGTTGGGCGAACTCGACGCCGAGTTCGGCAATCACCCCGCCGTGCTGGCCACGCACGGCCACGACGTCGCGCTGATCGTGCCCGGCGACACCAACCGGCTGCGCAGCATCGCCGACGTGCACGCGATCACGGTCACCGTCTCCTCGGCCGCCGCCGCGACCCCGCCACCGGGCTCGGTCCTGATCGAAACCCCGCACCGCACCTACACGCTCAGCGCGCACCGCATCGCCGCGCTGCCCACCCGCACGCTGACCGTGACGTTCCTGGCCGGCGGCGTCCCGCAGACGCACACCGAAACCGGCCCGTCACTGGCCTTGCTGCTGCTCTCCGCCGGCATCCTGCCCACTCCCGAAACCTCGGTCGTCGCGGTCGGCGGTGACGGCTACGGCGCCGCCGCGACCCTGGCCGAGGCCTACGTCGGCGGCAAGCAACTGTTGTTGTCCACCAAGGAGGACGGCACCGCGCTCGCCGAACCGCGCCTGGTCACCGACGGCGACCACGCGGGCGGCCGCTACGTGTCCGGAGTCGTCGTACTCCAGGTGTCACAATGACGAGTGTCTGATTGGTTTCCGTTCCAGCACGCCGCGGATGAAGGCGGCCTGGCCGACGTGCTGTAGACAGTCTTCGATCACGCTGACCAGCCGCACGCCCAAGGTCACCGGCGGATCCCAGGCCGTGTCCACGATTCGCGGCAGGTCGTCGTCGGTCAGCCCGCTCACGAACTCCAGCGTCTGCTCGTGCACCGCGTCGAAGTACGCGCGCAGGTTCTTGGCCGACACCCGCACCTTGGCCACGTCGGCACTGCTGTGCCCGTATCCGGTCGCCAACCGGTCCAGTTCCAGCCCGAATTTCTTGTCCCAGCCCGCCGCCGTCCACACCTGGTCGGTGCCGGCCACGTCCGCGACATGATCATCCTGAACCCGGGTCAGGTGCCAGATCAGCCAACCGATCGAGTTGGCGTCGTCATCAACCCGGTAGGCCAGCTGCTCCTCGGTCAAGCCCTCGGTTGCCGCGCGCACCGCATCCTGAACCCGGCCGAACGCGTCCACCAGCAGTTCCGAACTGGACACAGCCACTGTCCCCTTCCCGTTGTGCTCCGGTGTCGATCCTAGGCGTCGACTACCCTTCGAGTCCGTGCTCAACCGGATCCCGCCGTGCCAACCGAACGCGTTCGCCAACCACGAGCGGCTTCGGCGGGAGATCATCGAGTTCGCGACAGCCGACCGATCGGACGAGCCAAGGGTCGCAGTACTGACCGGCCCGCCCGGCATCGGCAAGACCGCGTTGGCCCTGGTCACCGCGCACGAAGTCGACGATCAGGACATCCGGCTCTACACGAAGCTCGACACCGACCCCGAGGCACCCGGCGCCGCGGGCGAGGCCCTCAAGCAGTTCCTGCTCGACCTCGGCGTGGACCCGGATTCCATACCCGACCGCATTTCCGCGCGGGCTCGGGCCTTCCGCGCGTTGACGGCGGGCCGGTCGGTGCTGCTGGTCATCGACGGCGCCAGTACCGCCGCCCAGGTCCGCGCG
>DASYBO010000342.1:0-17306 GCA_036500685.1 Pseudonocardiaceae bacterium | reverse complement strand
GTCTTCGATGTCGTCACGAACTGGGCCTGGCAGCCGCCGGTCGCACCCGCGCAGACCGCGTGCACACCGTGCGTCTGGCTCAGCGTCCCGCTGTGCACCGCATCGCGAAGGCCGGCCAGGTCCGGCCCGGTGGCCGCGGGGGCCACCGCGACGGCGGCAGGCGCGGTGAGTGCGCTGATCAGCAGCGCCCCCGCTCCGATCATGATCATCCGACGCTTGACTGCTCGCCTCGAGTCCACAGTGGAAAACCCTGGCACAGGAGCGCCGACCCTGCTCGGCGATGATCACTCAGTCGTGGTGCGGGAGGTCGTGCGCGGCGTGGTCGGCGTGCGCCAGTGCTTCGTCGAGCAGCCTGCGCAGGTGTCCGCCCTTGAGCCGGTAGAGCCGGGCCCTGCCCTGCGCGCGCTGGTCGACGAGGCCGGCGAGGCGCAGTTTGGACAGGTGCTGGCTGGCCGCGGTCGGCCGGCAACCGGCCCGTTCGGCCAGTTCGGTGACGCCGAGCTCGCCGTCGCGCAGCGCCCAGAGTAGTCGCAGCCGCGTCGGTTCGGCCAGCATCGTCAGTCCGGCCACCGCCGCCGCGACCTGCTCGTCCGCCAACTGTTCCGGATGCCGAACCTCTGCCACCTGACCGCCCTGCCACTCATTCGCTGTTGCCGCAGTATAGCAATACCATCTTATCTTCACGCATGTGCAGATGAGATGGTATAAACGACGCATGACCGCCGTGCTCGCCCTGTTGCTCGCCGCCGCTGGAGTCGGCATCGGCCACGCCGTCCTGCCCGACCACTGGGTGCCGCTCGCGGTCGTCTCCCGCGCGCAGCACTACCCGCTGCGCCGCACGCTGCGCCTGTCCACCGCCGCAGGCGGCGCGCACGTGCTGCTCTCGCTGCTGCTCGGCGCGATCGTCATCGCGGTCGGCCTGCGGTTCCGGAATGTCATCGAGCACAACGAGGCCATCGTGGTCGGCGGCCTGCTCGCGTTGACCGGCGCCATCTTCCTGGTCATCGAATTGCTCGGCCGAGGCCACCACCACCCGGCCCACGGCCACGGACACGGTCATGAACACGGCCACGGACATGGCCACCCGACGGCCGTAGCGACCCGGCGCACGAAGCTGCTCGCGGTGGTGCTGCCCTTCGGCGCGGCCGCGTCCCCGGATCTGACCATCCTGCCGGTGTTCCTTGCCGCCAGTGCGCTCGGCACGCTCGCCGCGGTCGGCGCCGTGCTCGTGTTCGCCCTCGCGACGCTCGGCACCGTCGTCGGCCTGACCGTGCTCGCCGCCGGCAGCGCGGCCCGGCTGCGCGGCGCGCTGATCGACCGCTACGCAGGGTCGATCACCGCGCTGGTCCTGCTGGTCATCGGCCTAGCCGTGGCGTTCGGCGTGCTCTGATGAGCGCTGGTGCGGGACATGCACATCCGGGAACGGCGGCCGGTAGGTGAGCACGGCCCGGAACAGCGACACCGCCAACGCCAACCCGATCAACACGGCCGCGACGATGCCGTCCTTGACCCCGGTCACCGCCAACTGACCGTGACTGTGCGTGACGAAGCCCGAATAGAACAACCAGCTCAGCGCGCCGATGCCGAGCGCCCCCGGCACGGTGGAGAACCAGCTGAGCAGGACCGCCACCGCGGCCAGCACGACAATGCCGGTGGCCTGACTCGGCCCGAACAGCGCGAATCCCGCCGCGAGCAGCAGACCTGCCCCGAAACCAGCGGAAATGGCGATCGCCGCCGGCATCCGGCCTTCCCTGGGATGACGCTGTCCCACGACCTCGTCGGTGGTCGGGCGAACTGTCGGAGCCCACGCCATCGCGTCCTCCTCAAGTCTCGCTGCGGCGGTCGCCGACATTGCACCGCCGATCGCGCTCGGTGACGGAAGTCCTAACGCTTTCTTGACGCCACGCGTGGAACTTTCAACGCCGTACTGACGGGGCGACGGGGGAGTGGTGCATACTCCCGCCACAAACCGGGGTAACCCGGTCACGTGACGGCAGGGATGGGGAGGCGCGGGCGAGGATGGCATCGGGTGGGACGACGGCCTGGGACGTTGTCGTGGTCGGCGGCGGGCACAACGGTCTTGTCGCGGCCAACTACCTGGCCAGGGCCGGCCGATCCGTGCTGATCCTGGAACGCGGCGACCAACTCGGCGGGGCCGCTGTTTCGTTTCGCGCGTTCTCCGGCGTTGATGTCCGGTTGTCCCGTTACTCGTACCTGGTCAGCCTGCTGCCCCAGCGGATCATCGACGAGCTGAAGCTGCCGATCCGGTTGCGCAAGCGCGCCATCTCCTCCTACACGCCGATTCCCGGCACCGAGCGCGGCCTGCTTGTCGACACCTCGGACCCGGCCCGCACGAGCGCGTCATTTCGCGCGGTCACCGGCAACGACACGGACTTCCCGGCCTGGCAGCGCTTCTACGCGCGCACCCAGCGCCTTGCCGAACGGGTGTTCCCCACTCTCACCGAACCGTTGCGCGGCAAGGACGAACTGCGCGCCATGGTCGACGACGACATCGCCTGGCAGGGCCTTTTCGAACGACCGGCAGGCGAACTGGTCACCGCCGAGTTCGCCGACGACACCGTACGCGGCGTCGTCCTCACCGACGCGCTCATCGGCACCTTCGCCACCGCGGATGACCCGACGCTGAAACAGAACCGCTGCCTGCTCTACCACCTGATCGGCAACATGACCGGCGACTGGGACGTGCCCATCGGCGGCATGGGCGCGGTCACCGGCGCGCTGATCGACGCGGCGCAGGCCGCGGGCGTCCAGTCCCGCACCGCCGCAACGGTCACCGCGATCGACCCGGACGGCCTGGTCCGCTACACCTGCGATGGCACCGAGTACACCGTGGCCGCCCGGCACGTGCTGGCCAACGTCGCACCCAGCACGCTCGCCGCCCTGCTCGGCAAGACCCCTGGCGAGACGCCGGAAGGCGCGCAGCTCAAGGTGAACATGGTGCTGCGCAGGCTGCCCCGACTGCGTGAATCCGGCCTCGACCCCAAGGACGCTTTCGGTGGCACCTTCCACGTCAACGAGAGCTACGCGCAACTCGCCGCGGCGCACGAGCAGGCCGAGGCCGGACTGCTGCCGACCCTGCCGCCGTGCGAGAGCTACTGCCACTCGCTGACCGACCCGTCGATCCTGGGCGCGGCCGAGAACGCAGCCGGAATGCAGACGCTGACCGTGTTCGGCCTGCACATGCCGGCCCGCCTGTTCCACGCCGACAACGACACGGCCCGCACCGACGCGCTCGCCGCGACCATCGCCTCGATCAACAGCGTGCTGGCCGAACCCATCGAGGACTGCCTGGCCCTCGACGCCGACGGCCAACCGTGCATCGAGGCCAAGACACCGCTTGATCTGGCGGCCGAACTCGGCCTGCCGCAAGGACATATCTTCCATCAGGACCTGAGCTGGCCCTATGCCAGCTCAGATGAGCAGATCGGCCGTTGGGGGGTGGAAACAGAGCACGAACGGATACTGCTCTGCGGCGCAGGAGCCGTTCGCGGCGGCGGAGTCAGCGGGATACCGGGCCACAACGCGGCAATGGCGGTGCTCGCCGCGTCGCGACATTAGCCCGACAGGAGCAAAGTCAATACCTAAATCGCGGAAATTCGACCAGGCGGATCACCGAGAATTAACTTGGAATCGGTTTCGTTTCGTCGCTTCCCATTCGGACCGCATGAGGGCACCATGCTGGTACGCCAAAGCTGATCAACGAGACGGGTCAACGACGACGCCGTCTCGGCCGGAAGGAACAGGTCATGACGCAGACCTCAGTCGGCAACACCCAACCTGGCGGATCGGGACAACTCCAGAGAAGTGTCGGCGTGATGGGCTTGACGTTCATCTCGCTCGGCTCGATCATCGGATCTGGTTGGTTGCTCGGTGCGCTCACCGCGGCGAAGTCGGCAGGTGGGGCCTCGATCCTTTCCTGGGTACTCGCCGGGGTGATCCTGGTGTTGCTGGCCCTCGTACACGCCGAACTCGGCTCGGCCTATCCGGTCGCGGGCGGCACCGCTCGTTATCCCCGCCTCGCCTTCGGCGCCGTCACCGGCTTCACCGCGGGCTGGGTCGCCTGGCTCCAGGCGGTGACACTGGCCCCGATCGAGGTCGAGGCGTCGCTGGGCTACCTCGACCACAAATGGCACGGGCTGGTCGACGCCAACACCGGCGCTCTGACCGGGGTCGGCCTTGCCATTTCGGTCGTCCTGATGCTGTTGTTCAGCGTCGTCAACGTGCTGGGTGTCCGGTGGCTGTCCGAGACCAATACGGTCACCGTGGTCTGGAAGATCGCGGTTCCGGTGATCACCGTCATCGTGCTGATCTCGGTCGCCCACCACTTCGGCAACTTCACCGCGGGCGGCGGCTTCGCCCCCTACGGCGCGCACGGCATCTTCGCGGCCCTGCCGCTTGGCGTCGTGTTCGCCCTGCAAGGGTTCGAGCAGGCGGCCCAACTCGGTGGTGAGGCCCGAAATCCGCAACGTGACCTGCCGCGCGCCATCATCGGCGCGGTGCTCATCGGCACGTTGATCTACCTCGCGCTGGAAATCGCGTTCGTCGGTTCGCTCAACCCGGCCGACCTGATCCACGGCTGGGCCAACCCGGTCGGCAAGGGCGACTTCGGCCCGTATGCCACGCTGGCCACATCGCTCGGTCTCGGCTGGCTGGCCGTCATCCTCTACATCGACGCGTTCATCTCGCCGGCCGGCACCGGACTGATCTACGTCGGCACGTCGGCGCGGCTGTCCTACGCACTCGGCCACTCCGGCTACATACCCAAGCGCTTCGCCAAGCTCAGCGCGCGCGGCGTGCCCTGGGTGTCCATCCTGCTGTCCTTTGTGGTCGGTCTGATCTGCTTCCTGCCCTTCCCCAGCTGGCAGAGCCTCGTCGGGTTCATCACCTCCGCAACGGTCATCATGTACGCGTTCGCGCCGATCACGCTGGCCGCGCTGCGCAAGAACGACCCGGAGCGGCCAAGGCCCTACCGGCTTGGCGGGGCCGTGGTCATCGCGCCGCTGAGCTTCATCGCGGCCAACGAGATCATCTACTGGTCCGGCTGGGAAACCATGTGGAAGCTGCTGCTGGCCATGGTGTTCGGCTTCGTCGTCTTCGGCCTGTCCTACGCCTTCGGCAAGCCGGTCGAGCGCCCGCCGCTTGACCCGAAGTCGTTGATCTGGATGGTGCCGTGGCTTGGCGGTCTCGGCGTGATCTCGTGGCTTGGCCAGTACGGCAGCGGTCTGGCCAAGATCCCCGACTGGTGGGACCTCGGCGCCGTCGCGGTCTGGAGCCTGATCATCTTCTACGTCGCGGTGGCCATGGCGCTGCCGTCCAGCCGAGTGGCCAAGGCGCTCGAACTGGAGAAGCAGGAACTGGAAACCGCTCCGGAACTCACCACCGCCTGACGCTGTTTCAGGGGCCCGTGACCAGCCGGTTCAACACCTGGTCACGGGCCTGCGCATACCGTTCGCGAATCCCGAGCGGCCGATCGCTGTTCTGCCCGTGCGTCGCATAGCGCGCCGCCGACCACTGCGGCGGCTCCGGCTGTCCGGACAACGCCCAGGCCGCCTGCCGCGCCGCGCCGTCCGCCACGTACTCGCCCGGCGGCGGAATCACCACCGGTCGCCCGAAGATCGTCGGCGCGATCCGCCACACCGCCTCCGCCCGCGCCCCGCCGCCGACCAGCAGAATCCGGCCGACCGTGACACCCTGCGCGATCAGCGCGTCCAACCCGTCGGCCAACCCGCACAGCATGCCCTCGACCGCGGCCCTGGCCAGGTGCGCCGCGCTCATCGTGCGCATCGTCAACCCGTGTAGCGAACCGGTCGCCTCCGGCTTGTCCGGGGTGCGTTCGCCCTCCAGGTAGGGCACCATCACCAGCCCGTCCGCGCCGGGCGGCGCCTGCAGCGCCAACTCGCTGAACTGCTCGGCGTTCACCCGCAGCAGTCGCGCCGTGGTGTCCAGCACGCGCGCCGCGTTCAACGTGCACACCAGCGGGAGGAACCGCCCTGTCGCGTCGGCGAACCCGGCGACCGCGCCGCTCGGGTCGGCGCTCGGCTTTTCGGCGACCGCGAACACCGTGCCCGACGTGCCGATCGACACCAGCACGTCGCCCGGCCGCAGCGCGACACCCAGCGCCGCCGCCGCGTTGTCGCCCGCGCCGACCCCGAGCATCACCCCGCCCGGCGTGGTCCCGGCCCGCTGGCGGGGCCCGAGCACGGTCGGCAACGCCGCGTCGTGCCCGAGCGCGGTGGTCAGCAGGTCGTGCCGGTAGCTGTTGGTCGCGGGGGAGTAGTAGCCGGTGCCGCTGGCGTCGCTGCGATCCGTCGTGGTCGAGTTGATCCCCTTGGCGCCGGCCAATCGCCAGGTCAACCAGTCGTGCGGCAGCACGACCGCGGCCGTGCGCGCGGCGGCCGCAGGCTCGTGCTCGGCCAGCCAGCGCAGCTTGGTCACGGTGAACGAGGCCAACGGCACGCTGCCGACGGCGCTGGCCCACTCCTGTCGCCCGTTCGCGCCGGCCTCGGCCACCAGGTCGTCCGCGGCCTTGGCCGAGCGCGTGTCGTTCCACAGCAACGCGGGCCGCACCACCTCGCCCTGCTCGTCGAGGCAGACCATGCCGTGCTGCTGCGCGGCGACCGACACCGCAGCGACATCGGCAAGACCGCCCGCCTCGACGAGGGCCCGCTCCAACGCCTGCGCCCACTTGCTCGGCGCGACCTCGGTGCCGCCAGGGTGCGTCGCCCTGCCCTCCCGCACGAGCTCACCGGTACCCGCGTCCCGCACGACAACCTTGCACGACTGGGTCGACGAATCGATCCCGGCCACCAGCTTCCTGCTCATGGTCACCGATACTGGTCGGCGCCCAGCAGATGCTCAAGCGCCAACTGGTTCAGATGTACGAAGCCATAGCCACGCTCCGCAGCCGCGTCCGCGTCGAAATCCTCGAACGCGCCACGGTCCGCGAGCAGATCCGCCGCCGACTCGCCCTTGCTCACCGTGGGCACCGCCAACTCCGGCACCCGCGACGCGGCCAGCGCCTCCGCCACCCTCGGATCGGCCCGGAACGCGGCGGCGCGCTCACGCAGCAGCAGGTAGGTGCGCATGTTCGCGGCCGCGCTTGCCCACACCCCGTCGCGGTCCTCGGTACGCAGCGGCTTGTAATCGAAATGCCGGGGCCCTTCGTAACCGCCCTGCTCCAACAGGTCGACGAGGAAGAACGCGGAGAGCAGATCCCCGTGCCCGAACACCAGGTCCTGGTCGTACTTGGGCCCGCGCTGGCCGTTGAGGTCGATGTGGAACAGCTTGCCGTGCCACAGCGCCTGCGCGATGCCGTGCACGAAGTTCAGCCCGGCCATCTGCTCGTGCCCGACCTCCGGGTTGAGCCCGACCATGTCCTTGTGCTCCAACGCGGAGATGAACGCGAGCGCATGCCCGACGGTCGGTAGCAGAATGTCGCCGCGCGGCTCGTTCGGCTTGGGCTCCAACGCGAACCGCAGCCCGAAGCCCTGGTCGATCGAGTACTGCGCGAGCAGGTCGATGCCCTCGGCGTAGCGGTCCAATGCCGCACGCACGTCCTTGCCGGCGTCGGTCTCCGAACCTTCCCGACCACCCCAGAACACATACGTCTGCGCACCCAGTTCCGCCGCAAGCTCCAAGTTCCGCATCACCTTGCGCAGCGCGAACCGGCGCACCGCGCGGTCGTTGCTGGTGAACGCGCCGTCCCGGAAAACCGGATGGGTGAACAGGTTGGTGGTCGCCATCGGCACGACGATCCCGGTCTCGTCAAGCGCCTTGCGGAAACGCTGGATGTGGTTGCCCCGCGCCGCGTCGTCGCTGCCGAACGGGATCAGGTCGTCGTCGTGGAACGAAACGCCCCACGCGCCCAGTTCGGCCAGCCGGTGCACGGACTCGACCGGATCCAGCGGTGCCCGCGTCGGGTCGCCGAAGGGATCCTGCGCGCGCCAACCCACGGTCCACAGGCCGAAGCTGAACTTGTCCTCGGGAACGGGCTGCCCGGCCACGGGTCCTCCTAGCGATGCGCGTTTATTAGTTCGGGTCCTAAACTTAAAAGGTGAACGAGGCATCGTCAAGGATTTCGTTCAACCACTGAACTAGGATCGGTTCCCATGCCGCACGCCCAGCCGGCCGGCGCGCACACCGTGCGCAGGCACAACACCGGCCTCGTACTCGGCGCCATCGCCGAGGCCGGCGCGGTCTCGCGCGCCACGGTGGCCGCGCACACCGGACTCACCAAAGCCACGGTGTCCAGTGTGGTCGAAGCCATGATCGCCGCCGACCTGGTCGCCGAAACCGGCCAGGAACAACGGTCGGGGCGCGGTAGGCGCGGCACCGAACTCACCCTGTCCCCGCACGGCATGCACGGCCTCGGCGTCGAGATTGGCGTCGACTACCTCGCCACCTGCCTTGTCGACCTCACCGGCGAAGTACGCAAACGCCGCATCCGCGGCGGCGACAACCGCGCCCGCTCGGTCACCTCGGTCCTCGGCCGCCTCGCCATCCTCATCCGCACCGCCCTCGCCGACGCCGACACCCTCGGCGTCCCCGTCGGCGGCCTCGGCCTCGCCGTCCCCGGCCTCGTCGAACCGGCCGCGGGCCTGCTTCGCACCGCGCCCAACCTCGGCTGGCGCGAGGTCGACCTCGACGGCGAACTCCGCACCCGCCTCGATCTGGGTGATCGCCCTTTGCTGCTGGGAAACGAAGCCAACTTCGCCGCGCTGGCCGAACTCTGGTCAGCCGACGACCTGCCGAACTTCATCTGCGTGTCCGGCGAGATCGGCATCGGCGCCGGCATCATCATCGGTGGCGGCCTTTTCGAAGGCGTGCGCGGCTTCAGCGGCGAAATCGGCCACCTGGCCATCAACCCCAATGGTCCCCGCTGCTCCTGCGGCGCGCACGGCTGCCTCGAACAGTTGGCCCGCGTCGAATCCATCCTGCGCGCCGTCGGCCTCTGGTCGCCCGGTGCCGTCGACCCCGCGTCCGTCGAAGCCCTCCTCGACCGCCTCCGCGCCGCCCATCCGGCCACCCTGCGCGCCGTAGCCGAAGCAGGCCACTGGCTCGGCACCGCGCTCGCCGGCGTCGTCAACGTCCTCGACGTGCCGACCATCATCCTCGGTGGCCGCTACGCCACCCTCCAACCCTGGCTCGCCGAACCCATCACCGCCGAACTCGCCGCCCGCGTCCTCGGCGCAACCTGGCACCCGGTCGAGGTGCGCGCCTCCACCGTCGGCCCCTACGCCGCCGTCCGAGGCGCCGCCACCGCCGTCGTCCGCGCGATCCGCACCGACCCGACGAGATTTGTCCCGGCCCTAGCGATCCGCTGATTCGCCCAAATAGGCGAGGACGGCCAGTACGCGGCGGTTGTCGTCGTCGGTGGCGATCAGGCCGAGTTTGTCGAAGATGCCGGCGGTGTGCTTGCTGACGGCGCTCTCCGACATGCACAGTTCGCGGGCGATGGCGGCGTTGGAGCGGCCTTCGGCCATCAACCCGAGGACGTCGCGTTCGCGGGTGGTGAGGCCGATCAGCGGGCCGTGGCGGGGGGTGCTGTTCACGAGAGTGGCGATGACCTCGGGGTCCATCGCGGTGCCGCCCGCGCCGACGCGGCGGACGGCGTCGATGAAGTCGCCGTCGTTGAAGACGCGGTCCTTCAACAGGTAGCCGACGCCGCCTCGGCCGTCGGCGAGCAGTTCGCGGGCGTAGAGGGCTTCGACGTGCTGGGACAGGACCAGGATCGGCAGGCCGGGGTTTGCCGCGCGGGCGGCGACCGCGGCGCGCAGGCCCTCGTCGGAGTACGTGGGCGGTAGCCGGACGTCGACGATGGCAAGGTCGGGCGCGTGTTCGTCGATCGCGGTGAGTAGCGCTTCGCCGGTTTCGACCGAGGCCACGGTCTCGATGTCGTAGGCGGCGAGCAATCTGGCCAGGCCGGCCCGCAACAGGTACTGGTCCTCAGCAATGACGATGCGCAACTGGGATCTCCATGGTCGCCGTTGTGGGGCCGCCGGCCGGGCTGCTGATGGCCAGGGTTCCGTCGAAGCTCGCAAGGCGACGGCTGATGCCGCGCAGGCCGCTACCGCGGTCCGGGTCCGCGCCGCCCCGGCCGTCATCACCAACGGTCACGATAATCCGCTCGGGTGTCGAGCGCAGCAGAACTGAGGCACGTTCGGCTTGCGCGTGTTTGACCGCGTTGGTCAGCAGTTCGCAGATGGCGAAGTACACCGCCGCCTCGATGGGCGGTTCGAGCGGTTCGGCGAGGTCGACATCCACGTCGACGGCCAGCGCGGCTTGCAGCGCGACGGCGTGCAGGGCGTCGGGGAGGCCGCGTTCGGCCAGCACCGGAGGGTGGATGCCGCGGACCAGTCCGCGCAGATCGCGCAGGGCGGCGGCGGACGTCTCGCGTGCCTCGGCGACGAGCCCTCGGATCGTGTCGATGTCCGGACCGGTGTCGAGCAGGCGCTCCACCGTCCGCAGGGTGATGCCGACCGAGACCATGCTGACCTGGGCGCCGTCGTGCAGGTCGCGTTCGATCCTGCGCAGTTCGGCCTCCTGCGCGCTGGTCACGTCGGCCCTGGTTCTGGTCAGTTCCTCGACGCGTTCGGCGAGGCAGTCGCCGCCGGGGGTCGGAGCGAGCATCACCTGGCTGAGCACCAGCGGAGCGTCCGGGTTCGAGTACGCCCCAACCAGCATCCACGCGGCGACGAGCAGCCCGCCGGGCAGACCGAGCCAGGCCAGGTGGCCGAGCGGCGCGGTCGGGTCGAGCAGATGCCACGATCCGAACACCGGACCGAACGACGGGTGCACGAGCCAGGAGAATCCGCCGACCACCAGTGCGTAGAGGGCCACGGCCATCGGCAGCAACCCGGCCAGCACGATGATCACCGGGTTGAGCAGCATCCAGATGAGGTCCATCCACGTCGCCGGGTCTTCGAGCAGCCAACGCAGCCTGCTCAGGCCGTTGTCGTTGGCTGCAGGCGGTTCGGGTCGGTAGGGCGACGGGATGGGCAGGCCGGCCGGGTCACGCAGGCTGGATCGGAAGCTCTGGGTCAACTGGCGGCTGCCGAGGATCACCGAGGACAACAGCGGGAACAAACCGACCACCGAGCCGGCCAACGCGATCATGCTCAACACGAACGGGACGAGCATGATCAGTGCGAATCCGAAAAGGCGAATGCTCAGCCACAGCGTCCCGATGCGTGTCTTGATCCAGGTCATGGCCTTAGTGTGCGCGAGTCGCCGCCTCGGGCGCAGTGGCGATGAGTGCCCGGTTGGGGTGCAGATTTCCGCACCCCAACCGGAATTGCGCTAGTTCGACGTCGGCAGCGTCCAGACTTGCGCGTTCGACGCGTTGCAGGTGTAGATCTGCAACTGGGTTCCGTTGGTGGTGCTGCCGCCCGGATCATCGAGGCACTTGCCCGATTCCGGGTTCAGCAACTCGCCGTTGGACTGCGCCTGCCACTGTTGCGCACCGGAGTTGTTGCAGTTCCAGTGCTGGACCAGCGAGCCGTCCGCGGTGCCGCTGTTGGACACGTCCAGACAGCCGCCAAGGGCCTGCAGCGTGCCGTCCGAGACGATCGACCACTCCTGTGCGCCGGTCTGGTCACAGCCCCACACCTGCACCTTGGTGCCGTTGCCGGTGCCGCTGTGATCGGTGTCGATGCAGAAACCGAGGCTGCTGTTGGTGATCGGACCGGTCTTGTACGCGTGACCGCTGCCCGAGTAGGACGGCGGAGCGGACGACGTGCCGGTGGCCCACGAGGTGTTGGCCGAGGTGCCCTCGTTGACGGTGAGGGTGCCACCACTGGTCAGGGCGCCGGTGGGCACGTACGCGTTGTTCCAGGCGCCGCCGTTCCAGCTTTCGCTCTGCACATAGGGCGCGTTGTCCGCGGCCTGCGGCGCGTTGACGGTCAGCGTGTTGCCGCTGGGCAGGGTGAGGACCGCCTGGGTGAACAGCGGGCTGCCCTGCGCGAGATCGGCGGTGCCAGGGGTCTCCGGGTACATGCCGAGCGCGGCGAACACGTACCAGGAACTCATCTCGCCGAGGTCGTCGTTGCCGGCGAGGCCGCCGGGCGCGTCGGTCCAGATCTGGTCCTGGACCTGTCGGACGACCTTCTGGGTCTGATACGGCTGACCGACGTAGTCGTACTCCCACGGCAGGTAGAGGCTGGGCTCGTTGCCGAGGTCGGCCTGGCTGCCGCCGCTACCGTGGTAGCCGGCGAGCACGCTGTTGAGGTAACTGACCATCGAGGCGTTGCCGCCCTTGGCCGAGGCCAGCCCGGCGATGTTGAACGGCACCATGCCGGTGTACTGCCAGGACGTGCCCTCCACGAAGTTGGTCTGGCTGGTCGGATCGAACCCGCCCGCCCACGAACCGTCCGCGTTGCGCGGCTGCATGAAACCGCTGCCGGAGTTGAACGTGTTCTGCCAGTCCTGGGCCCGGTTGCGGAAGGTGGTCTGGTCGGTGGTGTCGCCGAGCGAACCGGCCAGCGCGGAGATGGCGAAATCGGCGCTGTCGTACTCCAACTGCGTGGACACCGGGCCGTAGAAGTTGCAGCACTCGTAGGTGCCGTCGCTGGCCAGGTAGCCCGGGCTGTTCAGGTAGTTCAGGCCGGGGCGGATGTTCGTGGTGGCCACGGCCTCTTTGACCATGTCGGACAGTGCGGTCGAGGTGCTGAAGTTCTTCCCGCCGAAGGCGTAGTAGTCGGCGATGATCTCGTCGGCCGGATCGCCGACCATCACATAGGACTCACCGTTGTTCTGCGCCCATTTCGGGAACATTCCGCTCTGCGCGTAATCGTCGAGCATTGATTGCGCGATATCGCCGGCCTGACTCGGTGCGACCAGCGCGGTCAATTGAGCCTGGCTCCGATAAATGTCCCAACCGGAGAAATTCGCGTACAACGCGGAATGGCCGGAATCGACGGTGTGCACCTTGTTGTCGAATCCGAGGTATTGGCCGTTGGCGTCGGAGAAGACGTTCGGGTGCAGCAGCGAATGGTAGAGCGCGGTGTAGAAGGTCTGCTGCTGCGCCGTTGTGCCGCCGGCGACCTGGATGCGGCCGAGCAGCGCGTTCCACGCGTTGTGCGTCCCGGTCTGGGTGGCGCCGAAGTCCCAGTTCGGGTTCTCCGCGGTGCGGTTGGCGACCGCGTTGGCCGTCGACACGTAGGAGACGCCGACCTTGGCCTGCACCACCTTGTTGCTGGTGGTGTTGAAGGTGACGTAGCCACTGTTCGGGCCTGCTGCCACGGCGTTCGGGGTGACCGTGGGTTGCGCGATGGCGCCATGCACCTGGGTCTTGTTGTGTGGAGCCGGGCCTGCCTGCGCGGCGGCCGTGCCGTTGGTGGTGAACGGCTGGTCGAACGTGACGTCGAAGTACATCGTGTAGCTGTTGCCGGCGCCGCAGAACTTGCCGGAGGTGATCGAACCGGAGACCTCCGTGTTGCTGACGATGTTCCAACTCGTGCCCGAGTCACCGTTCTGGCTGCCGTTGAGCTTGAAGATCAGGTTCGACTGGGTGGTGGACGGGAAGGTGAAGCGGGCCATGCCGGAGCGGGTGGTCGCGGTCAGTTCGGTCTTGATCCCGTTGTTCAGGCTCACCGAGTAGTAGCCGGCGTTCGCGGACTCGTTGCTGTGCGAGAAGGCATCGGTCGCGCCGGTGTTGATGCCGCCGGTGGTGGGCAGGATGGGCACGTCACCGTCGGCGCCGCAGCCGGGGCCGGCGAGGTGGGTGAGGCTGAAGCCGGTGATGGAGGAGTCGTTGTACTCGTAGCCGCCGCCGTCCGGGCGGCTCGGCGTGTCCGGGCTCCACTGGACCATGCCGAAGGGCGCGTCCGCGCCGGGGAAGTCGTCGGCGGCGTTGGTGGTGCCGATGAACGGGTTGACGACCGAGGCAGGGTCGCTGACCGGTGTCGCCGCAGGGGCAGCGGACCCGGTGGCGGGTAACACCGCGGCGACGACGACGCCGGCGGCCGCGATGATGCGTAAGGAGGACCTGATCGGGGAACGGGCGGATCTGGTCGGTAAGGCCATCGTTGGTTTCCCTCGCGTCTGGTACGGGACTTCAGGCACGAACAGGGCGAACGACGTCGACGACGCGGGTATGACTTTCCCGGAAGTGACAACGTTGTCACCTGATACGCCCTAGCAGAAAATCCCGCGACGAGAACTGTGTCAAGGTCGCGTGTGATTTCCTGTCGTATTCGGGACAAAGGCATGACCCGTTTGCCGTATCGGCAAAAGAAACGCGGTTACATTAACCGTTGACACATATCCTGAATCGCTCGAGCCTACCCGCGCAACACGAGAAAGTCGGCGACGCCGAGGGCGCCCATGAGCGGCCGGGTGATCGCGGGCATGCGGCTGCGGCTCGGATCGTGCACGAGCGCGGGTTCGGTCATGTGGACCGTCCGTCCGCGCATGATCACGTCGCACCCGCCCGCCGTGAGGACGTTGCGCACCCAGTCCGATTCCGGGCCGTAGGTGAGCGCGATGACGTAGCCCTCGCCGTCCCGGAAGATGTTGATCGGCGTGCGGAAGGTTCGCCCGGACTTGCGGCCGGTGTGCACCAGCATCCCGAAGCCGGGCGCGATCGGTGCCAGCTTGCCGAGAACGCGATTGGTGACCTTCCGGTTGAACCGGGCCAGTCCGCGCGGTGCGACCATGAGCGAAATTCTACGCATGTTGAAAAGGAGCGCAAGGGTCATGCGTCAGCCCGTATCGGGCAGCTGGAGGCTCAGCCGCACGATTACTCTGTCGGTCCCCGAGGGAATCTGGACATTTCGGCATTCGTAGCTGTCCAGCCCGGACTTGCTGACCTGGAGAGTTGCCGCGTTGGTGGGGTTGACGAGGTTGCCGTCCGCGCTCAGGTGGTAGCCCGCATGCTGCGCGGTCGAGACGATCAACGCTACCGGATCGGGCGCGGCATCGACTTCTAGAAAGTCGTCGTACCAAGGTTGGTAGTTGTCGATGCCGCGGCCGGGATCGCCGTTGTCGCAGAGCTGCTTCGGGTGCGCCGCGGCGAGCCCATCGACGATCACGTTCACCGCATCCTGGGCCGCATTCGGCCCTATCGCGCATCCGGTCAGTCCGAATATGGCTGCCGGAACCAGAATCAGCGCCCACCACCGATGATGCCGCATGCCACAAGTCTGACGACGAAGTGGTCCCGCCGCGTCCGTAGTTCTACGCGGCGTCAGCGGTGCGTCGGCGGTTGGCGGTGCGTCTTCGCCAACGCGTTGGCCGCCAGCGAGTTGTGCACAGTGAACGCGACCGCATCGCCGAGGTAGCGGTCCTCGGACCACTCCACCGGGACGCCGGCCTGGTCGGTGGTGTGCCTTCGCTCACGCAGCAACGGCACGCGCGGGTTGATCCCGAGCAGGCGCGCGTCCGCGGCGGTCGCGGGCACCGCGTCGATGACGTGCTCGGCGTCGGCGAAGATCACGCCGAGCTCCTCCAACCGGTCGGTGATCGACTGGACGTCGTTCTCCATGCCGGCCACGAGCGCGCCGACCCGGTCCGGGAACGCCGAGCGTTCGATCATCACCGGCCGGTCGGACAGTAACCGCACCCGCACCAGGTAATAGATCTGCGCGCCGTCCTCCAACGCCAACCGCTCGCGTTCCTCCTGACTGGCCGGGCGCCGCTCCAGGCTGACTATCCGGCCGGACGGGGTTTCGCCAAGTGAACGCGCCCAGCGGGAGAAACTGACCAGATCGGTGAAGTTCTGCAGCTTCCGTCCACCCAGGACGACCCGGCGCGCACCTCGGCGCGACGCGATGACGCCCTCCGCGCGCAGCGCCGCGAACGCCTGGCGGACCGTGCCCCTGGACACCCCGTACTCGCGGGCAAGATCACTCTCCGAAGGCAATCGTGCACCGTCGCCGTACACCCCGTCGGCGATCGCGGCCTTCAGGTCGCCCGCGAGCCGTTGATACAGCGACGTAGCCGTTCGGTTTCGTTCGGTGTCCACGATGTCAGACCTTAGTCAGTGAATCCGACCCGCACCCGGGTGTTAGCCAACATGTACAGCCATGTTCAACCTTGCCTGGCCAAGATGACAACTCAACCCGCGATTGTCCACGTCGTCGGCAATTCCTGTTACACGTGAGGACACACTTGTGAAGAACGGACGGCTACTCGGGATCGCGGCTGCGGTGGCCGCATTGGCGATCGGGGTCGCCGGCTGTGGTGGTTCAGCGCAGGGGGACTCCTCCTCACCAGCGGCCAAGGCGACCAGTGCGCAGGCTGCCGGCGGGATGGACGCGTTGATCAAGGCTGCCAAGGCCGAAGGCACACTGAACGTGATCACCCTGCCGCGCACGTGGGCCAACTACGGCGCGCTGATGGACACCTTCACCAAGAAGTACGGCATCAAGATCAACGATGCCAACCCGGACGGCAGCTCCCAGGACGAGATCAACGCGGTCAAGCAGCTCAAGGGCCAGACCCGCGCCCCTGACGTGCTCGACCTCGGCTCCTCCTTCGCGCTCTCGGCGGCGTCGAGCGGCCTGCTCGCGCCCTACCAGGTCGCGACCTGGAACGACATCCCCGACAACCAGAAGGCCGCCAACGGCGACTGGTACAACGACTACGGCGGGTACATCTCCATCGGCTACGACGCGAACCGCGTCAAGACGGCGCCGAAGTCCTTCGCCGACCTGACCAACCCGGCCTACAAGGGCGAGATCGCGCTCAACGGCGACCCGACCAAGGCAGGCGCCGCGTTCGCGGGCGTGTTCGCGGCCGCACTGGCCAAGGGCGGCAACTTCGACAACATCCAGCCCGGCATCAACTACTTCGCGCAGCTCAAGCAGGACGGCAACTTCATCCCGGTCGGCGCGACCCAGGCGACCATCGAGTCTGGTCAGACCCCGATCACCATCGACTGGGACTACCTGCAGGTCTCCGCGGCGCAGACGCTGACCGGCAAGGTGGACTGGAAGGTCGTCGTGCCAAGCGACGGCCTGTACGCGAACTACTACAACCAGGCCATCAGCGCGTCCGCGCCGCACCCGGCCGCGGCTCGGCTGTGGGAGGAGTTCCTCTACTCCGCCGAAGGCCAGAACCTGTTCCTCCAGGGCGCCGCGCGTCCGGTCGAACTTGCCGCGATGCAGACCGCCGGCACCGTCGACCAGAAGGCGTTCTCCGCGCTGCCGCAGGTGAGCGGAACCGCCAAGTTCCCGACCCAGCAGCAGCTCGCCACAGCGACCAAGACGATCGCCAGCAACTGGGCCAGCTCGGTCGGCTGAGAACAAAGATGACCGAAACCGGCATCGGGGTGGGGGTGGTCGCGC
>DASYBO010000341.1:0-5289 GCA_036500685.1 Pseudonocardiaceae bacterium | reverse complement strand
GGGCCCCACCAGCGCGACTGGTGCCGGACCTCGGTGAACGCCTCGAACACCAACTCCCGAGGGGCGTCGTTGTCCCGGGAGATCACGATCTCCCGGTCGGCCGTCGCCGACTCCGCCCGCGTTTCTTGCCTTGCCCCTGACATCGGTCATTCCTCCGGTCGTGTCTGCTTGAGGTCCTGCACGTAGGTGTCCAGGCGGTCGAAACTCTCGTTCCAGAACCGCTCGAATCCGCCGATCCACTCGTGGAGGGGCCGCAGCCTGCGGGCGTCCAGGCCGTAGAGGCGCTGCTTGCCCGCTTCGCGGACCCGCACCAGCCCCACTTCCCGGAGCACCCGCAGGTGTTTGGACGCCCCGGGCTGGCTCATCCCCAGTTCCTGGGCCACGTCGGTCACCGGCCGCTCACCCGCCCGCAGCAGCGTCAGGATGTCCCGGCGCTGCGGCTCGGCGATCGCGTTGAACGCGTCCGACGTCGTCGCTGCTCGTGCCATGCGGCGATCATATTCCTATATCGGCATGCGTCAAGCAGCCTACCAACTCGACTTGCGCACACCGGGTAGTTCGCCTCGGTGTGCCATTTCGCGCAGCCGCAGCCGGGACAGCCCGAACGCGCGCAGGTAGCCGCGAGGCCGACCGTCGACGGCATCGCGGTTGCGCAGCCGGGTCGGGCTGGCATCGCGTGGCTGCCGTCGCAACTCGCGTGCGGCCTGCTCTCGCTGCGCCGGACTGGACTTCGGCGAGCGCAACGTCTCCTTCAGTTCCGCCCGCCGGTCGGCATGCCGTGCGACGATCTCGCGGCGGCGCTCGTTGGCGACGATCTTCGATGTCTTGGCCATGGGTGCTCCTCAGCGTTCTTCGCGGAATTCGACATGCTTGCGTGCTACGGGGTCGAACTTGCGCAGCACCATCCGATCCGGGTCGTTGCGCCGGTTCTTGCGGGTCACGTAGGTGTAGCCGGTGCCGGCGGTGGATCGCAGCTTGACGATCGGCCGCAGTTCGTTGCGCGCCATCAGATCCGCTCCCCGCGTGCGCGCAGCTCGGTCACCACGGACTCGATCCCGCGCCGGTCGATGGTCTTGATCGCCTTTGTCGATATCCGCAGCGTCACGAACCGGCCTTCGCTGGGCAGCCAGTAGCGGCGACGTTGCAGGTTGGGCACCCAGCGACGGTTCGTACGGGTGTGCGAGTGCGACACCCGTTTGCCGTACCCGGGTTTGCGCCCGGTCAGCTGGCACACCTGGGACATGCGTACTCCCTTATTAGTAATGACAATCATGTTCAACTAACGTGCGGCGAAACAGTACACGAGGAGGACGACAGCGGTGGAACCCCGAACAGGGCTGGTGGTCGTGGCCGGCCTGGCCGCCGATGCGGTCACGCGAGTCGCGGACGGGCTGCTCACGGCGACGCCGGGCACGGTCGTGGTGCACCACGACCTGCGCGAGCTGTCCCAGGGTGTGGTCAGGCGACGGGTTCGAGCCGCCGAGGGGGAGCAGGTGACCGCGGTCGAGTTGGCGCACGGCTGCCTGTCCTGCACCTTGCGCGAGGACCTGCTGCCGCTGCTCGTCAGGCTCGCCGATCGACCTGCCATCCGGCGGATCGTGCTGCACCTGGACCCGGCGCTGGAACCCGAATCGATCTGCTGGGCGCTGCACCACGTTCTGCTCACCGGCGAGATCACCGTGGCCGATCGGGTGGACATCGAGGCTGTCCTCACCGTGGTCGACCTGGCGACCTGGCTGGCCGATGCCACTGGCGACGAGGACCTGGCCGAGCGCGGCCTTGCCATCACCCCGGACGACGACCGGACCCTGGCGCAGGTGGCGGTGGGACAGGTCGAATTCGCCGACGCACTGGTTCTCAGCGGTATCCCCGGACATGCCTGGGGCGCGGCGCGGACCACGGCGGTGCTGGATCGACTGGCCCCGGCCGCACCTGGTGCGCGCATCGAGGACATCGATCCCACCGCGCTGCTGGCCGCGCTGCCCGGTGACGCACGACGCGGTCGCGTCGAGGACCCGCACGGCCCGATCCTGCGTGGTCAGCCACCACTGGACGCCGACTGTGGCATCGCGCTGACGCTGTTCAGCGAGCGCAGGCCGTTTCACCCGGAGCGTCTGCACGCCGCGATCGACGTGCTCCTCGACGGTGTCGTCCGGGCGCGCGGCCGGTTCTGGGTGGCCAGCCAGCCGGATTCCGCTCTCTGGCTCGAATCCTCGGGCGGCGGGTTGCGCATCGGCCACGTCGGGCCGTGGCTGGCCGCACTTGACGAGTCCACATGGGACGACGAGTCGGCGGAGCGGCGGGCCATGGCCGCGCTGTCCTGGGATGCCTACTACGGCGACCGCGCCCAAGACCTGGTGATCCTCAGCCACCAGGCCGATCCGAACGAGATCACCACCGCGCTGAACGCCGCACTGCTGACCGATGCCGAACTGGCCGAGGGTGCGCAGCGCTGGCGGGAACTGCCCGACCCGTTCGGCGACTGGCATGTCGAACCGTGCGAGGACCGCGCGTCCAGCGATCAGGACACCGAATCAACCACCCGAGGAGAACGTCAGTGAAGCCCGACATCCATCCCGACTACCACCCCGTGGTGTTCCGCGACTCCACCACCGGCGACATGTTCCTCACCCGGTCCACGGCCACCTCCGCACAGACCGTCGAGTGGACCGACGGCAACACCTACCCGCTGGTCGCGGTGGAGATCAGCGCCTACTCCCACCCCTGGTGGACCGGCACCCGGCGAGTGCTGGACACCGCGGGCCAGGTGGAGAAGTTCCAGCGCCGCTACGGCACCCGCACCCGCCCCGAGAAGGAGACCGCCTGATGGCCGTACCCAAACGCAAGACCTCCCGCAGCAACACCCGACACCGCCGCGCACAGTGGAAAGCGGTCGCACCCGATCTGGTGCCGATCATCGTCAACGGCGAGCGGAAACTGGTGCCGCGGGCGCTGATGCGCCACTTCCACAGCCCCGAGGCCCAGAGCTGACCCGCGATCGGCGCGGGTTCACCGCGATCGTGGCCGGGCCAACTGGCGGGGGCGCTCGCCGCTCCGGAATCGATGCGCTACCGTACACAAAAATTGAACATGGATGTCATTACCACTTTCACAGTTCCTGGAGCTCATCGCAGTGAAAATCGCCTTCGTCGGCAAGGGTGGCAGCGGCAAGACCACGCTGTCGTCCCTGTTCGTCCGCCACCTCGTCGCCACCGGTGCGCCCACGCTGGCCATCGACGCGGATATCAACCAGCATCTGGCCGCCGCGCTGGGCGCCGGCGACGAGCAGGTGCTCACCCTGCCCACCCTCAGCGCGCATCTCCCGCTGATCAAGGACTACCTGCGCGGCGACAACCCCCGCATCACCTCGGCCGACGCGATGATCAAGACCACGCCACCCGGACTGGGCTCGCGACTGCTCGGCGTGGTTGAGGACAACCCGATCTACGCCGCGTGCGTGCGCGAGATCGACGGCGCCCGGCTCGCGATCACCGGCCCCTTCACCGACGACGACCTGGGCGTGGCCTGCTACCACTCCAAGGTCGGCGCGGCCGAACTGCTCCTCAATCACCTGGTCGACGACACCGGCGAGTACGTGGTCGTGGACATGACCGCGGGCGCGGACTCGTTCGCCTCGGGCCTGTTCACCCGGTTCGACCTGACCGCCCTGGTCTGCGAACCGACCCTGCGCAGCGTCGGCGTCTACCGCCAATATCTCGGGTACGCCAAGGACTTCGACATTCGCATCGCGGTCATCGGCAACAAGGTCACCGACGCCGACGACCTGGCCTTCCTGCGTGAGCAGGTCGGCGAGGACCTGCTGTGCTGGGTCGGCCGGTCCGGGCACGTGCGCGCCAGCGAACGCGGCGAGGTCCGCCCGATCGCCGACCTCGAAGCGGACAACCTGGCCGCGCTGACCGCGATCCGGTCCGAACTGGACGCCACGGTCCGGGACTGGGGGGCCTACCAGCGCCAGGCCGTGGAATTCCATCTGCGCAACGTCGCGTCCTGGGCGGGCGAGGAGCTTGCTGGCCAGGTCGACCCGGATTTCGTGCCCGCACCGTGGATGCGCACGGCCCCTCGTCCACATGGCGTAGGAAGGTTGGTGGAGATTCGGTGACAGCGCGCGACTTGCTCGTCAACGCGGCACGGGCGGTGGCGTCCGGTCTGGCCGGCGCGATCGCTTACGACGGCGTGAAACGCGTGGCCCGCTCGGGTGCCCTGCGTGGCACGGCGGTCACCGTCACCTCGTGGGGCCTGCGTGGCGTGCGGGCGGCCGAGATCGGCGCGGAACGCGCGCGACTGTCCTTCGGGGACATTGTCAGCGAGGCCCGCGCCCGCAACGGCGACCAAGCGCCCGCACCGGGTAGCCAACCCGGACACGGACACGAGCACTGATGTCGGGCCTGCGGCTCGTTGCCGACGCGGCAGGGCGGGCCCGGTTCCTCAGTACCGAGCTGCGCGCGACGGCGGCGCTGGCGGTCTCCGTCGAGGACGCCGTGGACCGGGTGCCGGGGGTGCGGCAGGCACACGCCTATCCGCGCACCGGCAGCATCGTGATCTGGTACGACCCGAGCCGATGCCAGCACGACGAACTCGTCACCGCGATCGGCCACGGACTGGCCGCCAACCCGAAGCAGACCACAGGCCGCGCCGCGCGCTCGCAGGACGTCCGCAACGCCGACCTGGTCCGCATGGTCGTCGGCGGCGCCGCGCTGGCCGCGCTGGGCGTGCGCCGCTACGGACTGCGCCGCCCACCGGTGCTCGGCCCGGCCGCCCGCACCGTCGCGACCGGCGTCACGATCTTCACCGGCTACCCGTTCCTGCGCGGCGCGCTGCGCTCGCTCACCGGCGGGCGCGGCGCGGGCACCGACGCGCTGGTGACCGCGGCCACCGTGGCCAGTCTGGTGCTGCGGGAGAACGTCGTCGCGCTGACCGTCCTGTGGCTGCTCAACATCGGCGAGTACCTCCAGGACCTGACCCTGCGGCGCAGCCGCCGCGCCGTGTCCGACCTGCTCACCGGCGCCCAGACCCGCACTTGGCTGCGCCTTGCCGATGGCACCGAGGTCGAGGTCGACATCGCCGATGTCGCGCTCGACGACGAGGTCGTCGTGCACGAACAGGTGGTGCTCCCGGTCGACGGCGAGATCGTCGAGGGCGCGGGCATCGTGGATCAGTCCGCGGTCACCGGGGAACAGTTGCCGATCACGGTCGAGGCCGGCACACCCCTGCACGCCGGTTCGGTACTGCTGCGCGGACGGCTCGTGGTCCGCGCCACGGCGGTCGGGC
>DASYBO010000340.1:0-15430 GCA_036500685.1 Pseudonocardiaceae bacterium | reverse complement strand
GGTGCCCAGCACGCTGGTGGTCGAGGTGGCGTGGGAGGTCGCGGCCGAAGGTCCGGTCGCGCTGATCTCCACCGGCTGCACCTCCGGACTGGACGCGGTGGGCCACGGCGCGCAACTGATCGCCGAGGGCAGCGCGGATGTGGTGATCGCCGGGGCCACCGACGCTCCCCTCTCGCCGATCACCTCGGCCTGTTTCGACGCGATCAGGGCCACCTCGTCCAACAACGACGACCCGGCGCACGCCTCGCGCCCTTTCGACGCCAAACGCGACGGTTTCGTCCTCGGTGAGGGCGCTGCGGTCATGGTGTTGGAGGACAAGGAAGCCGCGATCGCACGCGGCGCGCGGATCTACGGTGAACTGGCCGGTTGGGCCTCGCGCAGCAACGCCTTCCACATGACCGGACTCAAGCCGGACGGCCGGGAGATGGCCGAGGCCATCACCACGGCGCTGAACATCGCCGAGCTCGATCCATCCACCGTGGACTACATCAACGCGCACGGCTCGGGCACGCGCCAGAACGACCGGCACGAGACCGCGGCGTTCAAGCGCAGCCTCGGCGATCGTGCCTACCAGGTGCCGGTCAGCTCGATCAAGTCGATGATCGGGCACTCGCTCGGCGCGATCGGCTCGCTGGAGGTCGCGGCGTGTGCGCTGGCCCTGCAACGGCAGGTGGTGCCGCCAACGGCCAACCTGCACAACAAGGACCCCGAGTGCGACCTTGACTACGTCCCGCTGACCGCGCGGGACCACAAGATGGACGTGATTCTCAGTGTTGGCAGCGGATTCGGTGGTTTCCAGAGCGCGACGCTGCTCGCGCGGGTGTGAGTGGAACCGGAAGCGAAGGCTGGAACCTATGGAGGGCGAGCGATGAGCCAATCCAGCGCCGGGGCCGTGATCACCGGAATCGGGGTGGTCGGGCCGACCGGCATCGGGACCGAGGCGCACTGGCAGGCGGTTCTGGACGGCAAGACCGGGATCGACAGGATCAGCCGGTTCGATCCGACCCAGTACCCGGTCAAGCTGGCCGGTGAGGTACCAGGTTTCGAGGCGCAGGAACACGTCCCGAGCCTGCTCATCCCGCAGACCGACCGGTGGACGCACCTGGCCTTGGACGCCGCGCAGAGCGCGCTGGCCGATGCCGATGTCGACCCGGCCGAACTGCCCGAGTACGAGATGGCCGTGGTCACCGCCAGTTCCTCCGGCGGCACCGAGTTCGGTCAGCACGAGATGGAACGGCTCTACCAGAACGATCCGTCGTGGGTGGGCGCCTACCAGTCGATCGCCTGGTTCTACGCGGCGACCACCGGCCAGATCTCGATCCGGCACGGCATGCGCGGACCGTGTGGCGTGCTGTGCTGCGAGCAGGCAGGCGGGCTCGACGTGCTCGGCCAGGCTCGCAGGCTGACCAGGTCCGGTTCGCGGCTGGTGGTGTCCGGCGGCACCGACGCGTCGCTGTGTCCCTACGGCGTCACCGCGCAGTTGGCAACCGGCAAGCTGTCCACATCGGACGATCCGGCTCGCGGCTATCTCCCGTTCGACGCGGAGGCCGGCGGCTACGTGCCCGGTGAGGGTGGGGCGATCCTGATCGTGCAGGACCCCGCGTCGGTCAAGCCGGGCCGGGGTTACGGCGCGATCGTCGGCTACGCCGGTGGGTTCGACCCGCCGCCGGACTCCGAGCGCCCGCCGGTGCTGCGCAGGACGATCGAGAAGGCCCTTGCCGACGCGGGCTTGCGGGCCGGGGACATCGACGTGGTGTTCGCCGACGGCATGGCCGTGCCGGAACTGGACCTGATCGAGGCCAAGGCGATCAGCGCGGTGTTCGGCGCCTACCAGGTGCCGGTCACCGTGCCGAAGACGTTGACCGGCCGGCTCTACGGCGGCGGCGCCGCGCTCGACGTGGCCACCGCGTTGCTTGCGCTGCGCGATGGCGTCATCCCGCACACCGCCGGCACCGCGCAACTCGCCCCCGGCTGCGACATCGACCTGGTGCGCGACGCGCCCCGCTATCGGTCGCTGCACAGCGCGCTCGTGCTCGCCCGCGGTCACGGCGGGTTCACCTCAGCCGTTGTGCTGCAACGGTACTGACACAACGGTACTGACACACCGGAAGGAGCCGATCAATGGCAGTGTTCACTTTGGATGATCTGCGCGGGGTCATGCGGGCCAGCATGGGTGAGGCGGTCGACCTCGACGGCGACATCGCCGATGTGCCCTTCGCCGAACTGGGCTACGACTCGCTGGCCGTGCTCGAACTGGCCGGCCAGGTCAAGCGCAAGTACCAGGTCACCATTGCCGATGACGCCATGTTGGAGCTACCGACTCCGCAGACCGTCGTCGAATTCGTCAACAAGAGCTTCGCCGAGGTGGGGAACTGATCATGGCAGGACACACCGACAACTCAGTGGTCATCGACGCTCCGCTCGATCTGGTCTGGGACATGACCAACGACATCGAGAACTGGACCGAGCTGTTCAGCGAGTACGCCGAGTCGACCGTGCTCGAACGCGACAACGGCCGCATCCGCTTCCGGCTCGCCCTGCACCCCGACGACAACGGCGTGGTGTGGAGCTGGGTCTCCGAGCGGATCCCGGACGAGCAGACGTACACGGTGCGCTCGCAGCGGGTGGACACCGGCAACTTCAAGTACATGTGGCTGTACTGGGAGTACAGCAAGGAAAACGACGGCGTGCGGATGCGCTGGGTGCAGGACTTCGAGTTGAAGCCCGGCCTGCCGATGGACGACGGCGCGATGGCCGCGCGGCTCAACGGCAACACCCTCAAGCAACTGGACGTGATCAAGACCAAGATCGAGGCCGTCGCGCACGCAACGGTTCGCTGAACGGAGGAGCCGTGCTGCTCACCGTGCTCGTCCCGCTCGTGTTGCTGGCCAACGGGTTGGCGGCGGGAGTGCTGGTCGGTACGCAGCTGGGCGGGTGGCCGCTGCTGGTGAGCCTGCCGCCCGACCGCTACGTGCACGCCCACGCGTTCTTCGCCACCCGCTACGACCCGTTCATGCCGATCTGCTTCATCGCCACCGTCGGCGGTGACGTCGCATTGGCGGTCGTGACGGTGCCCCGTGTGCTGTTCATCCTGGCGGCACTGTTCTTGGCGGGCGCGATCACCGTGTCGTTGCGCAAGAACGTGCCGGTGAACAAGTGGGTCCGCTCGCTGGACCCTGAACACCTGCCGGCCGATTTCGCCAGCCGCGATCCGCGGCGGCACTGGGGCACCTGGAACACCACCCGCGCGGCGCTGGCCGTCGCAGGCCTGCTCGCCAACTGTCTCGCACTCGCGCTGCTGCTCTGAAACCACACCGGAGGAACCGATGGATCTCGACCTGAAGGACAAGAAGGCACTGGTCACCGGAGGCACCCGCGGCATCGGCCGAGGCATCGTGCTGGCGCTGGCCAAGGCGGGCGTCGACGTGATCACCTGCTACCGGCAGGACAGTGAACTGGTCGGCTCGCTGGAACGGGAACTGAAGGAGATCGGCGGCCAGCACCACGTCATCCAGGCCGACCTTGCCGACCCGGCACAGGTCGCGAGCCTGCTGGCCGAGGCGAAGGAGAAGTTCGGCACGCTCGACCTGATCGTGAACAACGCGGGCGCGATCAGCCACGTGCCCTACGGCGAACTGCCGGTCGCGGAGTGGCAGCGGATCATCGACACCAACCTCACCGGCGCGCACCTGGTCATCCAGCACGCGCTGCCGTTCCTGGGCGAGGGTGCGTCGGTGATCAACATCGGCTCGAAGTCCTCCGAGGTGGGCATTCCGCTGCGCGCGCACTACACCGCGACCAAGGCGGCGCTGCGCGGGCTGAGCCGGTCGCTGGCCAAGGAGTACGGCGGCAAGGGCCTGCGGTTCAACGTGCTCGCGCTTGGCGTCATCGAAACCGAGGCGCTGGACGCGATGCCGGCCGAACAGGCCAAGTTGATGCGCGAGCGCTACGCGGCCAAGACCGCGCTCGGCAGGCTCGGCAAGCCCGAGGAGGTCGCCGGTGCGGTGCTGTGGCTGGCCAGTGACCTCTCCCGCTACGTCACCGGCGCCGTCATCCACGTCGATGGAGGGATTTCCTGATGACCGAGATCTTCCGGGTCATGCTGCGCATGCAGATCAAGGACGGGCTGACCGACGAGTTCGAGAAGGTCTGGCAGGACGTCGGTGACTCGGTCACCTCTCATCCGGCCAACCTCGGCCAGTGGCTGTCCCGCAGCGTCGACGAGACCGGCATCTACTACATCGTCAGCGACTGGGTCGACGAGCCGCGCTTCCGCGAGTTCGAGACCAGCTCGCGGCACCTGGATCACCGGCAGAAGCTGCACCCGTACCGCAGCGGCGGTTCGATGACCACGATGAACGTGGTCGCGCACCTGACCGCGGGCGCGGACGCACCGACCTCCCACCGCGAGTGGGAGGCGGCGGGATGAGTCAGGTGCGGGTCCTGATCCGGCACCGCACCGACGATTGCGACGGTGTCCAGGACGCTTACCAGGCGGTGAGCGAGGAGATGGCCGTCGTGCCGGGCATGCTCGGCAACGAGTTGCTGCGCGGCGTGCACGATCCGCAGGTGTTCGTGGTGGCCAGCCGGTGGCGGGATCTTGCCGCGTTCCAGGAGTGGGAGGCGGGTGCGTCGCACAAGGACAGCACGTCACCGATGCGGCGCTACCGCGATCACTCCACCGGCCGGCCGTTCGAGATATTCCAGGTAGCGGCCGAATATTGACCAGTTCTGGGGAGGTGCGCGGGATGCGTCCGATGACCGCGGAGGATGAGGAGCGACTGCGCGAACGTTGGCGCACGATCGGCCGGATCAGTCTGCAGATGCTGATCGCGGTGGGCATGACCATGGCAGGGCAGGCCATCCCTGCCTCGTTCGAGGCCCACGCCTTCAACGATCTGCCGACCACACTGGACGAGGCATCATGACCAGTACCGTTGAACAGCACCAGTCGGACACCGGCACCGAGGACTGGTTGAGCTGTCCGCAGTGCCGGATGCTGCTCTACCGCAGGCGCTTCGAGCGGCTGTTCGGGGTCTGCCCGAACTGCGGCTGGCACAGCAGGCTGACCGCGACCCAACGGCTCGACCAACTCCTCGAACCGGGTTGGACCGAGATCACCCCGCAACCCACCGTGCACGACCCGCTCGAGTTCGCCGACCGGCTGCTCTACCGCGAGCGGCTGATCAGGGCCAGGCACAGCACCGGTCTGACCGACGCGGTCAAGGTGGCGGTCGGCAACGTGCAGGACCACCCGCTCGTCGTCGCGGTGATGGATTTCCGTTTCCTCGGCGGATCTCTCGGCTGCGCGGCGGGCGAGGCGGTCACCGCGGCGGCCGAGGAAGCGTTGGCGCGCAGGCTACCGCTGCTGGTGGTGACCGCGTCCGGCGGTGCGCGCATGCAGGAGGGCGCGCTGTCGCTGATGCAGATGGCCAAGACCGCCAACGCGTTCGCCGCCCTTGACGAGGCAGGTTTGTTGACCATCACATTGGTCACCGACCCGACCTTCGGCGGCGTCGCGGCCTCCTTCGCCACCCTGTCCGACGTGATCGTGTGCGAGCCCGGCGCACGCATGGGTTTCGCCGGCAGGCGGGTGATCGAGCAGACCATCCGCCAGCAGCTGCCCGACGGTTTCCAGACCGCCGAGTTCCTGCTGCGCCAAGGACTCGTCGACGACGTCCGACCGCGCGACCAACTGCCGCACACCCTGGCCACGCTCCTCGCCGTGACCCGCCCCGCCGATGCCGACTGGGGCGCGGACAAACCCGACGTGCTCCTGCGCGACCCGAGCCGGGTCGCCGAGACCAAGACCGAACAGCTGCTCAAGATGGCCCGCGATCCCGGCCGGCCGACGCTGCGCGATCACCTGATGCACTGGGTGGACGCGTTCGTCGAACTGCACGGGGACCGGGCAGGCGGCGACTGTCCCGCCATCGTCGGCGGTTTGGCCATTGTGGACGGTGCACCGCTCGCGGTGCTCGGCCACGAGAAGGCGCACACCACGGCCGAACTCATCCGGCGCAACTTCGGCATGCCCACCCCGGCCGGTCACCGCAAAGCCGTGCGGGTGATGCGCCTCGCCTCGAAACTGGGCATCCCGCTGGTCACCCTGATCGACACCCCCGGTGCCTATCCCGACAGTGCCGCCGAGGAACAGGGCCAGATGCACAGCATCGCCGAATGCCTGCGCACCATGGGAGGCATGCCGGTCCCGGTGATCAGCGTGATCACCGGCGAGGGTGGCAGCGGTGGCGCGCTGGCGCTGGCATCGGGCAATCGGGTGCTGATCTGCGAGCACGCGATCTACTCGGTGATCAGCCCCGAGGGCTGCGCGGCGATCCTGTGGAAGGTGCCGGAGGCCGCGTCATCGGCGGCCGATGCCATGCGCATCGACGCCGGTTCACTGCTGCGGCTCGGCGTCGTCGACGCCGTCATCCCCGAGCCGGACGGGGGCGCGCACCAGGACCCGGCCGCGGCCAGCGTGCTGGTGCGGGACGCCATCGTGAATGCCTTGGCGGAGTTGCGGAGCCAGGACGGCCCAGCGCTGATCCGGGACCGTCGGGCCAGATTCCGCCGATTCGGCGTGCTGGAACCAGGGATCGAGACCGAAGGAGCTAGCTGACATGACCGACATCGAGCCGAGGACGGCGCAGCGGGAGCGAGAGCGGCTCACCGATTCCAGCGTTGGTTCCATGTTCGCCGAGTTGGATGCGCACGAGGCCATGCGCGCGCTGTGCGAAGGCGTCAACGAGGTGGTGCAGTCCGGGCCGCAGCCACCGGTCCGGGTGCACATGCGGGTCGGTCAGGCCAGCATCGACGTGGAGTGGCCGCAGCCGGAGGCCGCTCCGGTCGTCGCGGCGACCGCGCCGGTCGGGGCTCCGGTCGTACCGGTCGTGGTCGAGCCGGTCGGGATCACCGTGTCCGCGCCGCTGGTGGGCACCTTCTACCGGTGCTCGGAGCCGGGTGCCCGTCCGTTCGTCGAGCCCGGCGACGTGATCGTGCCCGGTCAGCAGATCGGCATCGTCGAGGCCATGAAGCTGATGAACGCCGTGGTCAGCGAGGTGCCGGGCCGGGTGGTCGAGGTGCTGGTCAAGGACGGTGAACTCGTCGAGTACGGCCAGGACCTCGTCATGCTGGAACCGGTGGCGCAGCCGTGACCGCGACAGCGGAGCGGCACGCCCAGCCCGAGTCACATGCCATGTTCGGCAAGGTCCTTGTGGCCAACCGGGGCGAGATCGCGCTGCGCGTGGTGCGCACCTGTCGCGAGATGGGCATCCGCACGGTCGTCGTCTACTCCGCCGCCGACCGCGACTCGGCGGCGGTGCGCGCCGCAGACGAGACCGTCCAAATCGGACCGAGCACGCCCAAGCACAGCTACCTCTACCCGCCCGCCATCATCGAGGCGGCGCTGGGCACCGGGGCGCAGGCCGTGCACCCCGGTTACGGCTTTCTCTCCGAGGATCCCGATTTCGCCGAGATCTGCGCCAACAACGGCCTGGTCTTCGTCGGCCCCGAACCGCAGGTGATGGCACGCCTCGGCGACAAGGCTCTCGCGCGCGGAACCATGGCGGCGGCCGGACTTCCGGTGCTGCCCGGCACAACCGAACCGGTGCGCACGCCGGTCGAGGTCGTCGAGCACGCCCGCAGGATCGGGCTGCCGCTGATCATCAAGGCGTCGGCAGGCGGTGGCGGGCGCGGCATGGCGGTGGTCCGGGACTGGGCCGACCTGCTGCCCACCTATCACCGCACGCGCAACGCCGCGCGGATCGCCTTCGGCGACAGCGGTGTCTACCTCGAACGCTACTGGGCGCACGCCCGGCACGTCGAGGTGCAGATCATGGCCGACCAGTACGGCAATGTCGTGCACCTCGGCGAGCGGGACTGCTCGGTGCAGCGACGCCATCAGAAGCTCATCGAGGAGAGCCCGGCCCCGAACCTGCCGGAAGAGATCCGCGCCCAGCTCGCGCAGTGCGCGGTGCAGGGCGCCAAGGCCGTCGGCTACACCGGGGCTGGCACGTTCGAGTTCCTGGTCGACGGCAACGAGTTCGTGTTCATCGAGGTGAACTCGCGGATCCAGGTCGAGCACCCGGTGACCGAATCGGTGACCGGCATCGACCTGATCCGCGAACAACTGCGCGTCGCGGCAGGCCTACCGCTGTCGTTGCGCCAGGACGACATCGTCACCCGAGGCGTGGCAATGGAATGCCGGGTCAACGCGGAGGACCCCGAGCGGGACTTCGCGCCCTGCCCCGGTGTGCTGGCCGAGTTCGTGCCGCCGGGCGGCCCGTTCGTGCGGGTGGACACCGCCGCCTACCAGGGTTGGCGGGTGCCAACCGACTACGATTCCTTGCTGGCCAAGGTGATCGTGTGGGCGCCGGACCGCGAGCAGGCGCTGGCCAGGATGGACCGGGCGCTCGGCGAATTCCGGATCAGCGGACACGGCGTGCGCACCACCATCGACCTGCTCCGCTCGGTCGTGGCCGAACCGATCTTCCGCACCGGCCGGCACGACACCTCCTCACTCGACAACATGCGTCGTTGATCGCGACCCACAAAGACCTGGGGTGCTCTCCGAAAATCGGGAGAGCACCCCAGTTCCATGTCCGACTCAGTCCTCGTCGTCGCGACCGGCGCCGCGGAAGGTCGTCTCGGAGGCGACCATCTTGCGCTTGACCGGCGGCAGGTGGTCCATGACCCGCATCGCGGTACGCATACCGGCGCGGGCGAAGGCACCGCCGACGCCGCCCTTGTGCATGATCGAGCGACCGTCCATCTGCGCCCGCGACTTGATCACGGCGTCCCAGGCGTAGCTGGTCATGATGGTCTCGTACTCGTGCACCGCGTCCAGCAGCGAGGACTCGCCGTTGAGCGCCTTGGTCAGCGTGCGGGTGAGCAGCCGCGCGTCACGCAGCGCGGTGTTCGCGCCGACACCGCGCCCGGGGGTCATGGTGTGCGCGGCGTCCCCGATCAGGCTGACGTTGGTGGTCTTCCACTCGGGGATCGGCTCGGAGGTCCGGATGGACAGCGGGAAGCTGCTGGCCGGGTCACCGAGGGAGAAGATCTTGCGGAAGTCCGGGTGCCAGTCCTTGGTCATGTCCAGCACCAGCTGCTGGATCTCCTGGCCGCGCATGCGCGTCACGTTGTCCGGCAGCCAGGTGTCGGCCGCGGCGAAGCCCCACATGATGTAGTCGCGGCTGTTGTCGTAGAGCAGGCCGGGCCAGTTCTTGATCAGCTCGGCGTCGGTGGTGCCGATGCCGTCCTTGATCTCACCGTTGGTGTCCCACTTGAACTGCATGATGTGGAAGATGCACATGAAGCCCTTGTCACCGTGCACCATGCTGACCCCGCGCATCATTCGCTCGGGCACCAGCGGGCGGGTTTCCGGGGTGAGCAGGGTCTTGCCGGTGATGCCGACAAGGCCGGTCTCGACCAGCTTCGCCTCCGGCAGGTACTGCTTGCGCACCCTGGAGTTCGCGCCTTCGGCGCCGATCAGCAGATCGCCGGTGGCCGAGGTGCCGTCGGTGAAGTGGGCGGTGACCCGGCCGTCCTCGGTCTGCTCGTAGTGCGAGAACTCCTTCTCGAAGGTGACGATGTCCTCGACACCGGTGAGCAGCACCTGGCGCAGCGTCATCCGGCTGACCGACTCGTCCTGGTCCTCCTCGGCCGGACGGTCCTCTTCCTTCAGGACCTCGGGGCCTGCGGAGAACAGGAACTTCTTGTCCTTGGTCATCTGGTTGCCGTAGAGCGGCCGCAGCGCGCAGGTCGCCAGGAACGTTTCGTAGAGCTCCGGGGACAGGTTGGCCCGCAGGGCGCGCTTGCCGTCCGCGTCGATACCGACCCGGTAGCCCTGCAGGCCGTCGCGACGCGTCCGGTCGCGTTCGTACACCGCGACGCTGATGCCGGCTCGCTTGAGCCCCTGCGCCAGACACAGGCCGCCAGTGCCCGCGCCGACGATGATGACGTGAAATGGAGACCTAGCCATGATGGAAACCCCTCTGATTTCGGCCGTGACAAAATACGACCCACCGGTAGCCGGTGTGTCCTGTACGGAACTGGCTGCGCTACTCCCCTGTGCCGGGCACCGGGATGCTGCTCTCGGTCGTTGCTTTCTCTGGATCTGTCACCATGTCGAGCCACTCGGTGGTCCACGTGATGCTTCCGGATCGGAGGTCCGAGACGATCGTTTCGATCCATCCCAGCTCAGCAGCGGTCGTTACTCGCAGATACTCCATCTCCAGGGCGAACAGCCGCCCCCACCCCTCGGAATCCTCGACCGACCCCTTGATCCGGTCAAGTTCGGCCGCCAGGTTGTCCCTGCGCTTCTCCAACTGCTCCAACACATCGGCTGGGTCGAGCAGCGGCATGAACGCGATGGCGGCCGGGAACTCCGAGTAGTTGCGGGTCGGGGTGGCCAGCGCGTCGAGGATCCACTCGCGCCAGGTCTTCCGGCCCTCGTCGGTGAGTGCGTAGAGCGTCCGTTCGGGGCGTTTGTCGTCGCGTTTGCTCTCGACCACCCTGATCAGACCGATGCGGCGCAAGCGGTCGATCGTGCGGTACAGACTGGCCCGCTGACCGACATTGATCACCTCATCCTTGCCGCGATCCTTGATCAGCCGCTGCATCTTGTAGGGATGCAGTGCCGGCTGCCCGTGCTGTTCAGCCTCGCCGAGCATCGACAAGACAGCCAGGGCCAACGTCGATCGACGGGTGGAGGTGGTGTCCATGGTCTCAATGGTACTAGTTGCCATGCGGCTATGCAACCCTTCAGAAGATAGACTCTCTCATGGCGAGATAACCGACCGTGAGTGGGTTGCGCACTTGCCGAGCAGGCCCGCGCGTCATAAGTTACCCATCAGTAGCAACTGGACCGCGCGAAGGAGTCGCCATGCCCACCCTCGACCGCCAGGGTGACGTGTTCGTCCTTGACCTCGGCGACACCGAGAACCGCTTCCACCCCGACTGGCTTGCCTCGGCCAACGCCGCGCTCGACAAGGTGGCCGACGCGGATGGCGCCGCCCTCGTGACCGCCGCGACCGGCAAGTTCTTCTCCAACGGCCTCGACCTGGAGTGGCTGCTGGCCAACGGTGACAAGGCCATGGACTACGTCAACTCCGTGCAGGAACTGTTCGCTCGGGTGCTGGAACTGCCGATGATCACCGTGGCCGCGTTGCAGGGCCACACCTTCGCGGCGGGCGCCATGCTCTCGCTCGCGCACGACTTCCGGGTGATGCGCGCGGACCGTGGCTTCTGGTGCCTGCCCGAGGTCGACATCAACATCCCGTTCACCCCTGGCATGTCCGCGTTGATCCAGGCCCGCCTGCCGCAGCCGGCCATGCACGAGGCGATGACCACCGGCCGTCGCTACGGCGGCGCCGACGCGCTCGCCGCCGGCATCGTCGACCGGGCCGTCGCCGAGGACGCGGTGCGCGCGACCGCGTTGGACATCGCGGGAGCCAACACCGCCAAGGCCGGTCCGACCCTGGGCGCCATCAAGGCCAGGATGTACGCGCCCGTCCTGGACACGTTGCGGGACAAGGCCAACCCGATGGGCTGAACAACACACCTCCGCCCGCCGCGCACGATGCGCGACGGGCGGAGGTGAGGTGTTCAGTTGCCGTTGACCTTCTGTTGCAGCTGCTGGCTGTACTGCTGCTGGCACTGCTGAATCGCGGTCTGGTCCTGACCGGCCTGCTGCAGACAGTGCGTGTAGTCGCTGACCGTTCCCCCGAACACCGACAGGAAGCTACCGACCAGGATGGCGAACAGCACGCCGATGATCAGGCCGATGATGCCGGTCACCAGACCGGCGATCGCCATCCCCTTGTTCGTCGCAATCCGCTGGTTGGCCCTGCGTATGCCGAGAATGGCGAAGATGATCGCCAGCGCGCCCAGCACGATGCCGCCGACCGCGCTCCAGCACAGCACGAGCGCGAGAATGCCAAGGACAAGTGCGGCGACGCCGAAACCGTTCTTCGGCGCGCCCATCGGGCCACCCTGACCGGGGTACCCGGTACCCGTGTCGTATGCGGGCGGCGGCGGCATCGATCCGGAACCACTGTCGCCATAGCCGGACGGATCTGAACCAGGCGTAGTCATCGGCCCTCCCGAGTGTGTCGGTCAATGTGACCGACATCGAAACACGCATGATAGTGACGACTCAGGACAATCGCGATTCACAATTGGCTAACGCTAGCGTTGGCCCATGGCCAAGCGAATCGTCCTCGACTGCGACCCAGGGCACGACGACGCGATCGCGTTGATCCTCGCGCACGGCAACCCCGAGATCGAGCTGGCCGCGGTGACCACCGTCGCGGGCAACCAGACCATCGAGAACGTCACCCGCAACGCGCTGGCCACGGCGACGGTCGCCGGAATCCATGGCGTGCCGATCGCGGCGGGGGCGCGGCGTTCGCTGATCGAGCCGCAGTTCGTCGGCGACGTGCACGGCGAAACCGGCCTTGACGGCCCCGTCCTGCCCGAACCGACGGTCAGCCTCGACCCCCGGCACGGCGTCGACCTGATCATCGACACCGTGATGGCCGAACCGGCGGGCGCGATCACCCTGGTGCCGACCGGCCCACTGACCAACGTCGCGCTGGCCGTGCGCAAGGAGCCGCGCATCGTCGAGCGGGTCAAGGAAGTCGTCCTGATGGGCGGCGCCTATCGCGGCGGAAACGTCAGCGCCACGGCCGAGTTCAACATCGCGGTCGACCCGGAGGCCGCGCACATCGTGTTCAGCGAGCCGTGGCCGCTGACCATGGTCGGGCTCGACCTCACCCACCAGGCCCTGGCCACGCGCGAGGTCGTCGACCGGATCAGGGCCATCGGCGGCCCGGTCGCCCGGTTCGTCCTCGACATCCTCGACTTCTTCACCCGGTCGTATCAGGACATGCAGGGTTTCGAGGCGCCGCCGGTGCACGATCCGTGCACCGTGGCCTATGTGATCGACCCGGCCGTGCTGACCACGCGGAAGGTCCCACTCCGGGTCGAACTGACCGGTGGCCTGACCCGAGGCATGACCGTCGCCGACTTCCGGTCGCCGCCCCGCCCGGACTGCACCACCAGCGTCGCGGTCACCCTCGACCACGAACGCTTCTGGAACCTGGTGATCGACGCGATCGACCGCCTCAGCGCGACTCCGCCAGCAACCGCAGCCGCCCGGTGAAATCGCTGAGCCCCGGCTTGTCGACGTTGCCGACACTGACCCGGAACACCTGACGGTCATCGGGCAGGAACGCCGTGCCAGGGATGACCAGCGTGTCGTAGCGGGTGATCAACTCGTGCACGACATCCTCGGTGGACCGGCCGGCGAAGGGATGGCGCACCCAGGCGAAGAAACCGCCCGAGGTCAGCACCTCGAAGCCGCCAGGCCGGTCGGCCATGACGGTGTTGAGCCACTGGCGCTTGTCCGCGATCTCGGCCGCACGCGCTCGCCGCCACTCCCCCGCTTCGGTCAGCCCGGCCCACGCGGCCTCCTGCCCGACGCGCGGTGCACAGATCGCCACGCAGTCCAGCAGCTTCATCACCTCCCGGTTCAGCTCGGCCGACGCGACGACCGCGCCGACCCGATACCCGGGAATCGCCAGGTCCTTGGAAAAGCTGTGCAGGCTCACCAGGGTGCGCGCCCAGTCCGGATCGGCGAACAGGTCGTGCGCGGGTTCGGCGGTGTCGCGGAACGTGCGGTAGGTCTCGTCGACGATCAAGGCGATGTCGTGCCGCGCGGCCAGTCGGAAGAAGCCACGCAGCACGTCCGGCGGAATCGTGACCCCGCTCGGATTGCCCGGCGAGACCAGCACGATCGCCCTGGTGCGCGAGGTGATCAGCGCCTCGGCCGCCTCCGGGGTCGGCACGAGGCCGGGGCCTGGTTCCAGATAGCGCGGCACCACACCGTTCATGCGCAGCCACATGTCGTAGTTGAAGTAGTACGGCAGGACTTCGATGACCTCGTCGCCCGGCTCGGTGAGCGACTGCGCGACCAGGCAGAACGCCTGGTTGCAGCCAGCCGTGACGACCATCTTGTCGGCCCCGACCGGGCTGCGGTAGGAGCGCGAGAGGTCGGCCGCGAACGCTTCGCGCAGCCGGGGCAGGCCCGGCCCTGGCAGGTAGGCGGCGCCGTCCGGTTCCTGAGCGACCTTGATGACCTGCTCGACAACCTCGAGCGGAGCCGGGTAGCGCGGCGCGGCCTGCGCGAGGTCGAGCAGATCGCGTTCGCCGCTTCGTCCGGCCAGCAACGCGTAGGTCGTGCCCATCGGTGAGTCGATTTCGCGCACGGTTCGCGGGCTGAGGCGCACGTCGATACTCCTTCACGGAATGGCTATACCGTGATCGTATCGAGACTCTTGCCGGTCGGCCGCCGCACCGACGCGACCGGGTAGGTTCGGGACATGGTCACCGACTCGGCCCTGCTGGCCCGCGCCAACGAAATACTCGCGCAAGCGCCCGTCATCGACGGTCACAACGATCTGCCGTGGGCGCTGCGTTGGCAGGTCCGCTACGACCTCGACCAGCGCGACATCGGCAAGGACCAGAGCGAGCATCTGCACACCGACCTGCCGCGACTGCGCGCGGGCGGCGTCGGCGGACAGTTCTGGTCGGTGTACGTCCCGGTGGAACTGGACAAGGACGATGCGGTCACCGCGACCCTCGAACAGATCGACTGCGTGCGCGCCCTTGCGAACCGTTACCCGGAGGATTTGCGTATCGCGCGCACCGCGACCGAGGTCGAGCAGGCGCGGCGGGACGGGCGGATCGCGTCGCTGATGGGGGCCGAGGGCGGGCATTCCATCAACAACTCGCTGGCCACGTTGCGCGCGCTGTACGAACTCGGCGTGCGGTACATGACGTTGACGCACAACGACAACACCGACTGGGCCGATTCGGCTACCGATGATCCGCGCCACGACGGGCTCACCGCGTTCGGCGTCGAGGTCGTCCGCGAGATGAACCGGTTGGGCATGCTGGTCGACCTCTCGCATGTCGCCCCGCAGACCATGCGCGACGCGATCGAGGCCACCAGGGCGCCGGTGATCTTCTCGCATTCCTCGTCGCGGGCGGTCTGCGACCATCCGCGCAACATCCCGGACGACGTGCTCGCCGCGCTGCCGGCCAACGGCGGGATCGCCATGGCCACGTTCGTCCCGCAGTTCGTGCTGCCGGCGGCGTTCGACTGGATGAAGGGCTACGACGAGTTCCTGCACGCGCGTGGTGTGGGCCGCCGCGACCCGAACCGGGAGGCCCTGATGGCCGAGTTCGCGGCGGAGCACCCGAGGCCCGTCGCGACGGCCGCCGTCATTGCCGACCACCTCGACCACATGCGCGAGGTCGCCGGCATCGACCATCTCGGCCTCGGCGGCGACTACGACGGAGTCCCGTTCACCGCGGGCGATCTCCCCGACGTCTCCAGCTACCCGGTGCTGATCGCCGAACTACT
>DASYBO010000339.1:0-13150 GCA_036500685.1 Pseudonocardiaceae bacterium | reverse complement strand
CTCGCGGTGGTCGCCGGGGTGATCCTGCACGCGACGCCGCTCGGCCGGGCGATCGTGGCGACCGGGTTGCAGCCGGAGGCCGCGCAGTTCAGCGGGATCCGGGTGAATCGGCTGAAGTTCTGGCTGTTCGTGGTGTCCGGGTTGCTGTGCTCGTTCGCCGGCATCCTGTTCACCCTGAAGAACGCGTCGGTCAGCTACGACGCCGGCACCGGCCTCGAACTCAACGTCGTGGCGATCGTGCTGTTCGGCGGGGTGTCGATCTTCGGCGGCAAGGGCAGCGTGATCGGCGTTGTGCTCTCCGTCGTGGTGGTTGGCTGCCTGCAACAGGTACTGACGCAGCTCAACGTCGCCCCGGAGATCCAGAACATCGTGATCGGCGGCCTGCTGCTGATCAGCGTGATCATCCCGAACGGCCGGGAGGCGCTGCGCCGCATTCGCGCCCGCGCTCGCCGCAACTGAACCGACCTGAAGCTACGCAGAGAAAGGCATTGGGATGAGGAAGATCCGTGCGGTCACCGGCACCGTCGCCGTCGCGCTGACCGCGGTATTGGCCTGCGCCTGCGCACCGTCCACCGGTGCGGCCGGCGACCAGACCACGGCGCCGACCGCGCACAGCATCAAAAAGGGCCTGGTGGTCTACTTCATTCCGAAGGACACCCAGAACCCGTACGAGGTCATCGCCGACCAGGGCGGCCAGAAGGCCGTGCAGGAGACCGGCGGCAAGGCGGTGGTGTCCAGCGGCACCCAGGACACCGCGGCCGCGCAGATCCCGTCCATCCAGGCCGCCATCCAGGCGCACGCGGACGCCATCGTGATCGCCGGCAACGACCCCTCGGCGCTGTGTCCCTCGCTGAACCAGGCCGCGCAGGCCGGTATCAAGATCGTCGCGTTCGACTCGGACATCTCCTGCGGCAGCAGCCCGAACCACCTGTTCGTCAACCAGGCCAACACCGAGCAGATCGGTACGTCCGAAGTGGACCTGCTGGCCAACGAGATCGGCAGCAAGGGCCAGATCGCGATCCTGTCCGCCGCCGCCAGCGCGACCAACCAGAACGCCTGGATCGGCTACATGAAGCAGGAACTGAAGAAGTACCCGAACATGCAGCTGGTCAGCACGGTGTACGGCAACGACGACCCGGCGACCTCGCTGACCGTCCTACAGGGCCTCCTTTCTGGCTACCCTGCCCTTGCCGGGATCATCTCCCCCACCACGGTCGGTATCTCCACCGCCGCGCAGTACCTTGACACGCACAAGGATCTGCTCTCGCACCTCACCCTGACCGGCCTCGGCCTGCCATCGCAGATGAAGTCCTACGTGCAGGACGGCACGGTCAAGGAGTTCGAGCTGTGGGATCCGGGCAAGCTGGGCTACCTGGCCGGTTACGCGGCGGCCGGTCTCGCCTCGGACAGCGCCAGCCTCCAGGCCGGCTCGAAGTTCGCCGCCGGCACGCTCGGCAGCTACACCGTGCTCGCCGCGTCCGGCACCACCGGGCCCTCTGTGGTTCTAGGCCCGCCGACCGTGTTCACCTCGAGCAACGTGGCCAATTACAACTTCTGACCCGAAGCGGTTGTAAGGTGCGAAGACGTGGATACCGGTATCGCGATCTTCGCGACTCACTACGCCCTCGATCCAGCGAACACGGCAAGGTTGGTGGAACAGCGCGGGCACTCCGCGCTGTTCTTCCCCGAGCACTCGCACATCCCGGCCGAGCGCCGTAGCCCATATCCGGGCGGCGGTGACCTGCCGGCGAAGTACGCGCACACCTACGACCTGTTCGTGACCATGACCGCCGCTGCCGCCGCGACCACCAAACTGCGCGTCGGCAGCGGCGTGTGCCTGCTGATGCAGCGCGACCCGATCCACACCGCCAAGGAGGTCGCCAGCATCGACGTGCTTTCCGGCGGCCGGGTCGAGTTCGGCGTCGGGCTGGGTTGGAACAAGGAGGAGATGGCCAACCACGGCACCGACCCGCGCACCAGGACGACGTTGCTGCGCGAGCGGGTCGAGGCGCTGAAGGCGATCTGGACCCAGGACGAGGCCAGCTACGCCGGCAAGTTCGTGAACTTCGAGCGGATCTGGTCCTGGCCCAAGCCCGCGCAGCGGCCGCACCCGCCGATCCTGGTCGGCGGCGGCGGGCCGACCGTCCTGGACCGGGTGCTCGCCTTCGGCGACGGCTGGATGCCGAACTATTCCCGCGACGTGCTGGACCGCGCCAAGGAGCTGCGCGCCCGCGCCGAGCGGCCGATCGACCTGCAGGTGATGGGCGTGCCCGCCGACCCGAAGAAGATCGAGGCGTTCGCGGAGGCCGGGTTCAGCCGGGTCGTGCACTGGGTGCCCTCGGCCAACAGCAGCGTGATCGAGCGCCAGCTGGACAAGTTCGAGGCCGCGGCGGCCGAGGTCATCGGCGCCTGAGCCGGCCGGTCCGGCACTGATGGCGGATCAGTGCCGGACCAGGTTCACCGCGACGTTGCGATCCTTGGCGTACTCGACGATCGCCGGCAGTCCCGCCTGTTGCGCCGGTGTCAGGTCGCCGGGGCCGTAATAGACGTTCAGGATGCGGTCGGCAGGCTCGGTCACCGTGATGCCGTTGCGGCTGACCGTGTTGACCTGGTACACGGCCTCGATGCTCTTCGTGATCGTCTTCACGAAGCCGTTGGTGGTCGAGGCGACCTTGCCGCGTAGGTCGACCGATTTCTCCTGGAGGATGGTCGCGCCCTCGATGACCTCGCCGGTCCGCCTGCCCTTGGCGTCGCGTTGGACGGTGGTGGTGCCCCCCATCGTGAAGTCGACGCCGGGCATGCTGTTGGGCATCCGGCGCACCGGGCCCATCCGGGCGTACTGCTTGGCGTTGGCCGACTCGATGGCCTGGCCGCGCGGACCGGCCCCCATCGCCCACACCGCACCCCCTTCCGACGGCGGGTGCTGCGGTGCGGCGGCGGGCGCGGGATTCGCAGGTGCGGCTGCTGGCTTCGCGGCTTGGAGCGGTTCGCTGATCACCGGGGTCGACTCGGGTTCCGCGACGGAGTTGCCGACGTTGGTGGTCTGGCCGCCTCGGGTGACGGCCGGCGCGAGTGCGGCGGCGGCGTCGACATTCGCTGCCTTCTGCTGCGCGGTCCTCGGGTCGTCCCCGTGCAGCAGGAACAGGTCGAAGGCGATGCTGCCGAACGGTCCCATCCGGAAGCCGGTGCTGCCGGCGGCGTTCAGGCTGGCCGCGTGCACCATGTCGGTGTACGGGGTCAACCGGTTGAGGTCGTACTCGTTCTGGCGCCGTTCGACGTCCTGCTGATGGATGCGCTCGGCGTCGGCCTTGCTCAGCTGCCGCGCTTCCATCGGCCCTGACTGCGGATGCTCGGCCCGCTGCTCGGCCCGGTTGAACGACTCCTGGGACAACCGTACCCACTCCCGGCGGAGGTCCTGTTCGGACATCTGCTCTGGCGAGTAGGACGGTCCGCCGAGCGCCTCGATCGCCTTGATCAGCTGCTGTTTCGGGTCGAAGTCGGCGGCGTTGGTGTTGTGCCTGCGCGCGAGCAGTTGGGCGCCTACCTGGCACAGTTGCTCGATGGTCATGGTGTCGGCGCGGTAGGAGGGGCCGCCGAGGCTCTCGATCGCGGCCACTAGCGTGTCCTTGGCCTCCTGGTCGGGCGCAGCCTGCGCCGGTTCGGGTGCGCCATGTGCGTCGAGTTTGGCCAGCGCGGGCGCGCTGCCGCCGCGCACGTTGATCGCGCCGCCGCTCAGCGCGGCATCGGCCGCCTGGTGTGCGTCGTGTTCGAGGGCCGCTGGTGCGGTCGCGCCGCCTCGGCTCTGCTGCACGACGTGTGCGAGCTCGTGTGCGATCGCCTGCCGGCCCTCGGTGGTGTGCGGTGCGTAGCCGCCCGGCCCGAACGCGATGTGGCTGCCGACCGTGTAGGCACGCGCCCCGTGTGCCTGGGCGGACGCGGCGGCGCGCGGGTCGGTGTGCACCCGGACTCGGCTGAAGTCGTGCTGGAAGCGGGGTTCCAGCTCCGCTCTGGTCGTCGGTTCCAGCGGTGCGCCGGGTTCCCGCAACACCGAGTCGACGTCGGCGGGAATCGGGGACGCTTTGCGGCGCGGGGACTCGTAGCTGTGCTCTGCCATCGCCACCTCCGCCGCCGATCGTGGCGGTGGACCGTCACCGGCGCGTCACCGGCGGCGGAGGTGGCGGTGGTCAACTAGCGATCGCGAACCCGTCGACCAGCAGGTACTGGCCGCTCTGCTTGGTCACCGTGATCGTGTGCTGGCCTGCGCTCAGGCCGCTGATCGAGTACAGCGGCTGCTGCGCCTGCCGGGTCGGGGTGTCCGCGTTGACGGTGCCCTTGGAGACTCCGTCCACGCTGATTCCGATGGTTCCTTCGTCCACATTGGTCTCGGTGTAGAAGGTGATCCCGGTACCGGTGAAGGTCAGCGACGCGGACGCGCCGTTGTCGGTGGTGTAGTGCACGCCGTCGTCGTAGTCGCCGAGGCTGCGGAAGCCACTGGCCGACCAGGAACCCGAGTAGTCGATGGCGAGACTGTCGTCATCGACGCGGCCGGTCAGCGGCGGCTGTGGCGACAGTCCTGCCGACGCCATGATCGCCTTGGCCGCGGCGGGCCAGGCGCCGTTGGTGACAACGGTGGCCTGGGTGAAGGTCATGTTGGTGCCGTTGTCGTAGTAGTTCGGGTTGTCGGTGAAGTTGTCGTGGATGCTGATGGTGTTGATGGTCGGCGTCCACTCACCGGTCCAGTCCGCGCCGCCGAACTCGGTGACGTTGTTGAAGCTGTTCCAGCAGGAGCTGCCCTCGTCGTGGTAGAGCATGTTGTTGGTGTTGTTGCCATCGGCGAGCACGTTGCCGCTGAACGTCGAGATGCTGGTGCACGGCTGGCTGGGCACACCGCTGCCGTTGCCCTGGCCGCCGTTGGTGTAGACCGGGCCGCCGTCGTGAAGCACGCCCATCACGTCGTGCACGTAGTTGTCGGTGACCTGGTTGCCGCCCGCATAGATCGTTCCGTGCCGGCACGGTTGGGACAGGCCCTGCTTGGCCTGCAACGCACAGTCCGACGCCCAGCCCCAGCCCCAACCGATCGACATACCCGAATAGGGCGTGTAGCCAACCTCGTTGTGGGCGATCACCGCGTTCTTGCTGTATCCGACCCAGACGCCGACCGCGTCGTTGTAGTCCTTTCCGACATCGGTGATCAGGTTGTCGCTGATGGTGTCCGAGGTGGTCATCAGTGCCGGGTCGGTGAGGTAGTAGTCGTCGACCTCGCCGAGCGAGACTCCCCCGCCGGAGGTGTCGGTGATGGTGCTGTTGGTGATGCCGGAGTTCCTGGTGCCGTCGGCGAAATCGATGCCGGTGCCGCCGGTGTGTTCGATGGTGTCGCCGCTGAAGGTGATGTTGTCGCCTCGGTGCACCTGGACGGCGGCCGGGATGCGGATCGGGGTGTCGTTGCTCGGGTCCCACAGCACGCCGGCCTGGTTGTCGACGTAGCCGGCGGTGTCCGGCATGGTCCAGGTGGAGTTCTCGAAGGTGATCCCGGTGAACCGCATGTCATGCACGGGGGTGACCGTGCTCGGTGTGACGGTGAACGCGTTGACCAGCAGGTACTGCCCGCTCGCCTTGACCAGTCGCACCGTGTGTTTACCGTTGCTCAGACCGCTGATGTCCACCACCGGCTGCTGCGCCGCGCGGGTCGCGCTGTACGCGGAGACCGTCTCGGTCTTGGTGCCGTCCACGTAGACGTCGATGTTGCCTTCGTCGGAGTTGGTCTCGGTGAGCACCTGGACGCCGGACCCGGTGAAGGTGAAGCAGGCCGAGTCGCCGTTGGTCGCCGTGTAGTTCACCGCGTCGCCGTAGTCACCGTAGGGCCTGCCTGTGGACGCCGACCACGACCCGGTGTAGCTCGCGCCTGCCGCGTTGTAGAGCACCGGGGCCAGGTGGCCGGGGGTGCCGGCGACGTCGAGCAGGTTCTGCACGGTGGGCAGTTCCACGTCGGCCGTTGTCATGCTCTGACCGGCCAGCGGGATGTAGTAGAGGTAGCCGGCCACGGAGTCCAGATAGAACTGTCCGGGTTGGCTCAGCAACTGGTAGGCGTTCTCCAGCCAGGAGATCGCGTTGAGCGCGGGCAACCCGCTGCCGTTGAACGGAAATCCGACATTCACCACGTGCGTCACGTTGTTGGCGAAACAGGTCGGATCGATGTTCAGGCTCGACCCACCGGTGCTGGTCGTGGTGATGCTCCGCAATGGACAGCGCATCTGCTTCCAGTCGTTGTTGTCCACCACCTGGATCTGGCCAGTGTTCGTGAACGCGGCATACGACGGGTCACTGGTGACGAAGCTGGACCCGACCAGGCTGAACCCGCCAGGGTTGAGCGGTCCCCTTGCCCGCTGCGCCCTGGCGCCGTCGACGAACAGCTGGCTGCTCGCGCTGCCCTTGGGCACGGTGGCCCGATAGATGTCGTGGCCGGGGTCGGTCAACGTCCAGCCAGTCACTCGCTGCGATCCACTCAGCACCGGTTTCTGTCCTGGCACTGCCCGGTAGACAACGGTGTGTCCACGTTGGCCGGAATCCTGCGGACCGAGCACGAGGGCGTGCGACAGGTGGTAGACGCCGCCCCATAAATCAACATCAATATCGCCGGGTAACCATTTCGCCAAGGCGCGTACTTCCCCTTGCGCGGTGGTCAGGGCGCACGGTGCGACGACCGAACAGGACAGCCCGGCGCCGTTCGGCGCGACGAACAGGGTGTCGGCGGGGATGGCCGGCGCCGGGACGGCGGTGGCCGTTCCCCCGCCGGCCAGGACGGTGGCCGCGATCAGGGCGCCGACGGTCAGCGCGGCGCGGATGCGAGCACGAGCAGGGCCCGTCATTGGGTCACACTCCTCAACCTCGGAACTGACGTGGACAGCGAGAGATCGGATGAACTCGGAGCTTTCGGTTCTCGCGCGCAAGCCAACCATCAGCCACGCGCCGACAGACACTTAAACATCGGATCAATGCCCCTGTCAATGAACACTCTCCGTAGAACTACTTAGTTCACCAGTGGAAGATTTTTCGGCCAAAACTGTATCTGCCGGGCCCATCTGGGCTCTTGATCCACGTGGCTCGTTGAGCACCAAGAGCGGCCGGGGTGCGCCGGCGCAGGGGCCACGGTCGATGTTCAGACGGGAGGGGCCTGGCATCGACCGTGGCAGCGCGTACACCGGCCTACGAGGGCCCCCTCCCTGGAGTTCGGGGGGCGAGGGGGCCCTCCGCCGCGCCCAAAAGTTTTAATTCCGGAAAGCCCTAAAAAATTCGCGTCGGACAGTGAGAATTTCCTTTACTTCGCTAGTCCGTTAGGCATACTTCAGTCAGTGCGTTCACCCGCTTGCCACATCTCTCTACTCAACTGATCACTGCGAGTGATCAAGTCGGGTTGACGTACTCGGCGTCGGGGTCTCACAGGGAGGGGTTAGCACCATGGCAGACAACATCGAGGACAAGCAGGCCCTTGAGGACCTGGAGCGGGTCATCGAGCCAACGCCGGTACCCTCGGAGCCACAGGAGCCGTCAGCGCCGGCGCCCGCAGGGGATCCGAGCAAGGCCCAGCCTGCCAACGGCGGCTGGGGCACCCAGGACGTGCCGGTACCCGCCAACTGAAGCGGTGCGGAACCCCGCAGGCCTGCGGCCGAGGGGTAGCCGATGCGATGATCGAGTGGCCGGGCGCCGGATCGCCCGGCCACTCGCCTGTCCGGGGTGGATGGAACTCTTCTGAAAAAATCTTGGTCTTGACGTATCCAGGTGCGCGGGTACCACTCATGTACCTCGACGGTCTGCGCGTGCCCACCTCGGGGAAGGCGGGCTCGTGTGGACCGGCGCACCGCATCAAGGAGGATCACCGCATGGTTATGACCGGCAAACGGGGTGGCACCCGGGTCGATGCGGCAACGTCGGGTGCGGACCCGAGCTTGGAGGACGCGAACATGGCGGACGCGCCCTGGTGGGAACTGGACGGATACCAGCGACATGCCGCGTGTCTCGTCGCGGCCCGCACCGGCGATCGCCAGGCACTCGATGCTCTGGTCCAAGATCTCTCACCGCTGGTCTGGCATGTCGCTCGATCGCAGGGGATCGAGCGGACCCAGGCCGAGGACGTGGTACAGACCGTCTGGCTGACGCTGCTGCGCAAGCTCGACTCGGTTGCCGAACCGAGAGCGCTGGCCCGTTGGCTGATCACCACGACCCGGCGGGAAGCAGTACGGGTACAGCGCAGTACCGATAACGAACAACCGCTTGTCGACGAGGTCCTCGACAGGCTCCGCGCCCAGGACGGCCTGCCCGAACAGGAAGTCCTGAAGCGTGATCGCAACATCGCCCTCTGGTCGGCGTTCCGGACCCTGTCCAAACGCTGCCAGGAGATCCTGCGACTGACCGTCTTGGCCGGCCGAGCCGAGTACAACGCGGTCGCAGAAACACTCCAGATACCGCGCGGCAGCATCGGTCCAACGCGCAACCGATGCCTGACGACGCTGCGCGGCGCACTCACCAATGAGACCGAAGGAGGTTCGTCGTGAACCCACCCGATGGCCCGACAGGGCCCGGGCGGGCGGGGGAAGGACTGTCAGCCCTCGGCCTGTCACCCGAAGACACCGAGTTGCTCAACGAGCTGGGGGACCTGCTTGTGCTAGCCGATCCCATGCCGCCGGACCTGGTGGCACGGATCCAGTTCGCGCTCGAACTGGAGAATCCGGAATTCATCGAGATCGCCAGAAGGTCACCGGCCGCCGAACTGGCCGGGGTGCGCAGCCAAGCCGGACCGAGCACCATGACCTTCACGGTGGAGGACCTGACCGTCATGGTCAGCATCGCCCCGGCGTCGGGCGGCCACCGTTTCGACGGTTGGCTGGTGCCCTCCGGACCGCACACCGTCGAGGTGCGGGTCGAAGGACACGACGCCCAGACCGCGGCCGCCGATGACGGTGGTCGTTTCGTACTGACCAACGTTCCGCTTGGCTGCACGCAGCTCCTGGTACACCTCGCGGTCCCCGAGGGGCAGCGCCCCCGAACGGTGGTGACGCCCACCATCATGCGGTAAGCGCCCAGGCGATAACAGGCAGCGTCCCGACGTCGATCACCGGGTGGGTTTCCGCGTGGGGAGCTGATGTGGTGACATAGCGCGGTGGCCCAGTCGACCCGCGTGGTTCCGTCGCGCTCATCTGATGATGACGCGGGTCGACGCCGAGAGGCCGACGAGCTGTATCGCCGTGGCCGCGCCGCCGGGAATGCCTGGCGGCCGCACGACGCCGCCCAGTTCCTGCGGCGGGCACTGCGGCTGCTGGAGGGTACCGAACCGATGGGTTCCTCGGTACTGCGGGCCCGGATCATGATCACCCTGTCCTCGGCCGACACCGAGATCCACGGGCTCAATGCCGGCCTGCGCTGGCTCGCTTCGGCGGAGAAAGGGCTTACCGAGGTCGCCGACCAGCAGTTGCGCGACGATCTCGCGGCCAAGGTGCACGGCCAGCGCGGCATGCTCTTCGCGCGCGGCAACCTGCATGCCGAGGGCATCGCCGCGCTGAGCGAAGGCATCCTGATCGGCGAGCGCGGCTACGGGCGCGGACTCGGGGACCACTACAGCCTGGCGACGAACCTGCTCAACCGCGGCCTGACGCACATCGCCGCGGGCCATCCCGGACCGGCCGACCGCGATCTGCGCAGGCTCGAACAGGTCGTCGAATCGGGCCTACTCGAACCGGACCGGCCGGACGCCCAGGATCTGGCCATGCTGCGGGCCAAGGCGCACCACGCGCACGGCTCCCTTGCCTGGCGGATCGGCGACATCCCGCAAGCTCTGCTGCACCAGGAGAAGGCCGGCGAGAGCTACCGCGAACTGGAGCCGAGCGCGCTGCCCAAACTGCGCACCGACCAGGCCGAGATCCTGCTGACCGCAGGCCTCGCCGACGACGCGGCGACCTTGCTGGACGACGTCCTCCCGCAACTGCACGAGCAGCGCGACTTCCGCCACCTCGCCGAGGCGGAACTGCTGCGGGCCGCGGCCGCGGTGTTCCAGGGCGATCTGGAAACCACCCACCGCTACGCGAACTCGGCCCGGCGCCGGTTCCGGCGACACGGCGACCGCGCCTGGGCCGCCATCGTCTCGTTGATCCGGTTGCGCGCGGACGTGAACGACGCGCTGGCGCGGGACAAGGTGCCGGCCAAGCTGTCCGAACGGGCCACCGAAATCGCCGCGGAACTGGCCGAGTTGAAGCTGGTCGACGAGTCCGCGGTGGCGCGGATGCTGGCGGTCCGGTTGCAGTTGCGCCGCGGCATGCTGGCCACCGCGACCGAACAGTTCGCCCTCGTCCCGAAACCGCGCCGGGTCACTCCGGTCGACCACCGCATGCTGCGCAGGCTCTGCCTAGCCGAGTTCGCGGTGGCGCGCGGCGATCGACGGCGTGCGTTCAGCCAGGCCACGGCCGGACTCACCGAACTGAACCGGGTCCGCGATCGGATGGGCGGCGCCGAACTGGTATCTGGTACCGCTGTGCACGGCCGCGAGTTGGGCCGGCTCGCGGTCCGGTTGGTCATCGAGCATTCGCGTTCGCCCGCGCGGCAGTTGTTCGGCTGGACGGAACGGACCAGGGCGCAGGTCTACCGCTACCAGCCGCTCCCCCCGCCGGAGGACCCGGAGCTGGCGGACAAGGTCCGCGAATACCGCTACCTCTCGCGCGCGGTGCAGCAGGCCAGGCTGACCGGCGCGCCCAGCCGCGAGCTGGTGTCCCGGCACGCGTCGCTGAGCCGCGAGATGATCCGGCTCGGCTGGCGGGACAGCCCCTGGGGCGCGCCCCGGCCGGTCGCGGACGTCGCCGAGGTGATGGCGCACCTCGGCGATCGGGCCATGGTCAGTTTCCTCAACTCCAACAACGAGATCTTCGCTCTGGTCGTCTGCGACAACCGGGTGCGGCTGCTGCACCTCGGCGACGTGTCGGATGTCGCCGTCGCCGCCCAGGAACTACACGCCGACCTCGACGCGCTCGCCCCGGACTCGCTGCCGGCCCAACTCGCCACCGCGGTGTCCACTTCGGCCGCACGCAGGGCCGACCGCCTCGACAACCGGCTGATCCGACCGCTGGCCAAGCTGATCGGCGACCGCGAACTGGTGATCGTCCCGACCGGCGCGCTGTACGCGACCGGCTGGGGCGCGCTGCCTTCCCTGCGCGGTAGGCCGGTGGTGGTCGCACCGTCCGCGACCGCGTGGCTGGCGGCGGCCCGCGCCGACGATCATCACGGGCACACCGTGCTGGTCGGCGGCCCGCACCTGGCCGCGGCCGTCGGCGAGGTCGGCAGTCTGCGCGTACATCACCCGGACGCGCGAGTGATCGGCACCGAACACGCGACCGTGCAGGGCGTGCTGGCCGCCCTCGACGGCGCCGCCCTCGCGCACGTCGCCGCGCACGGCACCCACGAGCCTGAGAACGCCCTGTTCTCCCATCTGGACCTGGTGGACGGCGCGCTGTTCGCGCACGAGATCACCCGGCTGCACCGCCCACCCCAACACGTCGTGCTCGCCGCCTGCGAACTCGCGCTGTCCCGAATCCGACCCGGTGACGAGGCGCTCGGCTTCGCGGGCGCACTACTCGCCGCCGGCGGTCGCACCGTGACCGCTGCCATCACCCGCGTCGGCGACCAGGCCGCGGCCGCCGCCATGGGCGACTACCACCGCCACCTCGCCGCGGGCGCCGCCCCGGCCACCGCGCTCGCGGACGCCATCGCGGTGGACCCGTTCCGGCGCCCCTTCATCTGCCTAGGCGCCAGCCGCTAGCCACGCGCCGGTCCCCGAGGCCAGTTCGCGGCCCTCGCCCGGCGCACTGCGCAGCACGATCTCGCCCCACTCCCCCGGTACGGTGAACGGTTCGGTGCCCATGTTGGTGACGCTGATGCCGGCACCGTGCCGGAAGGCGAGCACATCTGGGCGGCCTGCGTCGAGCCACTGGAAAGCGTTGTCCGCGAGCAGGTTTCGGCGCAGCGGTAGCGCGGCGCGGTAGAGGCTGAGCGTCGAATCGGGTACACCGTCCTGTGTGGACACCGCGAAGTCGGCGAACCAGTCGGGTTGCGGCAGCCACGGGTCGGCGGTCGCATCGGCCGGGGAGAAACCGAAAGTGGGCCGGTCCTGGGTCCAGGGCAGGGGTACGCGGCTGCCGTCACGGCCGTGTTCGCGGCCCTGCGAACGGAACCAGATCGGGTCGCGCCGTGCGCCGTCCGGCAGGTCCATCACCTCGGGCAGGCCCAGTTCCTCACCCTGGTACAGGTAGGCGGAACCGGGCAGCGCGAGCAGCAGCAGCGCCGCCGCCCGAGCCCGGCGCAGCCCCAACTCGACATCGACGGTGCCGCGCGCGCGGGTCTTGCGGGCGTGCGCGTCGTCGGTGTCCATCGGCTCGGCCTCGGTCAGCCCGTAGCGGCTCACCGAGCGGTGCACGTCGTGGTTGTTCAACGTCCACGCAGGCCCTCCCCCGCCCTCGGGCACGCTGGCCACGGTGGCGTCGATGGACGAGCGGAACGCGGCCGGATCCCAGGACTGCGTCATCAGGTCGAAGTAGAAGACCTGGTTCAACCGGCCGGGTCGGATGTAGTCGGCGGCCTCCTGCGGGGACAGCCACACCTCGCCGATCAGCGGGATGTCGCGCTTGTACTGCTCGGCGATCGCGCGCCAGCGGGCGAAGATCTCGTGCACGCCCGGCTGGTTCCAGGCGTACGGGTTGTCCCTCGGGTCGACGAGTTCCGGCAGGTCCGGGTGCTTGACCATCGCGTACGCGACGTCGATGCGGAAGCCGTCGACGTCGCGGTCGAACCAGGTGCGCAGCACGTTGTCGAACAGTTCACGGACTTCTTCGTTGGCCCAGTTGAAGTCGGGCTGGCTGGAGTCGAAGCTGTGCAGGTACCACTGTTCACCCGCCACCCGGGTCCACGCCGAACCGGAAAACGTGGAACGCCAGTTGTTCGGCGGCTCGGCGCCCTCCGGGCCACGACCGTCGCGGAAGTGGAAACGGGCTCGTTCCGGCGAACCGGGTGCTGCTGCCAATGCCTGCTGGAACCAGGGATGCTGGTCCGAGCAGTGGTTGGGCACCAGGTCCATCAGCACCCGCAGGCCGCGTTCGTGCGCCGCGGTGAGCAGCTT
>DASYBO010000338.1:0-7161 GCA_036500685.1 Pseudonocardiaceae bacterium | reverse complement strand
CGACCACGACCGGGTCACCGCCGGACCAGGTGCGCGGCGCGGTGCCGCCGGGTTGGCGCCAGCCGATGCCGGCCGCGTTGGAGAGCAGCGAATCCGCTGTGACGCCAAGGCATTCCAGCATCACGCGCAGGGGTGAGCGTCGACTGAACTCGTCCGCGACCGCCCACGCGACCTGTACGCCGTTGCCGCCGACCTCGGCCAGCGCGGTGCTGAGCAGTTCGGATTTGCCGCTGCCCTTGTCCCCCTCGATCCACACCGACCCGCCGTTGCCGGCGTAGAGGTTGGCGACGAGGGCGCGCAGCTGGCGCAGTTCGGGGGCGCGGGCCTGTTCGAAGCGGCGGTTCGAGCGGGGCGCGGGCGGGGTGGCCGGCTTCGGTTCGGGCCGGGGACGCATGAGCGTCGGCTTGTCCTCGGACGCGGTGGGCGGGTCGAGCGCGGGGTCGCCTGCGAGGATCTGCTCGTGCAGTTTGCGCAGGGCCGGGCCGGGTTCGATGCCGAGTTCGTCGACAAGGGCGCGGCGTGCCTCGCGGAACACCTCGAGCGCCTCGACGTGCCGGCCGCTCCAGTACAGCGCCACCATCAGCGACGCGCGCAGGGACTCACGCAGCGGGTGGGCGCGGACCAGGGCGGCGAGTTCGGTGGCCAGGTCGGCGCGTCCGCCCGAGGCCAGCATGGCATTGGCCCAGGTCTCGCTGGTGACGAGGCGCAGCTCGCCGAGGCGTTCGCGCATGGTCTCGGCGAACGGGCCGGGCACCCCGGAGAGGGCGTCGCCGCGCCATAGTTCGAGCGCCGTGTCGAGGTCGCGCACCGCGCGTGCCGGGTCGTGCTTGTCGAGCCGGTCATGCGCGGACTGGCGCAGCGTGTCGAACCGCTCGGCGTCCAGTGCGCCGGGGGCCAGGCGCAGCACGTAGCCGACCCTGTCGCTGGTCAGCAGGTCGCCGGGCGCCCAGCGGGAGCGGCGCGGTTCGAGGCTGCGGCGCAGGCCGCAGATGTAGGTGTAGACGCTGCCCTGCGCGCTGGCCGGCGGCGCGTCGCCCCAGACCGCCTCGATCAGTTCGCGGCGGGACACGACCCGGTTGGCGCGCATCGCGAGTACCGCGAACACGGCCCGCTGCCGAGCGGGCCCGAGCGCGATGTCCGTCTCGCCGATGCGGGCCCGGATCGGGCCGAGTACATCGACGGACAGCTCCCCGTGGTTGCGGTCCGCCTGGTCTGCTTCGTCGTCGTGCATGCTGCGTTCCCCTGTCGTGCCAGGTCCCGACTGTGCCAAAAACTTCTACGTGGACACGGTCCGAAGAGATTGCGAAGTCCGGAAACTTGTTTGCGGTGTGGTCCGCGTCTCACCCGTCGGAACGACCCGAAGGTAGGGTCGTGGCATTGCAATCGGCATTCGAGGACCGGGATGACAGCGAACACGACCAGCGATACGGCACCGGGTTACTCCGAACAGATCGCCGTGTATCCGGATGACCTTGATCAGATGGGGATCGTGCATTACACGCGATACCCGAATCTGCTTGATCGCGCGCTGGTCGGCTTTCTCGCCTCGACCGGCGAAAACCTACCGGACGGACTGCTCTCACCTGGGCAGACGTACGAGGCGGTGCGCGAGTTCTCGATCGCTTACCGGGCGCCGATCCACCATGTAGGGCCGCTTGATGTCCATTTCTGGCTGGAAAGACTGGGCAGGACGTCGATGGTGTTCCGGTTCCGGTTTCAGCGCGGCGAAACCGTGCACGCGGAAGGGCGGAGGGTCAGCGTCAAGGTCGACTCGGCAACTGGTAGGCCGACTCCGTGGTCGACCGAATTGCGCGAATTCTTCGACACTTCGTCGAAAAATGAGCAGCCGTAATGAATCGGAAATAATTCAACTATTGACGAACCGCGCGCAACTGCGCCGCCAGCGTCGCGAAGCGGGAGTTGGGTGGCTGCCAGGTCCAGCTCTGCACGTCGGTGAACCCGGCGGCGCGCACCGCACCGGCAAGGCCGTCGGGCAGCCAGCGTTCGTGCGCGGAGATCAGCAGCCGACCGCCGGGACGCAGTACCCGGAACGCCTCGGAGAGACCGGCGTCGCGGTCCGGCCAGAACATCACATTGTTGACCGAGAACAGCACGTCGACGCCGGCGTCGTCCTGACCGGTGTGCTCGGCGTCGCCGGCGACCACCCGCACCCGGCCCCGCTCGATCAACTCCGCGCAGCGTCGTCGGCAGCTTTCCCGCATCAGCTCGGACGGTTCGACGCCGATGGCCAGCGTGGCCCGTTCGCCCGCCGCGGCAAGTCCGATGCCGGGTCCCGGCCCGAGCACGAGGATGGTCTCGGTGTCGGCGATCGCGGCGAGGCGGACCAGGCGCCGTTCGGTCTCGGCGTTGCCGCGCGCCATCAGCGCGCCGCCGATGCGACCGAGCGGGCCGGAGGGCAGCCCGAAGCCCTGGTTCTGCAGTAGTTCGGTAATACTCGCCATAACCCCAGTTCAGCACGCTGACCTGCGGCTGGCATCGGGGATGACCCTGAAACAGCGGCGCTGAAACACAGGCGGTGCGCCACGGTAGGGACGTACCGTGGCGCACCGTTGTTTCCACCTGCGGGGTTAGCTGATGATCACGGACCGCTGTTCTGGTTCTGAACCGTCGGGTTGCCCGGTCCGACCGCGCCGCCCTCCTCGTTGACGACGTGCCAGATGCTGCCGGCACCGCCGCCGAGCGAGACGGTGACCATGTCGTGGAACTGCACGCCCGAGTTGGCCGGTGCCTCGAAGGAATGGTCGGCCGCGATGCTGTGGTCGTTGAAGTTGCAGTAACTGCCCAGTCCCCAGGCCTGGAAACTGGTCACGTTGTCGCCGACCTTGAACGCGGCCCAGCCGTCGCTTCCTCCGTTCATGTACGCGGACTGGCTCGGCGGGTCGTAGGGCAACTCGTTCTGGAAGAAGTAGTCCTTGCCGCCGTTGCCGTTCCAGATCACGTTGTACTGCTGGTAGTGCTCGACGAACAGGCCGTAGGCGGTGACGTTGTTGCCGTTGACCACCAACCCGTTCTGCGCGGGGTTGGTATCCCAGCCCGCCCCGTTGCCGTGGTCGGCTCGCCACAGCCACGAGTCGTCGATGATCACGTTGTTGCTGTTGACCACCAGCGACTGGGTCGCCGCGGCGTTGCCGACGCCACCGACGCGGACATGCACGTCGGACAGGGTGGTCGGGTCGGCGGAGTGGTCGGCGCCGGAACCGGACGGGCCCACCTGCATGAGCTCCTGCGAGTTCTGGGCGCCCGCGTCGATCAGCAGGCCGGCCACCTTGACGCCGCTGACGTCGGCCACGTTGATCGCGGAGGTGCCGTTGGTCGGCTGGAGAGTGGCCAGGCCCATGCCGAGGATGACGGTGTCCGCGCGGGTCACGTTCAGCGGCTGGTCGAGGCTGTAGATGCCGGGCGTGACGATCAGGTTCTTGCCTGCCGACAGCTGCGCGTTGATGGTTTCCGCGCTGTCGCCCGGTTGGGTGATGTAGAACTGGCTGATCGGCAGCGAGGTACCGGCAGGATTGCCGCCTGCCCAGTCGACGCCGCTCGAGTTCTGCTTGAGCGCCGGGACGAACACGTTGTAGTTGCCGGAGTTGTCGACGTAGATGAACGGCTTCTCCTGCATCACCGGGGCGGTGCCGACCACCGTGTCGGGCGGGTTCGGGAAGCTCTGGCCAGGTGCGCCCTGCACGCCTGCGAACACCATGTTCCAGTTCGACCCGTTCCAGCCGCCGATCTGGTCGTCGCGGGAGATCCACTGCTGCTGCGAACCGGAGTTCACCGAGCCGGAAACCTTGCTGTCGGCCAGGAAACCACCGCTGGACCAGCCGTTGTCGTCCAGTTGCAGGTTGCCGCGCACGTCGACGCGACGCATCGGCGCGGCCTGGGAGACGGCCCAGGTGTCGGTGCCGGAGGGCGGCACGATCTCCATGTTCTCGGCCTCGCGCCAGAAGTTCTCGGTCGCGTTGCCGCCGTTCCAGTCGGCCTGCACGTGCACATTGCCATTGATGTCAACGGAGTCCGGGGTGAGGCCGAGACCGGCGGCCTCCTCGTAGAACCCGATGTTGACGTCGATGTTGTTGTACGTGCCGGGGGTGAACAGCACGGCGTAGCGCTGGCTGCCGAACTGGTTGCTCACCTGCTGGTTGTAGATGCTGGTCAAGGTGTTCTGGATGTCCGAAGAGGACATCGAAGGATCGAACACCTTGACGTTGGGGCCGAAGTTCGGGGTGTTCGGCGGCGGGGGCGGTGTGGGGACGCCGCCGACGGCGTTGAGGTTGAAGTTCTGCGCGCTGGTGCCGTTGCAGGTGTACTGCTGCAGTTGCACGCTGTCGGCGGTCGACGCGCCGGGGGTGTCAAGGCACTTGCCGCTGTTGCGGTTGACGAAGTGGTAGGAGCCATCAGCGTTGGCGACGGGTTGCCACTGCTGGTTGTTGCCGCCGGAATAGCTCCACAGCTGGATCAGCGCACTGTCCGCAGTGGACACGTTCGTGACGTCCCAGCCCTGCGCAGGAGCGTTGTTGTTGTCGACCTGGTAGTAGCCGCCGCTGGTGGCCTGCAGTTCCCATTCCTGCGCGGTGCTGCTGTTGCAGGCGTACTGCTGGACGGCGGTGCCGTTGGCGGTGGCCGCGGCTCTTGCGTCGACACATTTTCCGCTGTTGACGTTGACCACGTTGTACCAGGTGCCAGGAGAGATCGCGGCCGGCTTGGCCGCGGCGTGCGGGGCGGTCGGGGCCGCCTGGGCCTGGACGGTTAACAGGGTGACTCCGGTGGCGGCCACGGTGATCGCCGCGGTCGCCAGTGCTAACGCGGCCTTGTGCCTGCGCCGGCGGGGCGTCAGGTGCGCGCCGCCCGAACTGGCAAGGACTTCGGACACGGGACCCTCCTCTGCCGCTGCGTTGCGGCATCGACTGGTGGCTGACGAGCACGGCGGAGACCAGGTGACTTCCGGGTCGCACCACCCAGAATTCACAGTCAGTAACCCGTTAACACCGCAGTGTCGTCATCGCGATGATGTTATGGCGGTCACAGTTGGAGTGTCAATATAAGGCTAAGAATAAGTCGTGAAGGATGTGATTACGGCCGAAATGCCAGTACCAGCAACGAATCTGGTCCATACCCTGCGTGCCTGAATCGATAAGTCCGGAATCAGCGCATTGACCAGCGGCTTTCTCGCCGGCGACCAATTAGGGTGGAGTTTCGCGACGGCCGAAGGTGACCCACCGATGACCGAACCGCTGCGTCCGCTCACCGAACCCGTACATTCGCTCGCCGATTACCTGACCCTCGGCGGCGGGACGGGGCTCGCCCGCGCGCTCGACCGGTCACCGTCGGCGGTGCGTACCGAGGTACGCGCGGCCGGGTTGCGCGGTCGCGGCGGTGCGGGCGGGCTCACCGCGGAGAAGTGGGCCGCCGCCGACGGTGCCGTGTCGTTGATCTGCAACGCGGCGGAGTCGCAGCCGGGCTCGTTCAAGGACCGATTCATCCTGCGCAACAACCCCTACCAGGTGGTCGAGGGACTGGCGATCGCCGCGCACGCGGTGGCCGCGCGGCGCGCGTTCATCGCGATCACTCGCACCTACGGCGCGGAAATCGTGGCGCTGCACCGGGCCCTGACCGACCTGCACGAGGCCGGCCTGCTCGGCCCGGCGCCGATCCAGCTGGTGTACGGGCCGGACGAGTACCTGTTCGGGTTGGACGCGGTGCTCGCCGACGTGGTCGAGGCCGGCAAGCCGTGGCCGGAAACCCTGGACACGCGCTGCGTCGAGCCGGGTGTCGCGCCGGATGTGGTGGTGCACAACGTGGAGACGCTGGCCGCGCTGCCCGGCATCATGCGGCGCGGCGCGGACGCGTTCCGAGCCACCGGCACCGACCACTCCCCCGGCACCGCGGTGTTCACCGTGTCCGGCGACGTGCGCCTGCCCGGCGTGCACGAACTCCCCTACGGCCTGCCCGTGCGGTTGCTGGTCGACCTGGTGTGCGGGGGCGCGCTGCCGGGGCGGCGGATGAAGGCGGTGTTCGCCGGCATCAACGCGGCGCCGCTGGCCGGCGCGGCGCTGGACACGCCGTTGGACGCGGAGCTGATGCGCGCGGTCGGTTCGTCGTTGGGCGCGGGCGGCTTCGTGGTCTACGACGACTCGGCGTGCATGGTCGCGGCCGCGACGGTGTGCTGCGAGTTCCTGTCCGGTTCGGCGCGCTGCGGCTGCCTCGCCGGAGTGGCGCACCTGCTCGGGCTGATCGAGGGCGGGTCCGGTCATTCGTCCGATGTGGACGAATTGGCCCTGTGCTGCGCGCGGATCGTCGCGCAGCGCGGTTGCGTGGTCGCGGTGGGCGCCGCCCTGCTGGTCGGCGGCGTGCTGGCCGCGTTCGGCGGGGAGTTCGCCGAGCACCTCGGGCGCGGCTGTGCGCCTGGCAGGCGGTTGCGGGTGCCGAAGCTGGTGGACTTCGACGAGTCGGGCGGCGGATTCGGTTACGGCTGATCCGTGCGACGATCAGCACATGCCTCGTGTGACTGCCAATGGGCTCGAACTGGAGTACGAAACCTTCGGCGACCCGACCGATCCGCCGCTGGTCCTGGTGATGGGCTTGTCAGCCCAGATGATCACCTGGCCGGAAGGGTTCTGCAACCTGCTCGCGGAGCAGGGCTACCACGTCATCCGGTTCGACAACCGGGACATCGGCCTGTCGACCTACCTCGACGACCTGCCCCCGACGGACCTCGCGGCCGTCATGGGCGGCGACTTCGCCACCGCCCCGTACCGGATATCCGACTTCGCCGAGGACACCGTCGGCCTGCTCGACGGGCTGGGCATCCGCAAGGCGCACATCGTCGGCGCGTCCATGGGCGGCATGATCGCCCAGCAGGTCGCCATCGACCACCAGGACCGGGTGCTTTCGCTGTGCTCGATCATGTCGACGACAGGTGACCGGTCGGTCGGCCAGGGCACCCAGGAGGCCCTGGCGATGCTGCTGCGGCCCGCGGCCAAGAACCGGGACGAGGCGATCGAGGGCGGCGTGATGGCCAGCCGGGTCATCGGTTCGCCCGGCTACCCGGCGTCCGAGGAGGAGCTGCGGGCCAAGTCGGCCGCGGCCTACGACCGCGCCTTCCACCCGGCAGGTTCGCTGCGCCAGACCGCCGCGGTGCTCGCGTCG
>DASYBO010000337.1:0-4859 GCA_036500685.1 Pseudonocardiaceae bacterium | reverse complement strand
GTTTCGGAGCACGCGGATCGCAGGATATGCTCGACACCGAGTGAGCGACCAGATACGTGATGTGTCCTCACATTGTCGGTGCGGCGGAAATCAGCCCCGACAATCGTTTGCATGGCGGTGTTCACCCCCGCGTTTAGCGGCTGTTTAGGCTGCGTGCAGCCCACCCTGAAAGGGTGAATAGGAGTCGGTGAGACATCTCAGCCGACAGCCAGGGTGGTACTGGGGACGCATTGAGTGGTCTACCGCCCGTCATTCCGGCCGGCGCCGGGGGGAGGCGCCGGCCGGGTGCTATTTCAGGACATATCGGCCGACCGCAGGGGTTGCAACTCCGGTCGCTTGGGCGGCAGACCGTCGCCGGAGGAGCGCCCGCGCAGGTGTCGGCCGACCCAGGGCAGGAAGTGTTCTGTGGTCCACTCCCAGTCGGAACGGCGCAGTTGGGCCCAGGTGGGCGGGGCCATCGGCGGCCACTGTTCGTTCCAGTCCGCGTCGACCTCGACCCCGAGCACCTCGGCGGCGCGCAACGCGACCCTGCGGTGACCTTCCGATGACAGGTGTAGCCGGTCCGGGCTCCACGCGCGCGGATCTTGCAGGATCCGCATGGACCAGATGTCGACCAGCAGGCAGTCGTGCCGGTCGGCGATGGCCCGCAGGTGGCCGTTGTAGGTGGCGACCCTGCCGCGCACGTACTTGAGCACCGGGGTCGGCCGGGTGTCGAAACCGGTGAAGATCATCACGTGGCTACCGGCCGCGCGCAGCCGCGCGACGCCGGATTCGTAGCGCTCCGCGATCGCGTCCGGGTCGGCGCCGGGCCGCAGGATGTCGTTGCCGCCGGCACAGAACGTCACCAGGTCGGCGCCGGAGGCGAGGGCGAAGGGCAACTGGTCGACGAGGACCTGGTCCACGTACTTGCCGCGCACCGCGAGGTTGGCGTAGCGCAGCTCCGGCTGCTCAACGGTGAGTAGTTCGGCGAGCCGGTCCGCCCAACCGCGGAACTGGCCGTTCGGTCCGGGATCGTTGAGTCCCTCGGTGAAGCTGTCCCCGATCGCCACGAAGTTCTTCCAGCGGTGCACGCCATTCCTCCCCTTGCCGGCAGCCATCGCCGGCCGTGCTCACCTGCTGGCCGGGCCCTCGTTCGTTCACTTAGCTTAGCTAAGCATCCTGGCCGTTCAGGTGTTTTCCAGGAGAAGTGTGTCCGATTCCGCAGGCAGGCCCGGCTGCGCGGCTGGTCCGCTCGGCATCAGCTGACCTGGGTCGGTTCAGCGGGCCGGGGTACGTTGAGGCCTTCCTTTCCTCCCGTTCGGCAGGTTATTTTCGTCTCATATTGATTTATTGTGGGAAGTTCACTGGACGTTGTCGCAGCTGGCCAGTATTTTCAAATGGTCTGGACCATTGGGAGGCTGCAGTGGAGACGGTTGTCGGGGCGCCGAGGGCGCTTGTCGATCGGGCCATCACCGGCCCCGCGTACGTTCGTGTCCACAATGGACAGATCGTCGAGGTTGGCACGGGACGGGGCGCCGATTCGACATCGGCCGAGGTCTTCGAATCCGGTCTGCTCACCCCGGGCCTGGTGGACATCCAGGTCAACGGCGCCTTCGGCATCGACTTCGCCGAGGCCGACGAGCAGGGCATGCGCCTGGTCGCCACGTCGCTGCCCGGCACCGGCGTGACCAGCTTCCTGCCCACCCTGATCACCGCGCCGGTCCCGATAATCCTGGAACAGGCGCACAAACTCATCGCCGTGGAACGTGCCCTGGCCGGCACGCCCGCCGCCCGTCCGCTCGGCGTGCACCTCGAGGGGCCGTTCCTGTCCCCGATCCGGCACGGCGTGCACGAGCCCGACCTGATGGCGCTGCCCACTCCCGAACTGGTCGACCTGATCCTGCGCGACAGCACCGTCATGTCGACGCTGCGCATGGTCACCATCGCCCCCGAGCTCACCGGCGCCCTCGACTTCGTCCGCCGCCTCGTCGACGCGGGCGTGCTGGTCTCGGTCGGGCATACCGACGCCACCGCGGCGCAGGTGAAGGCCGCGGCCGACGCGGGCGCCAGGATGATCACCCACCTGTTCAACGCCCAGCGTCCGCTCGGCCACCGCGAACCCGGCGTGCCCGGCGCGGGGCTCGTGGACCCGCGCTTCACCCTTGGCCTGATCGCCGATCTCGCACACGTCGCCGGCGACATCTGCAAGCTCGTCTTCCGGCTCGCCTCGGACCGGGTCGCCCTGGTCACCGACGCGGTCGCGGCCGCCGGCATGCCGCCCGGCCGCTACCAGCTCGGCGGCGAGGACGTACTGCTCACCGACGACGGCGTGCCGCGTTCACCGGCCGGCACCATCGCCGGCAGCGCGCTCACCCTGGACCGCGCGGTGCGCAACATCATCTCCATCGGCATCGACCCGGCCGTCGCGCTGTGCGCGGCCACGATCATCCCGGCCGACGTGATCGGCGAACCCACCCTCGGCAGGCTCACCCCCGGCGCCCGCGCCGACCTGGTCTGGTGGGACGAGGACATGCGCCCGCGCAAGGTCTGGGTCGGCGGCGAGGTCGTGTTCGACGCGGCCGACCCCGCGCAGGTCGGCGTTCGCGACGGGGCCATGGCCTTCCGCGTCAGCTGACTTTCCCGTTTCCGAGGCAGTCATTGAGAAACCCCGGCGAGGGCCCTGTCGGCAGCCTCGCCGGGGTTGGTCCGTGCCCGCGTCAGCGGGTCTTGGTGACCTTCTTCAGGCCGCGCGGCTGGTCCGGGTCGCCGCCCCTGGCCAGGGACAGTTCCAGGGCGAGGCGCTGGATGGGCAGCACTTCCAGGATCGGCGCGACTTCCTCGGCACTGCTCGCGACGTCCAGGCGTGCCGCGGCCGGCATGTCCTTGGCGGCGGAGCCGACCGCGAGTACGTCGGCGCCTCGGCCGTGTACGACGCCGAGCACCTCGCGCATGGAGTCGGCGCCCTTGCCGGTGCTGGTCACGGCGATGACGCCGGTTTCCGAGTCGAGCGCGGCGACCGGGCCGTGCAGCAGGTCCGCCCCGCTGTAGGCGCGGGCCGAGAGGTAGCTGGTCTCGGCCAGTTTCAGCGACGCCTCCAACGCGGTCGACAGCGAGTAGCCGCGGCCGGTGGTGACCATCCGCTCGACGAAGCGGTAGCGCTGCGCGGCTTCGGCCACGTCGGCGGCTGAACCGCTCAGGGTCGACTCGGCCAGTTCGCCGATGTTGGCGACCTCGTGGCCGTCGCCGCCGCGGACGGCGTCGATGAGCAGGTACAGGCCGAGCAGGGTCGAGGTGTAGCTCTTGGTCGCGGCTACCGCCAGTTCGCGGCCCGCGCGCACGTTGAACTCGAACTCGGCCGCGCCGCCGAGGTCGGAGCCCTCGGTGTTGGTGACGGCGACGGTCAGCGCGCCGCGCTTACGCGCCGAGTCGGTGACCTCGATGAGGTCCGGGGAGCCGCCGCTCTGGCTGACCGTGACCAGCAGGACGTCGGTCAGGTCGGGCGCGGCGCCGTAGAGGGTGGTGGTGGAGGGTGAGACCAGGCCTGCGGGCAGTTGCAGCAGCACCTCGATCAGGTACTTGGCGTAGAGCGCCGCGTTGTCGCTGGACCCTCGGGCGGCCAGCAGGGCGAAGCGCGGTTTGCGCTCGGCGATGATCTTGGCGACCTCGGCGATCTCGCCGCGGTGTTCGACGAGTCCGGCGAGCAGGCGTGGCTGGTCGGCGACTTCCTTGGCCATCAAGGCGCCTGGCGCGGTGCCGTTCTCCTGAAGTTGCCCCGTCAACGTGTCCTCCGCTGGTTGGCTTGTCTCATCGTCGCTGCGCTGGTTGTCATCCGGGTGCTCGTGCTGATCCTAAGAGCGTGGCGGCCAACAGTTCGGCGCCCGCGCGCAGGCACACCCGCGCGGCCCCGTGCGTGTCAACAACGGCCGACACCTCAAGGGTAGGGCCGGGCACGCCGGTTTCAACTCGAATGAGGTCTAGACCACTGGGTACCAGTTGGCGGAACAGGTCCACGATCCACGGGTAGCGGGCGCCGTCCCTTGTCACCACGACCACCGGCCGCCCGTCCGCGACTGCGGCGATCGTCGACAACGTGGCATCCTCTTTGGACAGTCGAATGACGTCGGTTTCCGGTACCAGAGCCTGAAGTTGCGCGCCGAAGCTCCACGGCACCTCGCCGACGGCGATCGTCGGTGCCACGCTCAGCTCGACCACCAGCGGCGGCCCGGACAGCTTGGGCTCGCCCTGGGTGCGTACCGCGCGCCGCGCGGCCACCAGGCCGATCTCGTGGTCCCAGTCGCCCCCGGTGACCTGGGTTCGGTCGCCCAGCGCGAGGGTCCGGTTGGCCGCCTCGTAGAGCCGGTCGAGCGAGAGCTCATCCGCGAGCACCGCCTCGACGAGGGCGTCCACCAACTTTTCCACCGTGCCCTCGTCGGTGTAGGTGCCGCCGATGACCAGCGTGTCCGCGCCGGCACGCAGCGCGGCGACCGCCCCGCCCGCCATGCCGGCGGTCCCGGTGACCGCGCCCATGTCGATGGCGTCGGTGACCACGGTCCCGGTGAATCCCAGCTCCTCGCGCAGCACCGAGACGGCCTTGGCGGACAGGCTCGCCGGCTCGCGGCCCCAGGCCGGCACGAGCAGGTGGCCGAGCATGATCGAGCGCACCCCGGCCGCGATCGCGGCGGCGAAGGGCACCAGTTCGACCTCGCGCAGCTGCTGCTCGGTGCGCGCCAGCGTGGGCAGCGTGGCGTGCGAGTCCTCGGTGGCCGCGCCATGCCCGGGGAAGTGCTTCGCGCAGGCCGCGACGCCGGTGCGTTGCAGGCCGCGCACGAACGCCTCGATCTGGCGCGCGGCCCTGCGCGGGTCGGAGCCGAAGGCGCGCA
>DASYBO010000336.1:0-8704 GCA_036500685.1 Pseudonocardiaceae bacterium | reverse complement strand
CCGACCAGGCCGAGGTAGGCGCCCATGTCGGCGAGCAGTTCGACCTTGAGCCCGGTCACCGTGCCGTCGCTGCGCGCGGCAAGGGTGAGGTCCTGGATCTGGTCGCGGCCGTGGTGCGCGGTGAGCATGCAGTCCGACCGGCTCTCCGTCCACTTCACCGGCTTGCCCAGCCGCTGCGCGATGGTGATGGCCAGCAGTTCCTCCGGCAGTACCGCGATCTTGCCGCCGAACCCGCCGCCGACGTCCGGCGCGATCACCCGGAGTTTGTGCTCGGGCAGGCCGAGGGTGAGCGCGGCCATGGTCTTGAGGATGTGCGGGACCTGCGTCGACGCCCAGATCGTCGTCTGCGGACCGGTCGGGTCGACGACGACGGAGCGGGGCTCCATGAACGCCGGGATCAGCCGCTGCTGGCGGTAGCGGCGTTTCAGCACGATCTCCGCGTCCGCGATGGCTTGTTCTACATCAGCTCCGGTGCCCGCAGCACCTGAGTCGAATGTCCACACCGCATTGCGGTTGGTGCCGAGGTCCGGGTGGACCAGGTCGGCGCCCTCGGCGAGCGCGGCCTCCATGTCCAGCACCACCGGCAGTTCCGCGTAGTCGACGTCGATGGCGCCGAGCGCGTCGTCCGCCTCGTAGGCGCTGCGCGCGACCACGACGGCGACGCCCTCACCGGCGAAGTTGACCGTGTCGGCGGCCAGCATCGGCCTGCGCGGGCTCTTCATGTCCGGCGTGATCGGCCACGCGCACGGCATGCCGACCGCCCCGGCAGGGTCGAGGTCGGTCCCGGTGTAGACGGCGAGCACGCCCGGCATGGCCCGCGCTGCCGAGGTGTCGATGTTGGTGATGGTGGCGTGCGCCATCGGGCTGCGCACGATCGCAAGGTGCAGCATCCCCGGCAGGCTGATGTTGTCCGTCCACTTGGTACGGCCGGTGATCAGGTGCGGATCTTCCTTGCGCCGCCTGGCCTTGCCGATCTCATGGCCGACCTCCGGTTCGACAGTGGCGGTCATCAGGCACCCCCGGTCGTAGCGGGCTTCATCTTCTCGGCGGCGTCCCGGACCGCGCGCACGATGTTCTGATATCCCGTGCAGCGGCACAGGTTTCCCTCAAGTCCGTGCCGCACCGCGGCCTCGTCCGGATCGGGATCGTCGGCGAGCAGGTCGATGGACTGCATGATCATGCCGGGCGTGCAGAAACCGCACTGCAATGCGTGGTTCTCGTGAAATGCCTGCTGCACCGGATGCAGCTGGCCGTCGCGGGCGATGCCTTCGATGGTGGTCACCTCGCGCCCGTCGGCCTGTACGGCGAGCACGGAGCAGGATTTCACGCTCTGGCCGTCGAGGTGCACCGTGCAGGCGCCGCAGTTGCTGGTGTCGCAGCCGACGACCGTGCCGACCTTGCCCAGTCGATCGCGTAGATAGTGCACCAGCAGCAGGCGGGGTTCGACGTCATCGGAGTAGGAAGTACCGTCCACGGTGACGGTGATGCGCATGAGGCCTCCAGTGCTTGGCGACTCAAACATCAACCTTGCGCCCTTGATGACCTACAGACAAGGCCAGGTCAGCACCGTTTTTGTAGAACTCACACGCCGTTCCGCAGATGCGGTTCGACTACCGCCGAGCGCCCTGAAATGCGGAGTGGACCACCCGTTCGGGGCTACATGTCGGTGACGTGCTTGGCGACCTGCTCGATGTCCTCGATCGTGGTCTCCAGATGCGGGCTGAACCGCAGCACATAGCCGGTCAACTCGCGCGGCGCCCGTTCCGGTTGGCACGCGGTACTCAGCACACCGCGACGCAGCAGTTCTGCCCGGAACTCCGGCACGTCAAGGTCATCGCGCGCGGGAACCAAGGTGACCAGGGCGCCCGGCGCGTCGATCGCGCCGACCAACCGCCAGCCCGGCGCCTCGGCCAGCGCGGAGCGCAACGCGATCGCGGTGGCGTGCAGCCGTTCCCGGATCCGTTCCGGGCCCAGCTCAAGGTATTCGGCCAGCGCGACGCCGAGCCCGAGGTGATTGGCGACGGACGCCTCCCTGCTGCCCAGCCTCGGCAGCGGGCGGTCACCGCCGACCGACCAGGCCGCGGCCGAGAGCGCAGGCGCGACCGGCACCAACCGCGACTGCCACGGTTCCCGGACCGCGAGAAAACCAACGCCGCGCGGACCGCAGAGCCACTTGCGGCTGGTGCCGTAGACCGCGGCCGCACCGTGCTGGATCTCGATCTGGCCGAGCGACTGGGCGCAGTCCACGATCAGCGGCACCTCGGCCGCCGCGCAGATCTCGGCGGCGGCGCCGACCGGTTGGACCATGGGGCGGTGCGACGTGGCCTCAGTCAGATGCACGGCATCCGGGCGCTCATGACGCAGCCGTGCGGCGAGCGCGTCCAGGTCGAGCCGGCCATCGTCGTCCGCGTCGAGCAATTCGACGGCGAGGCCACGATCGGCGAACGTGGCCAGATTCGGGCCCCATTCGCTGCGCACCGCCCACACCGTCTGGCCCGCGCCAAGCGGCCACGCGGCGAGCAGTGTTGCCAGCGCGGTGGACGCACTCTCCAGGAAAGCGACCTCGTCGCCGGCGAAACCCAGCAGGCCACCGAGGTTCGCCCTGAGCCGGTCCAACTCCTCCTGCACGTCGTCCGCGGCGATGTAACCGCCGGTCGCGGACTCGTCGGCCAGGTGTTCGGCGATCCGGGCGCGCACCGCGTCGCTGGTCCGGCCGCAGGCCGCAGTGTCCACATGCAACAGTCGACGGATTCCTCGCCGGGCGGCCCACTCACGGCCAAGGTCGTCGTGCGGCAGCTCCGAGGTCATACGTTGACCCTAAACGCCGGCAAACCGGATGTCAGCGGTGAATTCGGCCACTCGCGGCGGTCAGCCGCTCCCCGCCGCCACCCCAACGCAGCGCGATCATCTCCGCCGCGATCGACACCGCCGTTTCCTCCGGCGTGCGTGCCCCGAGATCAAGGCCGATCGGCGAGGACAGCCTGGCCAGCTCCTCCTCGGTCATGCCGGCCTCCCGCAACCGGCCGAGCCGGTCCTCGTGAGTGCGCCGCGAACCCATCGCGCCGATGTAGCCGAGGTCAAGCCGTAGCGCGACCTCCAGCAGCGGCACGTCGAACTTGGGATCGTGGGTGAGCACCGCGACGACGGTCCTCGGGTCCACCCGGCCCGCGTCGGCCTCGGCCCGCAGATAGCGGTGCGGCCAGTCCACGACCACCTCGTGCGCCTCGGGGAAACGCGTCGCGGTGGCGAACACCGGGCGCGCGTCGCACACGGTCACCCGGTAGCCGAGGAACGAGCCGAGCCCGGCCATCGCCGACGCGAAGTCGATCGCGCCGAAGACCAGCATGCGCGGCGGCGGCTCGAACGAGTTCACGAACACCGACATGCCCTCGCCGCGCCGCTGCCCGTCCGGGCCGTAGTGCAGGGTCGCGCTGCGGCCGCTGGCCAGCAGCCCGCGTGCGTCGTCGGAGACCGCGTCGTTGGCGCGCGGCGAGCCGAGATCGCCGGAAATCCGGTCCGGCCAGACGATCATGCGCCGGCCAAGCCACTTCTCGTCCGGATGCGCGATCACCGTCGCGATGCTGATCGGCTTCTCGTCCCGCACCGCGGCGACGATCTCACCGAACTCGGGAAAGCTTTGCCGGTCAATGGGTTCCACGTAGACGTCGAGAATGCCGCCGCAGGTCAGGCCGACCGCGAACGCGTCGTCGTCGGAGACGCCGTAGCGCTCCAGCACCGGCCTGCCGTCGTCGATCACCTGCTTGGCCAACTCGTAGACCGCGCCCTCGACGCAGCCCCCTGACACGCTGCCGGAGACCTGGCCGTCGTCGGCGACCAGCATGGCGGAACCCGGCTCGCGGGGGGCGGAGTGGAACGTCGCCACCACGGTGCCGAGGCCCGTCCGCTCGCCGGCCAGCCAGCGGCGGTGTACTTCGTCAAGAACGTCACGCATCGCGTAGCTCCCGTAGGAGGATTTCCAACGTGTTCAGGCTATGTCCGGCGAGCAACCTGTCAACGTGCGGCATGGCCGCCGCGACGCCGGACTGGACCGGTCGGTAGCCGGCATGCCCGGCATGCGGATTCACCCAGAACACCGCCTTCGCCAATCGACGCAACCGCAACATCTGCTCGCCGAGCAGCGCCGGATCGCCGCGTTCCCACCCATCTGAAAAGACAACGACCATCGCCTGGCGCGCTATTCCGCGCTGCCCCCACCGATCGAGAAACGCCTTCACCCCGTCACCGAGCCGCGTGCCGCCGGCATAGTCGGGCACCGCGTGCGCGGCCGCGATCAGCGCCTCCTCGGGATCACGATGCCGCAGCTGACGGGACAGCCTGGTCAGCCTGGTGCCGATGGTGAAAACCTCGGTACTGGCCGGCGAACGGCGCACCATCGCGTGCGCGAAACGCAGCAACGCGTCGGCATAGGGCTGCATGGAGCCGGAAACGTCCAACAGCAGCACGACTTTGCGAGGTCGCAGGCTGCGCTGTGTGTAGTTCAACCGGATCGGTTCGCCGCCCGCCGCGATCAACGCCCGCATGGTGCGCCGAGGATCGAGCCGATCCCGCCCGCCCGGCCGGTAGCGCACCGCGCGGCGGCGCGGCGGTTCGATGCGCAGCAACGCGATGAGCTCGCGCAGGTGGTCGCGTTCCGCCTTGGTCAGTCCGCTGATGTCCTTGTGCCGCAGCACTTCCACATCGCTGGCCGCGACCCGCAGTTGCGGTGTGTCGCTCGATTCAGCATCCGTGTTCGCGGCGGGATCGGTGCGCAGCGCCGCGATCAGCGCCTGTTTCGGTTGGGGCGTCGACACGATCCTCGGCCGCGGTATCGGCATCGGTGTGAACCAGGCCGCGAAAGCCTCGTCGTAGCGGGGCAGGTCGTCCGGCTCCGCGCACAGCGTCAACCGGCCTGCCCAGTACAGGTCGGCCGGATCGGCCGGGTCCAGCCACTGCACGGCCTGCAGGTACGCGTCGGTCCTGGTCGCGTCGCAGGCCAGCCCGGCCCCGCGCAGCGCCGTCGTGAACCCGACGAGGCCTGCCAGCGGACTGGCCGGCCGGACCTGCTCGGCTCCGGGCATCACATCTCCATTGTGACTCAACTCAGCCCGCGAGCAGCGCGTCCAAACCGGCCGCGACCACCCGGTCCGCGTCCTCCCGGTACTTCAACACCGCGCCGAGCGTCAGCGCGGCCGACTCGGTGTCCAGGTCGTCGCGGCCAAGGGCCAGCAGCGCCTGCGCCCAGTCCAGGGTTTCCGCGACCCCCGGCGGCTTGAGCAGCTCCAGCTCACGCAGCCGCCGCACCGCGCCGGCCACCTTGTTGGCAAGCCGCTCGTCGATGCCGGGCAGCTTGCGCCGCAGAATCGCCAGCTCCCTCGGCAGGTCGGGGTGCTCGAGCCAGTGGTAGAGGCAGCGTCGCTTGAGCGCGTCGTGCACCTCGCGGGTCCGGTTGGAGGTGAGCACGACCAGCGGCGGCACCTCCGCGCGCACCTCGCCCAGTTCCGGGATGCTCACCGCGTTCTCGCTGAGCACTTCCAGCAGAAAAGCCTCGAACTCGTCGTCGGCCCTGTCGACCTCGTCGACCAGCAGCACGCACGGCGATTCACGCAACGCCCGCAGCAGCGGCCGGGCCAGCAGAAACCGCGGCGTGTACAGCGAAGCCTCGGCCGCTTCGACGTCCAACGGGTTACCGCTGGACTCAAGGGCCCGCAGGTGCAGCAGCTGACGTGGAAAGTCCCAGTCGTAGAGCGCCGTCGCCGCGTCGATCCCCTCATGGCACTGCAACCGGATCAGCGGCACCTCCAGCGCCGCCGCCAGCGCGACCGCGAGGGACGTCTTGCCGGTGCCCGGCTCGCCCTCGCAGAACAGCGGGCGACGCATCCGCAGGGCGAGGAAAGCGGCCGTGGCAAGCCCGCGATCGGCCAGATAGCCGACCCGGTCCAACGCCGAGGACAACTCGTCAGGGCTCTCATGCTCGCTCGCCACGCATCCGAGGATAGAGCCCCCCGGTTCGATCTCCGCAGTCTCGATCTCCTCAGGGTCGACATCAGGGAAGGACCAGGGCCACTCCCCGATGGCCGCCGCGCTCGCAGGCCCGAAACTGGATACATGAGCGAAAACCCGTACTACGCCGCCAACCCCCAGACCTCCGCCCCAGTGCGCCGATTCCTGCGCAGCCGCGACGACCGCATGATCGCAGGCGTGTGCGGCGGCGCGGCCCGCTACTTCGGCATCGACGCGACCCTGCTGCGCCTGCTGCTGGTCATCGCCGCGATCCTCGGCGTCGGCACCGGCGCGCTGGTCTACCTCGCCTGCTGGCTGTTGGTGCCAGAAGAGGCCTGACCAGCGCGCCGGTCCCCCATCCCCCGGCGCGGGCCGATTTACGCGCTACGGTCCGGTTCGAGCAGTTCGTGCAGGCGTCGCGGCAGCCGCTTCTCCAGCCCGAACGGCTCCAGATGGGCCTGGAACACCTCGTCGAAGGCACGCGTGATGCTGGTCGTGTCCCAGTTGTCCCTGTGCAGGATGGGCTGTTTGAAATAGGGCTGGCCGACGACGTGCAGATCATTGCCGTTGAGCCGGATCAACTGTCCTGTGATGCCGTTCGCGGCGTCGGCCAGCAGGAACACCACCAGCGGCGCGACCTTGCTCGGCGTGCGGTCCGGCGGGATCGCGCGCAGGCTGCGCTCGGACTTCCACACCATCCTGGTGTGCGCGACCGGACAGACCGCGTTGACCCGGATGCCCAGCGCGTCGAGGTCCAGCGCCCACGAGTAGGTCAGCGAGGCGACCGCCCCCTTGCTGGCCGCGTACGCGCCCAGCCTGCGCTGGCCGAGCAGGGCGCCGGAGGCGATGTTCACGATCGAGCCCGCGACGCCCGCGTCGCGCATCGCCTCGATCGCGGCTATCCCGCAGCTGAACACGCCGAACACGTTCACGTCGAACAGCTCACGCATCCGCGCGTAGCTGTCCTCCAGCGGCGACGCCTCGTAGTTCAGGCCCGCGTTGTTGACCAGTCCGTCGATCTTGCCGAACTCCGCGACGCAGGTCGCGATCAGGTCAGCGGCCTGCTCAGGGTCGGTGACGTCGTGCCCGCTGTCCACCGCCCTGCCACCGTGCTGCCGGATGTTCTCGGCCGTCTGCTTGGCCAGCTCCCCGTCGATGTCGTTGACGATCACACCGGCCCCGGCATGAGCCACATGCGTGGCATACGCCTCGCCAAGCCCCCGTCCCGCGCCGGTCACCACGATCGCCTTGCCGTCGAGCATCCCCATGGTTTCGCTCCTGCCGCTAGGGGCGTGTGGTCTTCCCAACCCACGCCCCGGCCGTCCCCCTTCACCGCTGTTCCCAGGTTCACCGAACCTGCTCACGTAGAGGGGGTGGAGCTCGACGAAAAGTCACCAAGGTGCGCCGAACGGACCACAGTCTTCGGTCCAACGGTATGTATCACTGATCAACGACCCACCGCTGGTGGGCTCGTTCGTGCAGGTCGCCCCACGTTCAGGTCACGGCCCGACGACGCTGCGCCGAAAGAGTGACACGCTAAGTACCCACAGCTTCATCCACAGAAGTGCATAACTCACCCGCACGAATGGAGTAATGCTACCCAGCGTGCCCATCTACCAGGACTTTCACGTTTCTTTCCTGATCATGAAGCCCGCGCGGCCATCCCCAGGCACGCGCAAGGCCCGGACACCTGAGTGTCCGGGCCTTGCGCTGAAACGTGTTACCTGAGCGGCTGGATCAGAAGTCCATGCCGCCGCCGTCGGGAACGGCCGGAGCGGCGCCAGCCTTCTCCGGCTTGTCCGCGACAACCGCCTCGGTGGTCAGGAACAGCGCCGCGATGGACGCGGCGTTCTGCAGCGCGGACCGGGTGACCTTGGCCGGGTCGATGATGCCGGCCTTGATCAGGTCCTTGTACTCGCCGGTGGCCGCGTCAAGACCCTCGCCTGCCGGCAGGTTCTTGACCTTCTCCACCACGACGCCGCCTTCGAGGCCGGCGTTGATCGCGATCTGCTTGAGCGGGGCTTCCAGGGACAGCCGCACGATCGCGGCACCCGTGGCCTCGTCACCGTCAAGACCGAGACCGTCGAAGCTGGTCAGCGCGGCCTGCAGCAGCGCGACGCCGCCACCGGCGACGATGCCCTCTTCAACGGCGGCCTTGGCGTTGCGCACCGCGTCCTCGATGCGGTGCTTGCGCTCCTTGAGCTCGACCTCGGTCGCCGCACCGGCCTTGATGACCGCAACACCGCCGGCCAGCTTGGCCAGGCGCTCCTGCAGCTTCTCGCGGTCGTAGTCGGAGTCGCTCTTCTCGATCTCCGCGCGGATCTGGCTGACCCGGCCCTGGATCTGCTCGGTGTCGCCGGAACCCTCGACGATGGTGGTCTCGTCCTTGGTCACCACGACCTTGCGGGCCTTGCCCAGCAGGGTGAGGTCGGCGTTCTCCAGCTTGAGCCCGACGTCCTCGGAGATCACGGTGCCACCGGTGAGGGTGGCCATGTCCTGCAGCATCGCCTTGCGACGGTCACCGAAGCCAGGCGCCTTGACGGCGACGGACTTGAAGGTGCCGCGGATCTTGTTGACGACCAGGGTGGCCAGGGCCTCGCCCTCGACGTCCTCGGCGATGATCAGCAGCGGCTTGCCGCCCTGCATGACCTTCTCCAGCAGCGGGAGCAGGTCCTTGATGGTGGAGATCTTGGAGCTGTAGAGC
>DASYBO010000335.1:0-22435 GCA_036500685.1 Pseudonocardiaceae bacterium | reverse complement strand
GTCAGCTGCGCAGGCATCGGCAGCGTGTCGTGCGGGTCGGTGAACCGGGGCAGGATCGTGACGAAAACCAGCAGGCCCTTGGGGTTGAGGCCGCTGACCGCCATGCCCTTTGCGAGCGTGCTCCACCGGCCGCTCGCCGCCTCCGTCGTGCTGATCGTGCCCGGCTTGCGAATGGTGCCGATGCCGAGCCAGACCAGGTAGAGCGCGCCCGCGACGGTCAGCGCGGTCAGCGCGTCCGGGGTGGCGGCGACGAGCGCGCCGAGCCCGGCTGCGACCACCCCGGTCATGATCAGGTAGCCGAGCACGATGCCGGCCGCGGCCGGCAGGACCTGGCGACGCAGGCCCGCGCTGATCGCGAACGCCCAATCGAGGCCGGGCACCACGATCAGCAGCGCGGCCACGCCCCAGAAGGCGAGAATCGATCCGATCGGCATCCTCGAAAGTTAGGCTCGAACAGGCGAAATGTGCTGCCAAGTTCGTGCGCGAATGGCGCCGTCAGTGGAAGGATCTGCCCCATGGATGCCGTCGACCGGAAGATTCTTGCTGTGCTCCAGCAGGAGGGGCGGCTGTCGCTGACCGAACTGGCCGGTCGGGTGCGGCTGAGCCCGTCGCCGTGCCATCGGCGGCTGCGCGCGCTGGAGCGGGCCAACACGATCCTTGGCTACCGCGCGGTGGTCGACCCGGTCGCGCTCGGGCTGAGTTTCGAGGCGCTGGTGTTCGTGACCATGCGGCAGGAGGACCGGGACACGCTGCTGGGCTTCGAGGCCGCCATCGCCGACGTGCCGAACGTGCTCCAGGCGCAGCGCCTCTTCGGTGACCCGGATTACCTGCTGCGCATCGTCACCGAGGATCTGGCCGGCTACCAGCGACTCGAGGACGACGTGCTGTCCGCGTTGCCCGGCGTGCAACGGCTGAACTCGACGCTGATCATGAAGCAGGTCGTAGCGGATCGACCGCTGCCGACCGACTGAATCACGGGCTGGCCAGCGCGACGGCCGCGGTGATCCTGGCCAGTTGGTCGGCGCTCAGCGGTGGCGTCGGCCGGGTGGCGGTCTTGCTTGTCGACGACGCCAGGTTGTCCACCTGGCCGGTCACCAGGACGTTGCCGTTGCCGGCGACGGTGAGGATCCGCGTTGTGTACGCGGTGGGGTGGTCGGACTCGACCTCCACGGTGATCCCGTTGATCAGTTGCACTGTGCAGGTCATCTTGCTGCCGGCGCAGCTCACGGCGTTGACCGGCAGGCCGGTCACCGTGGTGGACAGTATGAATTCGCCCGAGCCGTACCCGTCACGCAGGATCGCGGTCAAGTGGCTGCCCGAGAAGCCGTTGTCCGGGTTCGGGTTGGCGGTGAACGCCAGCTTGCCGGTGGACACGGACATGCCGGCCGGCATTGAGTAGGCACTGTCGAGTGCCTGACTCTGCTGGGCCAGGATGGCTTGTCTGTTGGGCAGGTACATGGTCGGGGTGGTGGTCGCCGAGGACGGGCCAGGACTGGTCGTGATCTCATTCGGGCCCGTGGTCGCCGACGGGCCTGTGGTCGTCGAGGTGCCGGCGGTGCTGATCTGATCGGGCCGCGCGCCGCCCGGGTGCAGCAGGCTCGCGCCGAGCGCGATGCCGCCGGCCACCACCATCACGCCGAGCGCGGCACCCGCGCGCTGCAGGCGCAGCCTGCGCTTGCCCAGTGCCACCAGCCGCGCGGGATCGAGCGCGCTCGGCGGCTCGCCGCGCAAGGCGGTGCCCAGCAGGTCGCGCAGGTCGTCCTGTTCGTTCATGACAGTTCCTCAAACGCGATCGTTCCTGGGCCGAGCAGCTTGCGCATGCTCGCCAACGCCTTCGCGGTCTGGCTCTTCACCGTGCCCTCGCCGATCCGCAGGGTCCGCGCGGTTTCGGTGATGGACAGGTCTTCCCAGTAGCGCAGCACGATCACCGCGCGCTGGCCGGAGGGCAACTGGTCGAGTACCCGTTGCACGTCGATGACACGGTCCGAATCCGCTTGCCACGTCGGCAGTTCCGGCGGCTCGTCCACCAGTTGCTCGCGATGCCGGTGCGCGCGGCGGAACTCGTCGATCGCGGTGCGGGTCAGGATCGTGCGCGCGTAGCCATCGACGTTGCCGTCGCGGTGCACCCGATGCCAGGCAACGTAGAGCTTGACCAGCGCGGTCTGCACGATGTCCTCGGCCCGCTGCCAGTCGCCGCAGAGCAGGAACGCGGTTCTGCGCAAGGCCGTCGAGCGCGTCTGCGCGAACTCGGCGAACTCACGGTCCCGACGATCCATCCGCTCTCCCCCACACAGTGTCCTCCCACGAAGGGGCTCCGTCCGCTGTCCTTCCTGGACGGACGTAGGCCCCTGCGCACAATACCGTGGCGCGGCCAATGGAATCGTCATTGCGGTAGGGCGGGCAGTAGGGCGCGGACGGCCGCGGTGATCTCGTCGCTGTCCTGCGGATAGCCGGTCGACGCGTCGTGTGAGGTGAGCACGATGAGGATGTAGCGGTTGTCGTTGTCCAGCAAGCCGGTCGTGTTCAGCACGCGGTCGGGTTTGCAGCAGGCCCAACCCTGCTTCACCGCCCACGCTCTGCCCGCGCCCACCGCGTAGGGAATGCCGAAGTACTGGTCGAAGCCGTCGGCGCCGTGGTTGGTCGCGCCGTGCATCGCGGCCAGGATGATGTCGCGCTCGTCGGCGGGCGCCTGGTCCAACAGGTAGCGGTACAGCGTGACCAGGTCGTTCGCGGTGATCGTGGTGTCGCCCCAACGGCCTCGATTGGCCGGCGGCACGGTCTGCGTGAGCCCGATCTTGGCGATCATCCTGGTCAGGATGGCGTTGTCGCCGCCCGCTTCCCAGAGGCTGGTCGCGGTCGCGTCGTCGCTGCGCGAGATCATCTCGCTCACCTGTGCCGCGCTGCCGCCCCGGGTCAGCGTGTCCAGCCCGATCAGCACCTTCACCACCGACTCGGTCGCGAAGCTCTGGTCCGCGTCGTAGCTGCCGATCATCCCGCCGCGCTGCCGGTCGTAGACCGCGATGCCGATCCGACCGTCCGGTACGGCCGCGACCGCGGTGGTCACGGCGTCGGCCAGGCTCGGCACGGCCGAGATCATCGAGCTGGCCGGCGGATTGGTCACGGCGGCGGCGACGTTCGTCGGCGCGGGCGTCGACCATGGCGGGGTGCACCCGGTCAAGGTCGCGGCCAGACACAGCAGACCTCCCACCGTGCTCGCCGACAACACCCATCGGGCCCGTCGAGTCCTCATACTCGACACTGCGGGCACGACAAGACGAAAAGATGCCGCGCGGGCGAGACAACTTTTCCGGCGTTCGTCCCGTATGTGCAACCCAGTGCGGGCCGTATGCGTCAAAGATCATGGAGATCACTTTCAGCGAAGGGGCGTCATGTCAGCACAGCTCAACCGCAGGACCGCTCTCGGACTCGGCTCGGTCGCCGCGGCTGCCACCGTGCTCGGTACCTCGCCGGCCGACGCCGCGCAGGCGGCGGGCACCCCGGCCAAGCGGATCGCCGCCGTCTACCAGGCGCAGACGCAGGTCGCGGGCGGCACCTGGAACTCGCACGTGTCCCTGCCCGGCAGTTCGACCGTGGTCATCGACGCCGCGTCCGACACGGTCGTGCAGGCGGAGAGCGTGAACAAGATCGCGGTGGCGACGGCGGTGCTGGACAAGATCGACCGCGGCCTGCTCACGTTGAGCCAGACCGTGCAGGTCACCTCGGACATCGTGATCGCCGACGGCGACGGCATCTTCCGGCTGGACGGCGCCTACCCGAGCACCATCACCCTCGGCCACGTGCTGGCCGCGCTGCTCACGGTGTCCGACGACACCGCGGTGCGGCTGTGCGGGCTGGTCGCGCCGGCCGCCGAGATCAACCAGATCATGGTCGCCAAGGGCTTCCCGCAGACCCAGGTCACGCCGGTGGCCAACCCGAACCGCTTCTACCTCGGCCAGACCACGCCCAAGGAGATGCACGACATCCTCGCCGCGCTGGTCGGCGGCACGCTGCTGTCGGCGACCTCCACCACCTACCTGCTCGGCCTGATCCGCTCGCCGATCGCGTTCACCGACGGCATCCGGCGCACCATGTCCTCGGACGAGCGGGCCAGGATCGCCACCAAGGCCGGCTGGCTGGACAACGTGCGCAACGAGGCCGGCATCGTCTTCGACGCGAGCGGCAGCCCGGAGCTGATCTACTCGCTGTTCGCCAACGGCATGCCGACCGGCGCGGCCGACTTCGGCGCCACCAACCCGGCCGTGCAGGCGCGCAGCGTGATGGGTCGCTGTTGGCTGGACGCCCTGGACGGGACATCCTCGGCCGCGCGGACGCAGGGCGGGGCGCGACGTTACCCGGCCGCGCAGTACCGGCCCGTCGACGGCGGCTGAGCTCGATATCCATCCGGCGGCTGTGTACGGGTTTCTGATCGCTAGAGTCGACAATGGTCGAGAGCAGCCGGCCATCTCGGTTGCACGTCGACCTGCGAGCACTGGAGGACCCGTGGGCACAGAGCACCAGCGGCCCGCTGACCCGGTCCAACCCGTCTCGTCATCGGCGCTGGACGGCGTCGCCGTCACCGTGGAATCGCTGGGCGAGCGGTGGCGGGTGGTGCAGGTCACCGGCGAACTCGACATGCTCACCGCGCCCGCGCTGCGAGCCGTGGTCGCCGAGGTGTTCGGCGACGGCCTGCTCACCGGCCGGACCCTCGTCTTCGACCTGTCTTCGGTCGATTTCCTGGGTTCCTCCGGGCTCGCGGTGCTGGCCGAGGCCGTGCAGCTGGCCGAGTCGACCGCGCTGCCGCCGATTCGGGTGGTGCTCGCGTCGCGTCCGGTGCGCAGAGCCGTCGAGGTGACCGGGATGGACGCGGTGCTCGCGATCTTTCCCGATCTTGCCTCCGCGACCGCTGATTGAGGCTCCCGCCTACTGGGTAACCGTCGGGACAGCAGGAACCGGTCAACATGGGGTGAGGTCGGCTGTTGATGGCAGGGCTGGAATGTAGACAGCGCTCAGTGCCGCTGCCAAACGCGATACCGCCACCGCTCGCGGAGGTCCGCGCCCTGGTCGCCGAGCTCACCTCGGACCTGCCGACCGAACTCGGCGAGGATCTGCTGCTGGTGGTCACCGAGCTGGTCGCCAATGCCTACGAGCACGGCGCGGCACCGCGCGCGCTGCGTTTGGAGCGCAGCGACGAGACCGGCCAGGTCGTCGTCGAGGTGGACGACGCCGCGCCGAACCCGCCGGTGCTTGGCAGGTCCCGGCTCGGCGCGAACCGCGGTCGCGGCCTGACCATCGTGGCCGGTGTCGCGGAACGCTGGGGGGTGCGCGCGCTGCGGGTCGGCAAGACCGTGTGGGCGCTGCTGCTGGTGACTCAGCCCAGCGGGTAGAACACGAACAGCGTGCAGCCGGTGCGGGTCTGCGGCACGTGCCAGGAATGCGCGGGCGCGTGGATGAAGGTGCCGGCCGGGTAGTCCCGCTCGCCGTCGTTGAACACGCCGGACAGCACGAACACCTCCTCCGGCCCCGGCTCGTGCACGTCAATGCCGGTCCAGCGGGTGTTCGGGTCCAGCTCCACCACGTTGGCGGACGCGCCGCCGTCTCCTGTCCACAGTGGACGGATTCGGATGCCGGGAAACAGTTCGCGGCTTGGCGCCTCGGCGACCGTCCGCCAGGCATAGCCAGGCATGTTCGGCCCTCGGGATGGGTCGGTCATGACCCCACTCTGGCTGAGGTGTCGCACGGCGACCAGTGTCGGAAAAGACGTCATCGGGTACTTTGTTGCCATGGTGCATCGGGTGGTCGCGCTCGTCACGCCGCCGCAGGGCATCTTCGAACTGGCCTGCGCCCGCGAGGTGTTCGCCCGGTCGCCGAACTACGCGTTCACCGTCTGCACCGAGATCCCCGGCCCGGTCGACACGACCGACGGCCTCCGGCTGCTGATCGACGCCGATCTGTCGGTCCTCGCCGTCGCGGACACGGTCATCGTGCCCGGCTGGCACGCCGACACCGACCCGTCGACCGCGACCGTCGCCGCGCTGCGGCGCGCACACGAACGCGGCGCCCGGCTTGCCACCATCTGCGGCGGCGCCTTCGCGCTCGCCGCGACCGGCCTGCTCGACGGCCGAACCGCGACGACGCACTGGGCCCGCGCCGCCGAACTGGCCCGGTGTTTCCCCAAGGTCACCGTCGACCCCGACGTGCTCTACGTGGCCGAGGACGACATCGCCACCAGCGCGGGTGCGGGCGCCGGCATCGACCTGTGCCTGCACCTGGTGCGCACCGACTTCGGCGCCGCGCACGCCGCGCAGCTGGCCCGCCAACTGGTCATGCCGCCGCACCGGGAGGGCGGCCAGGCCCAGTTCATCGCGCCCGCCGCGACCCCGCCGCCATTCGAGGCATCCCTTGGTCTGCTGCTCGACTGGACCGAGGACCGGCTGGCCGAACCCATCACGGTCGAGGACATGGCCGACCAGTTGCGGGTCTCCACCCGCACCCTGGCTCGGCGCTTCGCCGAACAGCTCGGCACCAGCCCTGGTCAGTGGCTGCTGGGCAGGCGGATCAACGCCGCCCGCGCGCTGTTGGAACAGACCGACCTGAGCGTGGAAGCGATCGCGCTGCGGGTCGGACTGGCTTCGGCGACCAACCTGCGCCGCCGGTTCCACCGCGCGCTGCACACCACCCCGGCGGCATACCGGCGGTCTTTCCGCCCAACCGGCTCGAACCGTGGCAGCCTGGAGGGATAACCACAGCGGGAGGCGAGATGGCCGGAAACATCAGCGTGGCCGGGGATACCGTCTCCCGGAGACTGCTGTCCGTTCTGGACTGTTTCGACGTGAGCCGCCCGGTGCTGTCGCTGACCGAGATCTCCACCTCATCCGGCCTGCCGCTGTCCACCGCGCGCAGGCTCATCGTGGAGCTGGTCACCTGGGGCGGGCTGGAACGGTTGGACAACGGGCGGTACCGGATCGGCATGCGGCTGTGGCGGATCGGCTCGTTCGCCCAGCAGCAGCGCGACCTGCGCGAGGCCGCCCTGCCCTACCTGCACGACCTCTACGAGGTGGCACTGGAAAACGTCCAACTCGTCGTGCTGGACGGGCTGGAGGCGCTGTGCGTCGAGAAGGTGACCGGGCCCAAAGCCGTTGCCAACAACACCGAGGTCGGTGGGCGGTTGCCGTTACACGCGACCGGGGTCGGCAAGGTGCTGCTGGCCTACTCGCCGCCGCACCTGCTGGCCGAAACCGTTGCCGCCGGCCTGATCCGCTACACCGCGCACACCATCGTCGCGCCCGGCCGGCTCGCGTCCGCGTTGCAGGTCATCCGGGGCAACGGGTTGAGCTTCGCCTACGAGGAGCTGACCGTCGGGGTGATCTCGGTGGCCGCGCCGGTGCTGACCAAGGACCGCAGGCTGCTCGGCTCGCTAGGCATCGTCGCGCGCCACACCACTCGACTCGACCAGTTGGCGCCCGCCGTGCGCGCGGCCGCGCTCGGCGTCTCGCGCAGCGTTCAGTAGCTCCCCGGCTCGGCCGAACCCGCCAACCAGTCCCTGCCTTCGGCATAGAGCTGTTCAACCTCCGGCCCGGTCCGCCCCGGTAGGCCCTTCTTCACCGTCATCCCGGACTTGACCTGGGCATAGGCCAGGTACTGATAACCATGCGGGTAACGCCGCAACTCAGTCGGATCAATGCTGAGTCGAGCGCCCGGATCGACGACGGTCAGCCAGTCCTTCTCGTAGATCGGCTGCCGCCTGCGGATCCGCCAACCGTGCTCGTCGTGCAGGAAGAAGTCGTAGAACCGGCCGACGCAGGTCACGTCCACCTCGACGCCGTCGACGCTGGTTCGCTGCAGGATCGACATCCGGCTCTGCGCGATCGCCCGCTCGCCCGCCACGTCCACGCTGGTTCCCGACAGCAGGTGCAGCACGTTGAGGCCGTGCTCGGCGCCGACCCTGCTGGCCTCGATGAACTCGGTCGCGCTGCCCTGGAACCAGGTCGCGGTCATGTGGCCGCGCTCGTGCCACACGGTCGCGAACCGCGTCCAGTCGCCGCTGTCCCGCCACAGCACCCAGTTCTGCACGACCTCGCGGATCTCCGCCGCCCCATTGGTGATCACGGGTCCAGCATGCGTGCTCGGCACGACCCAATTCAGCATCGACTGCCACTGAGTGGCAGTCCGGGCTGAGGTCTAGGTCAATGGCGCCAGCACACTGAGCCGACCATTCCTCCGGCGCAGCAGGAGTCGTATCGATGACGACCACCACAACATCAGGAAAGCTGACAATAGGGACGCTGATCGCCGGCTGCTTCGCCGTCATGGTCGCGCAGATCGGGATCGCGATCCCAGCGACCCTCAACGGCCTGTTCCAGCAGGATCTGCACCCGATCGGCTCCCAGCTGACCTGGATCTCCGACGCGTTCCTGCTCCCGGTCGCCGTGCTCGAACTGACCTTCGGCGTACTCGGCGACCTGTTCGGCCGCAAGCGGCTGATGCTGGTCGGCGGCGGCCTGCTCACCGTCGGCGAACTGACCTCATCGGCATCCTCCGGCGTCTACCTGCTCTGGGTCGGCCAGGCACTGGCCGGACTCGGCGCGGCCGCGCTGTTCCCGACCTCGCTGTCCATGCTGGCCGCCGGTACCGACCACCAGCACAAGGACCGGGCCCGCGCCATCGCCATCTGGGCCGGTTTCCTTTCGGCGGGCGGGTTTCTCGCGCCACTGCTCGGCGGTATCACCGCGACCTACGGGTCGTGGCGCACCTCCTTCGTGGTCGTCGCGATCCTGGCCGTACTCACCGCGCTGATCAGCGCGCTGTTCGCGCGGGACTCCTCGGCCCCGGAAGGGCGCTCGCTGGACTGGGGTGGCCAGATCACGTTGGCCGTCGGCCTGTTCGCGCTGCTGGTCGGCGTGATCGAGGGCCCGACCGACGGCTGGGGTTCGGCCACCGTGGTGATCGCCTTCGTGGTCGCGGTCATCGGGCTGGCGTTGTTCATCGCGGTCGAACGACGCACCCGTTCGCCGCTGCTGCGCCTCGACCTGTTCCGCAACCGGCGTTTCGCGATCGCCTCGATCGTCGCGGTCGTCGGGATGTTCTCCTTCCTCGGCACCGCGTACGCGACCAGCATCCGGCTCGGCCCGATCCAGGAACAGGCGCCGCTGCGCACCTCGGTCGCGTTCATCCTGTTGCAGGGCCCGGCACTGCTGCTCATCCCGCTCACCTCGTGGCTGCTGCACCGGGTCAATCCGCGCTGGCTGCTCGGTGGCGGGTTCGCGGTGATGGCGGCGGGTGAGCTGCTCGCCGCGACCATTCCCATCGCCAACGGCACGCTCACCGCGCTGATCGTCCCCTTGGGACTCGTCGGCATCGGCTTCGCCTTCGCGGTCTGCTCGATCACCGCGTCGGCGGTCAACACCGTGCCGCCGCACCTCACCGGCATGGCCAGCGCCACCACGAGTCTGTTGCGCGACTTCGGTTTCACCCTCGGTCCGGCCCTTGTCGGCGCCATCGCGCTCGGTCGCGCCGCCATCGGTTTCGGTGCCGCACTGCCGGGCGCGGGCCTGCCCACCGCGCAAGTCGCCGCGGCACAACAGATAGCGGCGGCCGGCGGCCCGCTCGCGGTGAACGGCCTGCCGCCGGGCACACCCGGTTCGGCAGCGCACGACCTCGCGTTCAACGCGCTCGGCAACGGCTACTCCATCGGTTATCTGGTGTGCGGAATCTGCGCCCTGGTCGCGGCCATCCTCGCCATCCTGGTGCTGCACGGCGGTGCCGGCGACGCCGCCGAACAGGACGAGTCCGACAGCGCGCAGCCGGCCGCCGCCGTGTGAACGTGGTCCCTCGCCGCCGTTGCCGGCTAGTTCTGCCTGATGGTCAGCAGTTCCGCCTCGGTCAACGGCGGTTCCGGCAACGGCGTCGGCCGATCGGGGGCGAGGCCGTCGAGCATGAAGGTCAACACCCGCCGGTACAGCTCCGGCCGCTCCGCGCCACCGAAGTCGATGGTCGACTGGACGGCGAGGGACACCAGCATCATGTCGGTCGGGTGGAAATCCGTGCGGAGTCGCCCGGTCGCCTTGGCGCGGTCGGTCAACTTGGTCAGGTGTCTGCCCATCACGCGGTGGTTCTCGTCGAGCAGGCCGACGAGACGTTCCGGGGACGTGCCGCGCGCCCAGCCGACCAACTCGGTGAACCCGCCGGTGGTCAGCTCGCGCAGGCCCCGGTCGGTGGCCAGGTCCCGGATGGTCTCCTCGAAGAACCGAACGAATCCGGCCCAGACGTCCCGCGCATCGCTGGCCTCTTGAGCCAGTTTCTCGGTGGCGTGCACCCGATCCGCGTACACCTCGTAGATCAGCTCGTCCTTGTTGGCGAAGCGCCGGTACACCGTGCCGACGCCGACCCCGGCCGCCGTCGCGACATCGGCCAGCGTCGCGCTCAGGCCGTTGCGCGCGAACACCTCGGTCGCCGCGCTGAGGATTCGGTCCAGATTGGACGGGCACATCGAGTCCTCGCTCCCGGAATAGCTATTCCCGCACGGTAGCATGTTGGCCCATGAGCGCGAAGATCAAATCGCCGGAACGGCTGGTGTTCTTCAGTGACGCGGTCGTCGCGATCGCACTGACCCTGCTGATCCTGCCGCTGACCGACCTCGTCCGCGACCCCAGAGGCCTCGGCTCACTGGAGCTGATCAAGACGAACCAGGCGCTGATCTGGAGCTTCCTGCTCAGCTTCGTGGTGATCGCGCGGTACTGGCTCAACCACCACCGCCTCTACGAACAGGTGAAGGCCTACAACACGCCGCTGATGCTGGTGAACATGTTCTGGCTGCTCACCATCGCGATCCTGCCGTTTCCCACCGAGATGGTGGCGAAATACCCCAGCCACGACCGGTTCACCCTGGTCCTGTACGTCGGCACGCTGTTCGTGAGCGGCCTCGCGCAGTCCAGCATGCTGTTGATCATTCGGAACGACGCCGATGTGCTGCGCGAGCCCGGCGCGATCTCCGACCGCCGGCAGTTCGACTCGCTCAGCACGACGGCGGTGATGGGCATCGCCCTGCTGGCGGTCGCAATCTTCCCGGCGCTCAGCTACTACCCGCTGCTGCTCAACGTGCTGCAACCTTGGGTCGTGCGGCTGCGGTTCCGCAAGCGGTCAGCGACTCAGGTTGACGGATAGGAACTCCACCACGATGTCCAGCATGGTCGTGCTCGTCCAGGCCCGGCCGCCGTCTGGATCACCGAGGAAGGTCAGGTCGCCGTGACCCGCCCCGGCCAACGCGTAGCGCGTACTCGATACACCTGCCTGCCGCAGCGCGGTGTGCAGGGGCAGCGGCTGGCTCGGTGACGGTTTCGGCTCACCGTTCGAGTGTGTGAACAGGTCCAGCATCAACTCGCGACCGGCCCTGCTGCCGTAGCGGATGCCTTCGCGGAACTCGAGTCCGTCCTCGGTCGGTGCGATCTGCGGATCGGTGTCCGGAATGGACAGTACGACGCTGGTGCTGGTGTCGCTCGGCCGCACGGTCGTGGCCAGCTGTTCCGATGGTGTTAGGCCCGCTGGTCGGGCCGGAACGAGGTGAGGCCGCGCGCGCGGTAACGGCCGGTGATCTGCTCGTACTGCCACCGGTTGTAGGCCAAGGGTGTGTAGGTGAGCCGTTTCGGCAGGAAGCGGTACCCGACGCGCAGCAACGTGGTCAGCGCGGCGAATTCGAGGTCGTGTCGGCGGGTCCACTTCGGGTTGGTCAGTGCCCGCACGCCGGGGTGCAGCACACCGAAGCCCAGGACGTGCGTGAGGTGACCGACGGCCGGGGCGAGCAGTGTCCACAGTGGTGTTGCGGCACGGGGCAGGCTCTCCGGCATCGGCGGCGCCAGCATGGCCGCGACCGCGCCGTCCAGGGTGATGTTGGCAAGGCACTTCTCCCGCACGATCCGCTCGTAGTACTCGCGCACCTCGGCGTGGTCCTCGGGGAGCCGGGAGTTGCCTGGCAGCTGCAGCCCGTCCACCTGTGTCCGGAAGTGGTCCCAGATCGCCTGCTCGTCCGCGTCGTCGAGCCGGTCCCCGGTGGTCGCCAGGTACGCGCCGCGATGCATGCGGAAGGTGCTGATCATGATCCAGTTCCAGGATTCCGGCGTGAGCGCGCTGTAGCGGACCCCGTTGTAGCCGACGCCCCGGATGTCGCGGTGCAGCCGACGCAGCCGCGCCGCCTCCGCCTCGTGGTCCTCGGCCTCGGCCCAGTGGATCAACTGCTCGGAGGCGGCCGTGCGGATGGCTCGCTCGAACGGCGTGTTGCGGATCCGGCCGGTCGACTCGACCCCGGCCGCCACCGGGGGCAAGGCGACCTGATCGAACAGCGCGGCGCTGAACAGGGCTACGAACACAGTCCCGCCGAACCAGTGGAACCGCTCGACGACCGCGGGGCGCGGGACTGGCGTCGGGTGGTGGTGAGCAGCAGGGCAGGTCATGGTGCGCCCTCCTCGACCGGTCGTGAATCAAGCGATTCTAGATAGCGACGGTACGATCAGGAATCACTTGTGTCAAGATTGGCCGGTGAGTGGAGAACGGACCTACGGCGGCGCGTCGGCGCAGCAACGGCACGACGAACGCCGCGAGCGGTTGATCCGTGCGGTGTTCGACCTGCTGGCCACCGACGGCACCACGGGCCTCACGATCCGCAAGGTCGCCGTGACCGCCGGAGTGTCGCCGCGCTATGTCTACGAGGACTTCACCGATCTCGACGACCTGCGCTGCCAGAGCTTCGACAGCGCGGCCGAGGAGATCACCGGGCTTGTCCTCGACGCGGTCGCCGATCTGCCGCCGGATCCGCGCGTCCAGCTCACCGCCGTCTTCGACGCCGGGGCTCGCTTCGCCGTCGAGCAGCCGCACAAAGCCAGGTTCCTGCTGGCCGACTCGTTCGGCGATCCCGTTCTCGCGCAGCGGCGGCAGCGGGTGTCCGACACCTTCGCCGTCGGATTCAGCTTCTACGTCCGCGACTATCTGCCCGACCCGGACGCGCCAGGGCCCGCGGTCGAACTCGCCGCCCGCATGTTGGTCGGCGCCGCCACCGAGATCTTCACCAGTTGGCTCAATGGATCGCTGAAATACTCGCGGCAGCAACTCGTCGACGACATGGTCGATCTTTTCCTCGGCCCCATCAACGCCCTCACCCGGATCCACCACGACACACGCTGATAAATTCTTCACCAGCAGTGACAGTGAGCGTGGGAGAGGGTTCGTGGACGAGCCGGAGCAGAGTTGGGTTCAGCGGGCGGCCGATGCCGCGATCGAGCACGCCCGTTCGTTGGGCGCCAAGCAGATCGTGTGCGCGTCGGGCGTTTCGCCGTCCGGCCCGATCCACCTCGGCAACCTGCGCGAGGTGATGACCGCGCACTTCGTCGCCGAGGAGATCAAGTCCCGCGGCCTCGACGCGGTGCACCTGCACTCGTGGGACGACTACGACCGGTTCCGCAAGGTGCCCGCGGGCATCGACCCCGCGTTGGCCGAACACGTTGGCAAGCCACTGGTCGCGGTGCCCGACCCCTACGGCGAGCGCGCCTCCTACGCCGAACACTTCATGGCCGAGTTCACCGACGCGGTGAGCCGGATGGGCGTGCGCATGCACGAGGTTCGCCAGTCGGACCAGTACCCGAACGGCGCCTACAACCCGGCGATCCGGCACGCCATGGACGAGCGCGCCCAGGTTTTCGACATCCTCGCCGGCTTCCAGACCGAGGGCCTGCACGACAAGCCGGTCGAGGAGCGACGCGCCGAGTACTACCCGTTCAAGCCGTACTGCCAGACCTGCGGCAAGGACTTCACCACGGTCACCGGTTACGACGGCGACCTGGTGACCTACACGGACAAGTTCGGCCACAGTGGCTCGATGTCGCTGGCCGACGGGGAGCCGATCTCCGGCAAGCTGGTGTGGAAGGTGGACTGGCCGATGCGCTGGGTCCACGAGGGCGTGATGTTCGAGCCTGCCGGTGAGGACCACCACGCACCCTCCAGCAGCTACTCCTCAGGCAAGGTGCTGGTCAAGGACATCTTCGGCGGCAGCGCGCCGTACTCCTTCGCCTACAGCTTCGTCGGCCTCGCCGGCGGTTCGAGCAAGATGTCCAGCTCGGCCGGTGGCGCGGCGATTCCCGCCACCGCGCTGGACATCCTGGAACCGGCCATGCTGCGCTGGCTCTACGTGCGCCGTACGCCGTCGCGCTCGTTCACGATCGACCTCTCGCCGCGCGCGGTGCAGCGCCTCTACGACGAGTGGGACCAGTTCACCGAGCGGGCCGAGGCGGCCGACGGGTCGCCCGCCGACCTGAACCTGCTCAACACCTGCCTGCGCACCTCCGTCGGCACGGTCGACCACAGCCAGCGGCAGGTGTCCTTCCGACTGCTCTCCGCCGTCGCCGACATCACCCAGGCCAACACCGACCAGATCGACCGGCTGGTGCGCGAGCACCTGGCCGGCGCGGACCTGCCCGGCCCCGACTCGCTGCTCAAGGAGCTTCAGCCCCGCCTGACCTGCGCGATCAACTACGCGACCCGGCTGCTGCCACCCGAGGAGCGGACCGTCATCCGCACCGAGTTCAACGCCGACGCGTGGGCGAAGCTCGACGAGCAGACCCGAGAAGGCGTGCACCTGCTGGACTCCAGGGTCGGCGACGACTGGACCCTGGAGGGCCTGACCCGGCTGGTCTACGCGGTGCCGAAGCTGCTGCGCGGCCTGCCAGAGGACGCGGCGCCGAGCCCGGAGTTGAAGAAGGCGCAGCGGTCCTTCTTCGCCGCGCTCTACCAACTGCTCTGCTCCTCCGACACCGGCCATCGGCTGCCGACGCTGCTGCTGTCCATCGGCCTCGACCGGATCCACGTACTGCTGGCCGGCACGAAGGACTGAGCCCGGCCCGCACCAACAAAGCAACTCGGAGCACCCCCGCACGTCATAGCAGTTAATCGGATATCGGCTTGGGGCGAGTCGATTGATCGGAGAACGCCATGACATCACTAGCGGTGGCAATACTGTCCAACGAACCCATCACCGGCGAGGGCGCGCGAGCCTATCTGCGGTCCCAGCCCGAACTCCGAGTCCTGGAACCCGAGGAACTCGGTCTTGCCGATGTTCTGCTGGTCGTGGTCAGCGATCTGAGCGAGGACATCCTTGCGCTGATGGAGCAGGCCGCGCAGCAGGCTCCCGGCCACCGGTTGCGCATGGTCGTGGTCACCACCACCATCCGCGAACACCAACTGCTGCGCGCGGTCGGCTGCGGCCTGATCAGCGTCATTCCGCGCAGCGAGGCCAGTTACGACACGATCGTCCGAGTGTTACTCGACACCCAGCGCGGCAACGCGGTGCTGCCCTCGGTCGCGATCGGCTGGCTCATCGAACACACCCGGCTGATCCAGCAGGACGTGCTCGCGCCGATGGGCCTCACCGCGGCCGGCCTGCAACCACGCGAGGTGGATGTGCTGCGACTGCTCGCGGAAGGGCTACCCACCAACGAGATCGCGGAGAAGCTGAACTACTCGGAACGCACCATCAAGACCATCATCCACACCATGATGACCAGGCTCAGCCTGCGCAACCGCCCGCACGCGGTCGCCTACGCCATGCGGGTCGGCGCCCTCTGAAACCAAGATCGGACCCACCCACGGCGGCCCCGATCACCTGACCCTCCTACAACGGATACTCCATCTCCACCCCGTCGAGCAGGACGCCGTTGGGTAGCGGCACATCGGCCTTGGCCACCTCGCGGAAGCCGAAGGACCGGTAGAGCGGCACACCGGGCAGGGTCGCCATCAGCACCATCGCCCGGAAACCGGCGGCCCGCGCCGCGTCCTCGGATCTGGCCAGGATCGCGCGCCCCAGCCCGCGCCGCGTCCAGTCGGCCCGCACGAACATCGCGCGCACCCGCGCGGGTTCGGTCGCCGGGTCCAGTAGACGGCCGTCGGTGGGCGCGTCGCCGGAGCCGGTGTAGAGCTTGTCTCGCTTGCTCCAACCACCGCAGGCGACAAGCTGCCCGTCCGCCGTCTCGTGCACGAAGTACGTGCCGTCGTCGATCAGCGCGGTGTCCGGCTCGGTCAGATACCGGGCGGCGGCGGCCGTCTCGCGTTCGTCGTGAAAACGCGGGAACACGTCGAGCACCGACCGGCGCATCAGCGCGCCGATCTCCGGCACGTCCGACCGAACCGCAACGCGCAGCACCGGGCCATTGGCGTCCATTCCCCACTCCTGTCAGGTAGCCGACAAATCGCTGGCGAACGGTGCCGGCGGCCAGCACGATGCCCTCATGCAGTGCACCATTCGCGACGCCCGCGCGCAGGACTGGCCGCTGATCTGGCCGATCATCCGCCATGTCGTCACAGAGCAGCAGACGTTCACCTACGACCCTGCCATGAGCGAGGCCGAGGCCAGCGGGATGTGGCTGGTGCCCGCTCCGGCAAGAGTGGTCGTCGCGCTCGACGGAGACCGGGTGGTCGGGACCGCGAACATGTACGCCAACCGGCCAGGACCCGGCAGCCATGTCGCGTCGGGCAGCCTGATGGTCGACGAGTCGGCGCGGGGCGCGGGGGTCGGCCGGGCGCTCACCGCCGACCTGATCGCGTGGGCCCGCCGCACCGGTTTCGCTGCGGTGCAGTTCAACGCGGTCGTCGACACGAACACCGCGGCCGTGCACCTCTACGAAAGCCTCGGTTTCATCACTCTCGGTGTGGCGCCCGGCGCGTTCCGTCATCCGATCCACGGTGATGTCGGCCTGCGCATCATGTGGCTGACGCTGCTGTAACGGCTAGAGGAACTAAAGCCGTTACAACAAGTTCCCGGACATGCTGGTGAGGAACGGCACCGGCCCGGTGTTCATGCTCGCGGCGACCGCCCCGGGGTAAGGCAGCAGTTCCGGCTTGCGGCCCTTGGTGCCTGGGCAGTGCTCGAAGTGCCACCACTCGTTGTCGTAGCGGCGGTACAGGTCGTGCCGGGCACCGTTGGCCTCCAGCCACCCCGCGCCCTGGCTCGGTCGGACGTCGAGCGCGACACCCTGGACGTGCCGCGACTCGGCGGCCGGCAGCACCCGCAGCCGGGCGGCGTACACCGAACCGGTGCGCCGCACCTCGGCCTCGAACATCCGCTGTTGCGCGCCCGCGTCGCGATGGCCAGAGGTCAGGCCGATCAGCTGGTGATCCCGCCAGAACGCCTCGGCCCGCGCGCTGGTGAACGCCGCGCGGGTCGCCTGATTCAGGCCCCTCAGGTCCTCGCGTGGATAGCGGGCGGCCAGCGCCCATTGGGCGGCAAGGTACTTTGCCCGACCGGGGGCGCGCAGGTAGGCGGCGGGCAGCAGCGCCACGCCGAGCGCCCGCGTGCCCGCCGCGAACACCCGGTCGCGCAGTGACTCAGCAGGGGAATCAAGACGGGAGTCAGGAACGGATCGTTGCTCGGTCATGGTATCGACGGTCCACGACCAACGTGTCAGCCCGAACCGTACGGTGTACCGGCCGTTCCACAGCTCTGTCACAGTTGTGTACGGCCGCGGTTGTGACACAACCATGACATTGCGCGGACGAGCCTGGCACACGAAGCGGCCAGGATGAGCGGAATGGTGAGGTCTGCTGTGGACTGGAACAATCCTTGACCGTGTCCCAGGTACTGCTGATAGAAGACGACAAGGATGTCCGCGACGGGCTCGCGCTCGCGCTGACCTGGCAGGGACACACCGTGCAGGCGGTGGAAACCGGTGAGCTCGGGCTCGCCGCGCTGGCCGATGGCCGGGCCGACGTTGTCGTGCTGGATCTGATGCTGCCGGGCATCGACGGTTTCGAGGTGTGCCGGCGGATCAGGGCGAGCACGAACCTGCCGATCATCATGGTCACCGCGCGCAACGACGACCTCGACGTGGTCGGCGGACTCGAAGCGGGCGCCGACGACTACGTGGTCAAACCCGTGCAGGCCAGGGTGTTGGAGGCGCGCATCCGCGCGGTGCTGCGCAGAACCGGCACGGAAACCCCGCAGGCCGGCGAAGCGCGCAAGGCCGAGGTCGAGCAGCACGGCACGCTGGACATCGACCGGGCCGGCCTGGTGGTGGGCAAGGGCGGCGTGCCGATCAGCCTTGCCCCGACCGAACTGCGCCTGCTGCTGGAGCTGTCCGCGGCGCCGGGCCGGGTGCTCAGCCGGCAGCAGCTGCTGGAATCCGTGTGGGAACAGGCCTATCTCGGCGACTCGCGACTTGTCGACGCGTGCGTGCAGCGGCTGCGGTCCAAGATCGAGGACGACCCGGCCAGCCCGCGCTACGTGCAGACCGTGCGCGGCTTCGGGTACCGTTTCGGGCCGCTGTGAATTGGCTTCGTCGGTTCCTCGCCCCGGTCCGGGGGTTGCGGGTGCGGTTGCTGCTCGGCTTCGCCGGGTTGTGTGTGATCACCGCGACGCTGGTCGCCGGAGGCACCTACGTGTACGCGCGCCGGGTGATTCTGGAGCAGGCGCAGGACAGCACGGTGCTCACCTGGACCGGGCAGATGGGCTCGGTCTACCCCCTTGGCACGCTCCCGCCGACCAAGGTAAGCATGTGGCAGATCGCCGACAAGCTGAGTACCCGCGCCAACCAGGTCCGCGTCGAGTATCACGGCCAGTCGGTCGGCGAGTTCGACGGGTCGGTGGTCACCCCGGAGATGCGGGAGCTGATCGCCACCGGGCACGTCGCCTGGCAGCGCATCGACTACTACGGCGCGCCGACGCTGATCGTGGGCACCGAGCTGATGGTCAAGTCGCCTGCCGGGATCGTTCGTCCGTCCGGTTTGGACGTCTTCGCGCTGTACTCGTTGTTTTCCGAGGAGCACAGCGTCGACGAGCTCACCAACATCGCCTGGGGGATCGGCGCGGTCGCGTTGCTGCTGGCGCTGCTGCTCGCCGTCGGGGTGGCGCGCAGCGTGCTCGGCCCCGTGCGCGAACTCCGCACCGCGGCCGGACGGCTTGGCGCGGGGGAGTTGTCGACCCGAGTGCCGGTGCGCGGCTCGGACGAACTCGCCGAGGTCGCGCAGACCTTCAACAACACCGCGCAGGCGCTGGAGGAGCACGTCGCCGAACTGCGCAGGATGGAAGCGGACGCGCGGCGCTTCGTCGCCGACGTGTCGCACGAACTGCGCACCCCGCTGGCCGCGATGACCGCGGTGGTGGACGTGCTCGACGAACAGGCGGGCCAACTGCCCGAGTTGACCGGCGAGGCGGTGCGCCTGGTCAGCCAGGGCACGCACAACCTGACCCGGCTGGTGAACGACCTCATCGAGGTAACCAGGTTCGATTCGGGCACCGCGGCCCTCGCCCTCGACGACATCGACCTCGCCGTCGCGATCAGGGCGACGTTGCGCGCCCGAGGCTGGACCGAGGCGGTCGAGGCCGATCTGCCGGACGGGATCATGGCCAGGGTCGATCCGCGCAGGCTGGACGTGATCGTCGCGAACCTGGTCGGCAACGCGGTGCGGCACGGCGCGCCACCGGTCACGGTGCGGCTGCGCGCCGAACGGGACTGGCTGATCGTCGAGGTCGCCGACAACGGGCCTGGCCTCGCCGATGACGTGCTGCCACAGGTGTTCCACCGGTTCTACAAGGCGGACACCGCCCGCACCCGCTCCGAGGGCAGCGGCCTCGGGTTGGCCATCGCCTGGGAGAACGCCCGGCTGCATCGGGCAGGCGATCGGCTCGGCAGCCTGGTCGCGGCCAACCGCCCCGGTGGCGGTGCGGTGTTCACCCTCCGACTGCCGGTGATCGAGGTGCCCGAATGAGGCTGTGGCTGCTCGTGCTGTTGGCGCTCGCTTGCGTTGGTTGCGGAGTGCGGCCGAGCGGGGTGATCGGCGGCAATCCGGCACCGACCGGACCGGTCAACGGCGTGACCCTGTTCCTGGTTCAAGACGGCCAACTCGTCCCGATCCTGCGCACCACGACCACGCAGCTGACGCCGACCGAGGCCGTCACCGTGCTGGCCGCCGGACCCAGCTCGGCGGAGAAGGCGCAGACCCTGCGCACCCAGGTTCCGACCGACATCGCGCCGATCAACGTGACCACCACCCCGTCCGGGACCACCATCGACGTGGCCATCGACCCGAACTCACTGTCCACAGTGGCCGTCGAGCAACTCGTCTGCACCGCAGTGAGTGCCATGACCGAACAGCCCAGCGCGCCCGGCTCGCCGTCGTTCAGCATCACCGGTGCGGGCCGGACCATCGGTTCGCTGGTCTGTCGGGAAACCGGCTGACACGGTCGGCCGGCTCGGGATACCGTCGATCATCGTGGACATTCGACTTTTCGATGCCAACAGGGCCTCGGCAACCGAACTCACCGACTACCACCGGCTGATGGTGGCCAGCGCCCTGGACTGGGGCAACAGCACTCCGACCGACTACGAGACCGTGATCGAGCACGCCCGCAACGCTCGGTCGGTGTTCGGGCCGGTCACCAGGTGGGCCGCTCACGTCGACGACACGCTGGTCGGCTTGGTCGCGGTGAGCCTGCCCGAAGAATCCAGCACTGATCTCGCAGAGGTGCGGATCAACGTGCATCCGGAGCACCGCGCTCGTGGCGTCGGCACCGGCCTGCTGCGGCATGTCGGCGCCGAATGCCGCGAAATCGGCCGGTCGACGGTTGAGGCGTGGCACATCCCGGTCGGCGGGGTGGGGGAGAGGTGGGCGCTGCGGCGCGGCTTCGTGCCGGTGAACACCACCGTCCAGCAACGGCTGTCCATGCCCGAGGCCGACCCGGCGACCTGGCAGGTCGACCCGCCCGCCGGTTATCACGCGGCGACCTGGAGCGGCACCGCGCCGGAGGACCTCGTGGCCTCCTACGCACACGCGTCGAACGCCATCCATGATGCACCGCTCGGCGAAGCCGGCTTTGAGTTTCCACAATGGACAGTCGCTGGGATCCGCGCCCAGGAGGCACGGATGGCGGCATCGGGAGTGGTGCTGTGGGTGGTCGCAGCCGTGCGGGACACGGACAACACGATCGCCGGCTTCACCGAGCTCATGCTGCGGCCATGGCTCCCGGACACCGCCGTGGTCGACAACACCGCAGTGCTCGAACAACACCGAGGGCGTGGACTCGGGGTATTTGTGAAGGCACGGATGTGTGCGTGGCTGCACGCCGAGCAGCCGGCCCGCGAGTGGATCGTGACCAGTACCGCCGCCAACAACGAGCACATGATCAGGGTGAACGAGCGGATCGGTTTCCGGACCTGGCTCACCACGGTGGTGGTCAACGCCGAACTGGACGCGCTGCGGCTCGACCCTCGGTCGGAAACTGCGGAAGGAATCGGCTAACTGGCAGGCAGGCCGCGCAGCAGAACCTGTAGAAGTAGGTCGAATCGGGGCGCCGGTTCACCCATTTCCCGCGCCTGCTGCTCCAGTGGCAGCCAGTTGATCACGGCCCGGTTGAAGATGTACCAATTCTGTACGGCGATGTCGTGGTCGAGTCCGGCGCCTTCGAACACGCCGACGACTCGTCCGCGTAGTCGGCCGAACGCGTCGGAGTGATGCTCGTGCGTGCCGGTCACGTAGGCCGAGTAGCCCGGCACGGCAAGCAGTTCCCTGCGCATGCACCAGGCCAGGTCGGCCAGCCAGGTCCGCCAGTCGCCGTCCACCGGGTCGTCGTTGGGCAGGCAGCGCTCGATGACCACGTTGCTGACCAGGCCGAGTAGTTCCTCGCGGCTGGACACCCAACCGTAGAGCGACGACTTCGCCACTCCGAGGTGCTCGGCGAGGGCGTTCATGCTCAGCCGGGTCACGCCCAGTTCCAGCGCGGCACCCGCGATCACGTCTCGGCTCAGACGGGCCGGGCGACCGCGTTTCGGCTTCGGAGCCAGCGGCATTGCCATGCCGTTGACCCTAGACGACGGTGTTGACCTTGGCGGAGAAAGGCCAGCTCAGAATAGCCGACCGCCAGTCGTTTCCGGCCGGGGCGGCACGCCACCCCGGCCGGGCTCGGATCAGTTCGGGTTCTCCGCGTGGGTGAGCGTGCCCCAGCCGGTGAACAGGTTGTTCGTGCCCTCCGGTCGGTCCTGATTGGTGAGTTTGCCGGTGTTCGGCATGACATTGCCCAACCGGAAGCTCATCGCGTTGTAGCCGACCTCGGTCACCGGACCCAATCCGGTCTTGACCTGGCCGCCGCACAGCCAGGACGGCACCGCCGCGCCGAGTTCGTACTGGGACTGGAAGCCGAGCGCGTAGCGCAGCCGGGTGCCGACGTCGCCGGTGTAGAGGTCGGTGCCCTGGATCCGCGAGGTCTCCGCAACGTCCGAAATGGACGCGATGCCGTAGCCGGTGTGGACGAAGTCGCGGCAGGTCTCCTGGGTGAGGCCGTTGACGAAGGTGCTCTGGCCCTGCCAGTAACTGATGATCTGCGAGCGCGTGGTCAGTCCGCTGCCCGGGACGGTCTTGGGCAGCGCGCCGTCCGAGCTGAGGTAGACGTAGGCAGGCACGCGCAGCATGA
>DASYBO010000334.1:0-10910 GCA_036500685.1 Pseudonocardiaceae bacterium | reverse complement strand
GGGCGGTGCCGGCGGCGATCTGCCCTGCGTAGCCGCGGTAGTCGCGGTGTTCCTCGGTGCCGGGCCGGATCACGAACTGCACCGGGAACCGCAGCGGTGCCCGCGGCGACTCGCTGGTCACCGGCAGGGTTTCCAGGTGGTGCAACAAGGTCGGGCCACTCCACCACGGCAGGTTCACCGACGGCTGCACCACGTTGTCGCCGAGCAGCGCGGAGACCGGCACCGCGATCACGTCCGCGTCGCGGTACCCGAGTGCGGAAGCGTGGGCAAGGAACTCCTTGGCGATCAACGCGAACGTGGACTCGTCGTAGTCGACAAGGTCGATCTTGTTGACCGCGAGCACCAACTGTGGAACGCCCAGCAGCGCGAGGACGGCCGCGTGCCGGCGGGTCTGCTCCAGCACGCCGTGCCTGGCGTCGATCAGCAGGACGGCCGCGTTCGCGGTCGACGCGCCGGTCACGGTGTTGCGGGTGTATTGCACGTGGCCGGGGGTGTCGGCCAGGATGAAGGACCGGGCCGGGGTGGCGAAGTAGCGGTAGGCGACGTCGATGGTGATGCCCTGTTCGCGCTCGGAGCGGAGCCCGTCGACGAGCAGGGACAGGTCGGGGGTGGCAAGGCCGCGGTCGACGCTGGCCCGGTGGATCGCGTCGAGTTGGTCGGCGAGCACCGACTTGGTGTCGTAGAGCAGCCGTCCGACCAAAGTGGACTTTCCGTCGTCGACACTGCCGGCGGTGGCGAGTCGCAGGAGGCCGGCCGGCTCACGAGAACTGCTGGCAGAGCTGGTCATCAGAAGTAACCCTCCCGTTTGCGATCTTCCATGGCGGCTTCGGAAATCCGGTCGTCGGCGCGCGTCGCGCCGCGTTCGGTGAGCCTGCTCGCCGCGACCTCCGCGATGATCTCGGCGACCTCCGCCGCGGCCGACTCGACCGCGCCCGTGCACGAACCGTCGCCGACCGTGCGGTAGCGGACGGTCTTCTCCTCGACGGTCTCACCGTGCCTCGGCCCGCCCCACGGGCCCGCGGTGAGCAGCATGCCTCCGCGTTCGTAGACCGGACGGCGGTGTGCGAAGTACAGCGCGGGCAGGTCGATCCGCTCGCGTTCGATGTAGCGCCACACGTCGAGCTCGGTCCAGTTCGACAGCGGGAAGACCCGGACGTGCTCGCCCGCCTTGTGCCGCCCGTTGTAGAGGTTCCACAGTTCAGGGCGCTGCCGGCGCGGGTCCCACTGACCGAAGGCGTTGCGCAGGCTGAAGATGCGTTCCTTGGCGCGGGCGCGTTCCTCGTCGCGTCGTCCACCGCCGAACACGGCGTCGAAGCGGTGTTCGTTGATGGTGTCGAGCAGCGGGACGGTCTGCAGTGGGTTACGGGTGCCGTCGGGTCGCTCGGACAGGCGCCCGTCGTCGATCCAGTCCTGCACGTTGGCCACGATCAGTCGCAGGTCGTGCCGCTCGACCATGTGGTCGCGGAACTCGATGACCTCGTCGAAGTTGTGGCCGGTGTCCACGTGCAACAGCGGGAACGGGACCGGCGCGGGCCAGAAGGCCTTGATGGCCAGATGCAGCAGGAGGGTGGAGTCCTTGCCGCCGGAGAACAGGATCACCGGGCGGTCGAACTCGCCGGCCACCTCGCGGAAAATGTGCACTGCTTCGGATTCGAGGGCCGCCAGCTGGTCATCGGTGCCCGTATCTCGGGTAATGGTCACTGGAGCGCCTTTCAGCCGTGTAATCCGCACTCGGTCTTGGCCTGGCCGGACCAACGCCCGGAACGGGCGTCGCCACCCGGCAGCGGTTTGGCCGTGCACGGTGCACAACCAATCGACGGATAACCGGCCGAGACCAGTGGATTGACAAGAATGTTGTTCTCATCGATGTAGGTGTAGTACTGCTCATCCGACCAGGCGGCGAGCGGGTTGATCTTGATGAGGCCGTGCTTGGCGTCCCAACCGATCTTCGGCACCGCGGCCCGACCGGCGCTGTCGGCCCTGCGTATCCCGGTGACCCAGACGTAGTAGTCGGCAAGGACCCTGCGCAGCGGCACGACCTTGCGCAGCCGGCAGCAACGGTCGGGATCGGTGTCGTAGAGGACGCCGTACGCGTCCTCCTGTTCGGCCACGGACATCTCCGCGGTCGCATTGAGAACGCGCACGTCGGGATAGCTCGCGGCAATGGCGTCGCGGGTGCCGATCGTTTCCGCGAAGTGATAGCCGGTGTCGAGAAATACCACTGGCACGTCAGGTTTCACCGCCGCGGCGAGGTCGATCAGCACCGCGTCCTGCATGTTCGACGCGACTACCCACTTGTCCGTGAACAGGGCTGTCGTCCAGGTCAGGATGGCGTCGGCGTCGGCATCGGCGAACTCCTCCGCCGCGTGTTCAGCGATCGTTTGCAGCACACTTGGCTTGGTCCGCATGTCCATCAGCTCCTCACGCCGGCAGGAGGATGATCTGCTGGTCCCGCCTCGCCGGGGCATGGGATGCGAGGCGGGTCGGTGGGGTGCGAGGTAGCGGCAGGCGTTCAGGATCGCCGCGCGTACCTGCGCAAACACGTTGAGCCGGAGCGCGATCGCGGCTCGGGTGGTCCGCAATCGTTAAGAACCTTTCCTAACAAACCCAGGACATTGCTACTCGTCCATGACGTGGGTGTCAAGACAGCTGGGCTGAACGGCTGATCCGGGTGGGGCTCGCGATCGATTGCGTCGTTGACCTCGCACAGATCGTCAGTCGAGACGATCAGGTCGGCCCTGCGCCGACGCGGCGACCAGGGCGAATGAAACAGAAAACTGTCAACGGTTGATCCATCTGGCAACGACATGATTGACACTATGAGATCGCGGCGCTACGTTCTGGCGAACATAAAGAAGGTTTCCTAACGAACTCTGCGCCGACCCGTGCGTTTCAGGAGCGCGTGGGCGGGTGTTCCTTCGGTCATCACTGAACAAGGTCATCGAAGAAGAAACGGGAACCATCATGCGCATTCTTGTGCTGGGCGGCGACGGATTCTGTGGCTGGCCCACCTCGTTACACCTGTCCGATCGCGGCCACGACGTCACGATCGTGGACGACCTCAGCCGCAGAGCCATCGACCTCGAACTCGAGGTGGACTCGCTCACCCCGATCAGGCCGATCGGCGAGCGAATCCGGGTGTGGCACGAGGTTTCCGGCCGGCGGCTGGGTTTCGTCAACCTCGACCTGGCCACCGAGTACGAGCGGTTCGCCGCGCTGCTGCGCGAGCAGCGGCCGGACGCGATCGTGCACTTCGCCGAACAGCGGGCGGCGCCGTACTCCATGCGGTCAACCTCGGCCAAGCGATACACGGTGGACAACAATGTCCGCGCAACGCACAACGTGCTCGCCGCGCTGGTGGAAACCGGGTTGGACACCGCCCTTGTGCACCTGGGCACGATGGGTGTCTACGGCTACGGCTGGTCCGGTTCCGCGCCGATCCCCGAGGGCTACCTGACGGTCAAGGTGCCCACCCCGGACGGCGACATCGAGCGGGAGATCCTGCACCCGGCCAACCCCGGCTCGGTCTACCACCTGACCAAAACCCTCGACCAGCTGATGTTCGCCTTCTACGCGCGCAACGACCAGCTCCGCGTCACCGACCTGCACCAAGGCATCGTCTGGGGGACCCAGACCCCGCAGACCTCACGGGACGAGCGGCTGATCAACCGCTTCGACTACGACGGCGACTACGGCACCGTGCTCAACCGCTTCCTCATGCAGGCCGCCATCGGCCATCCGCTGACCGTGCACGGCAGCGGCGGACAGACCAGGGCGTTCATCCACATCACCGACACCGTGCGGTGCATCGAGATCGCCCTTGAGAACCCGCCGACGGGGCCGAAACCCATGGTGTTCAACCAGATCACCGAGACCCACCGGGTGCGCGACCTGGCCAAGATGGTCGGCGAGCTGACCGGTGTCGAGGTGGCCAATCTGCCCAACCCGAGGCAGGAAGCCGACGAGAACGAGCTCATCGTGCGCAACGACAACTTCCTCGCGCTCGGCCTGCGGCCGACGACGCTGTCCGAGGGGCTGCTGGCCGAGTGCACCGACATCGCCGAGCGCTACCGCGACCGGGTCGACCCCACCAAGATCATCGCGCGTTCGGTCTGGCGCGTCGGCATGGCGACCTCGCCCGACCTCGTCGGCCCCGCCTAACGCCCCCCAATGGCTGGTCTGATCGCCAATGTCGGCGGTCAGGCCGGGAACCGGACGGCACCGACGGGCGTGCACGCGTTCGTCGGCCCCGGTCCCGCAAACGGGTTCCGCGTCGAATCGCTGCCTTTCCCGCGCAGAATAGCAACAGTCAGGCTTTCCGGGCTTGTTTACGCTCAGTGCTGGCTCAATGGCGACAATGGAATTCGCGTAGGAAACCGACCATCGTAGCGGTGACAGGTCGTCATCATGCTGATATGAATTCCGGTGCCGCCGCCGGAATGTCTTTGCCAGCGCTGGAGAAATCACCGAGGCGAATCCCTACTTTCGACAGGAGCCAACCCGCTCCGTTGTGTCGAGACTGATCCGCGCATCGAGTGTCGGCGTCGACCGGCACGAGGGAACTCAACCGACAGGAGAGCCCGAATGCGGATCAATACACGGGTCAACAGAACGGCGGTCGCGGCAACCTGCTTACTAGCGGCGCTGTTCGCCGGGGGCGTCGGCGTCGCGCAGGCCGCTCCAGGTGACGTGGTCATGCCCGGTTCGGTCGCCGACGCGGTGACCTCTGCCGGCCCCGCCGTCGGCGATGTGCCGGCGACGCAGAGTCTGACGGTTCAGTTGTGGCTCAACGGAAACCAGACCGGCGCGGCCGCGTACGCCGACGCGGTCAGCAACCCGAAGAGCGCCAGTTTCCACAAATACCTCAGCCCGAGCGCGTACACCGCCAAGTACGGTGCGGGTGCGGCAAGCGCCAAGGCGGTCCAGTCGTGGTTGGGCCAGCAGGGCTTCACCAACATCAAGGTCGACGCCCAGCGGGCCTACGTCCAGGCGACCGCACCGTCCGCCACCGTGCAGACCGCCTTCCATGTGCAGATGAAGCAGTTCAAGGTGGCGGGCGCCAAGGCGCCGGTCATGTCCAACGACCGCGACATCACGCTGCCCGGCACGATCGCCGGTGACGTGCTCGGCGTCAGCGGCCTGACCAACAGCCAGCCCAAGACCGAACTGGCCTCGCCAACGCTGCCCACCAAGGCGCAGGCCGCGGCCGAGGCCGACAACTGCTCCACCTACTACGGCCAGAATCAGCAGTCCGGCCTGCCGGCGTTCAACGGCGCCACCAGCCTGCCCACCCACATCTGCGGCTACAACGGCAGCCAGCTGCGTGCCGCGTACGGGATGACCGGTGCCAACACCGGCAAGGGCGTCACCGTCGCCTACGTCGAGGTCGGCACCCCGTACAAGATGTTCCAGACCCTGACCTCGTGGGCAGCGACCAGCGGCCTGCCCGCGCCAAAGTCGGCCAACTACAGCGAACTGGCCCTCGGCGCCGGTGGCTCCTGCGGCAACGCCTTCGACATCGAGGAGCAGCTGGACATCGAGTCCGGTTACGCGATGGCGCCCGACCAGCACCAGCTGCTCGTCGGCGCGGACTCCTGCCAGACCGCGCTCGGCGGCCTGCAGAGCCTGTTCGACGCCGAGAACACGATCCTGGGCGGCGACGGCAACCACCCGCTGGCCTCGGCCGCGTCCAACTCCTGGGAGATGGGCGGCGAGCAGGTGCCGCCGGAGCTGGCCAACATCATGCACTCGATCCTGCTGCGCGCAGCCGGTGAAGGCGTCGGCATGTACTTCTCGGCCGGTGACGGCCCCGGCGTCCTTGTCCCGTCGAACGACCCGTACGCGACCGCCATCGGCGGCACCAGCCTCGGCCTCGACGCCAACAACAACCGGCTGTTCGAAACCGGCTGGTCCAACGACGTGCTGGGCGTCAACGCGGACAACACCTACACCGACTTCGGCATCCATGGCGGTACCGGCGGCGGCGACAGTCTGCTGTGGAACGAGCCCGACTACCAGAAGAACGTGGTGCCCAGCTCGATGTCCACTCCCGGCACCGGCAACCGCGCGCCGTCAAGGACCGTGCCCGACGTCAGCGCGCTGGCCGACCTGACCACCGGCATCGGTGAAGCGGTGACCGAACCGGGCGCCAACGGCGGCGCGGACGTCTACACCGTGTTCCCGGAAGGCGGCACCAGCCTGGCCGCTCCGCTGTTCGCCGGCATGGTCGCGGCGGCCCAGCAGGGCCAGTCGAGCACCTTCGGCTTCATCAACCCGGTGCTGTACTCGTTGGCCGGCAGCAAGGCGCTCAACGACCCGCTGCCGATCACCGCGTCCTCGCCATCGGCCTACCAAGGCGTGTACTGCGCGAACCAGGCCTGCATCGGTGCCCCGTCCTCGGTGTGGACGATGGACAACCAGAACCCGTTGTACACCAACCAGGTCACGGCCAAGGGCTACGACACCATGACCGGAGTCGGCACGCCGAACGGCCAGAACTTCGTGAACGCACTGCGTCAGTCCCACTAACCGAAGCGGCGTTGCAACGCATGCACCAAGGTCGGTGCGGCGCCGTAGAAACGAGCGGGGAAGCGCAGCCACGCCGGGGCGAACACCTCGGCGCGGTTGCGCGTCACCGCGTCCACCAGCGCCAGCGCCACGTCGTGCGCCGGGATCGGCTTGGGTCGCGCGCGGTCGTACGGTCGCCCGCGTCGACCGAAGAACGGGGTCGCCACCACCCCCGGCACCACAACCGACACCCCGATGCCCTTGTCCGCGACGGCCAGCCGCACGCTGCTGGCGAAGGTGCGCAACCCGGCCTTGGTGCCCGCGTACACGGCCTCGTCGGCGACGCCCATGCTGCCCGCGATCGACGAGACGTACACCAGGTGCCCGACGCCGCGTTCGACCATGGCCGGCAGCAACAACCTGGTCAGTCGCATGTGGACAGCCAGGTTCACCTCGACCAGTTCGTCCAGTGTGGACATCGACATGTCGTCGAGTTCGCCAGCCCAGCCGATGCCCGCGTTGCACACCAACAGGTCCACATCGCCGGCCCAGTCCGCGAGGGTGCGCGCCGCGTCCGGACCGCCGAGCTCGACCGGCAGGGCCGAACCGCCGGTCTCCTTGGCCAACGCGTCCAGCGCCGCGGCGTCGCGCCCGGTGAGCAGCGGATGAGCGCCGGCCTGCGCGAGCAGCCGCGCCGTCGCGCTGCCGATGCCCGAGGACGCACCGGTGATCAGTGCCCGCGCCCCGGTCAGCTTCATCCCGGTGCCACCTCTCCCGTCGCGGCCGGCAGCGGCGCGCCCGGCGAATCGTTGGCCAGCAGCCACACCCCGGCGATCAACCCGAGCAGGGCGAACACCTGCCCGATCACCGGGCCCGGCCCTGGTTGCAGGTTCTCGCCCAGCCACAGCACGCCGACGCCGATGCCCACCAGCGGATCGGTCACGGTGATGATGGCCAGCGCGGGCGCCATGTTCTTGGTCGCCTGGAAGGCGTTCTGGTTCAACAGGAAGCCGGTCGGCCCGAGCACGACCATCGCGTACACGGGCCAGTCCCGCAGCACGCCGCCCAGCCCGTCCGTGCTCAACTGACCCAGTGCCAGCTTCGCCATTCCCGCCGACACCCCGAACAGCACGCCGGCGCCCGCTGCCAGGGCGTACGCGCGCGCGGGGCCCCGGTACCGGGACGCGACCGCGAGGCACACCACCAGGACCGCGGCCAGGGCGATCGCCAACGGCAGTGCGGAGCCAAGGCTCAGGGAGGACACCCCGCCGGTAGGTCTGGCCAGTAAGGAGAACACCGCAAGCCCGGCGCCGCACAGGCTCGCGCCGAGCACCACCCGGCCGGTTGGCAGCCTGCGACCCAGCAGGCTGCGGATCAGCACCGCGAACAGCAGTCCGCTGACCAGCAACGGCTCGATCAGCACCAGCGGCCCGTTGTCGAGGGCGACCAGTTGCAGTCCGGTGCCGGACAGGTTCGCCGCCAGCGAACCCAGCCAGATCGGTTCGCGGGCCAGGTCAAGCAGCAGGGCCGGCCGCAGCGCCGGACGTTCCCGGACCCGCGTGGTGGCCATGTGTTGCAGCGAACCGGTGAACCCGAAGCTGATCGCGCTGCCGAGCGCGGCGGGCACCGCGATCCAAAGATTCGCCAGCTCGGTCACGATGCCTGAAGCTGTTTGAACGCGGCGTACGTCGCATCGGCCAGACTGTCCACAGTGGACGAGGTGGCGCTGTCGCCGGTGAAGCAGTAGGTGAGGTGGTCGGCCCAGGTCATCACGCCGACCGAGAGCCGGACCCCGGGGGCCAGCGCCAGCACCGGGTACACCACCGCGACCCGCGAACCGTGCAGGAACACCGGCGACCGCGCGCCCGGCAGCACCGACGCGATCAGGTTGAACCAGGTCGAGCGGTACACCAGCCGGGCAAGCCGAGCATGCAGGAACGGCGGCAGCGAACCGAGGATCCGCACCACCGCGTGGGCAGCGTGCGGCGCGCTGGAGTTCACCTGGTCCTGGGTGACCTTCTTGGTCAGCTCGACCCGCCGCTCCAGCGGCATCGGCCCGATCGGCAGATCGACCGAGGCCGCCCCGGTGTGGTTGCCGGCACTGCGATAGGTCGCGGTGCTGCGCGTCGAGCGCGGCATCATCACCCGCACCGTGTCGTGCGTCGACGCGTCCGGCAGCACCTGGTGCAGCGCCTCCACCAGCAGCGCGGTGGCCAGATCGGTGGTGCGCACCTTCAGCGCCCGCGCGGCCACCCGCACCTCGTCCAACGGCAGGTCGACCCGCGCGTGGTGCCGCGCGGCACTGCTCACCGGACCGTCCAGCGACAGCTTCGGCGCGCGGCCCGCGCCTGCCAGCGCGGCCAGCCCCGTCACCAGGTCCTTTGCACCACCCAGTCGCTGCTTGAGCGTGGGTTTCTCCTCCGGCGCGGCCGGTTTCGGGTCGGCAAGGAAGCTCTGGCCCCTGGTCCGGCCGACCAGCGCGCCGGTCACCGCGATCCCGTCGGAGGCGGCGTGGTGCAGCTTCACCAGGAACGCGCTGCGCCCGCCGTCGAGGCCGACCACCAGCTGCGCCCGGCCGGTCTCCCGGCGTTCGTCCAGCGCTATCGAGAAGAACGCGTCCATGGCCTCGTCCAGATCGGCCGGGGTGTCCGGTTCGCGTACGTCCACGACGTCGAGCAGGGCCGCCGGGTTCACCGTCGGATCCGGTAGGAACGCGGGCTGGCGCAACGCGTTGCCGCGAATGATCCGGCCGTACAGGCCGGGGGAGGCGTCGAAAAGGTCGACCGCGTCCGCGAACGTCGGCGCGCTGCCGTCCTCCTTGGCGTCCAGCACCAGCACGGCGCCCAGCTGCTGCGGCACCTCGGGTGTCTGCACGTGGACGAACAGCGCGTCCTCGGCCCGCAGCGGGACCGGTCGCAACTCGCCGTTCTGCTCGGCCGCCTTGAACAGCGCGGTGATCCCGTCGTCCAAGGTGCGGGCGGAGGTGTGCGCGAGCGCGGCCCGTTCGATCTCGGCCAGATGGGCAGGCTCCGTGATCAGCCTGCGCACCGCGTCGGTAAGGGCGGCGGAGTCGAGGCAGACCTCGGCCAGTCCGGCATCTGCCATCAGCGTGGCGTTGGCGCGACCGTGCGCGGCGATCGGCTGGTACATCAGGATCGGCCTGCCGCAGGCCAGCGCCTCCAGCGAGGTCGCGCCGCCCGCGTTGGTCACCACGACGTCGCTGGCCAGGGTCAGCGACGGCATGTCGTCCACCCAGCCCAGCGCCCGCAGCCGGCCACCGTGGTCGCCGCCGGCCAGCAGCCGCTCACGCAGCTGCCGGTTCTTCGCGCAGGCGACCACGACGGTGATGTCCGGATCGGCGGCCAGTAACGCCTTGGCCCCCGTCTCGACGCTGCCGAAGCCGAATACCCCGCACGAGACCAGCGCGACGAAGCCCTCGTCGGGCAGGTCGAACTTCTTGCGCGCCTGGGTCCGGTCACCCGGCGCGAACGCGGCCCGCACCGGGGGTGCGGACACCGCGACCGGCGCACCCGGTACCCAGGTCACCGCCGGTTTCACCGCGACCTCGTGCATCACCAGGTTCAGGTCGAGGTCTTCATAGACCCAGAACGGGTGCGGCGAGAAGTCGCAGATCCAGGCGCCTGTGGGCATGTCCAACCGCCCGTGCTTGCGCAGCCAGGCCAGGCCCGCGCTGCCAAGCGGATAGGTCGACATGATCACGTCCGGCTGGAACTTCTCGATCTCGCGACCCAGCCGCCGACCGGCCCAGTTGCCCACGAACGCCTTGGAGGACTTCGCGAACCAGCGCCATCTGCGGATCGAGGAGTAGAAGAACTCGTACAGCCACGGCGTGCGCTGCACGTTGGTCACGTAGATGCCACGGAACGCGGGGCCGACCCCGCGCCCCATCACGTCCAGTGTGTCCAGCCAGCGGACCTCGACCTCGGGCCAACGCGCCCGCGCGGCCTGTTCCAGGGCGCGCCCGGCCGAGTTGTGTCCCTCGCCCATGTCGGCGGACACGATCAGTACCCGAGTTGGTTGATCCTCGGTGTTTTTCCCGATCACCTCTGGGCGTCCCTTCGCGCACGACCAGCCATCCGGTGCGAATATCTGCACGCTACAGCTTGTCGGAGGACGCCGGTTGAAGCCTGGTGAAACGCCGTGTTCCGACCATCCGGACAGATCATCCAATCAGGCGGCGCGGGGGCCGGTCAGCCGCGCCGCGACCAGCCCGTAGAATCGCGGGACATCCCGACGTCACATCGGCGTATCGGGTTTTTCGGTATGTCATGTTCGTATGAGGAGACCAGGTTGAAGAGCACCGTCGAGCAGCTCAGCCCGACGAGGGTCCGGATCAACGTCGAGGTGCCGTTCGACGAGCTCAAGCCGAGCTTCGACCGCGC
>DASYBO010000333.1:0-3684 GCA_036500685.1 Pseudonocardiaceae bacterium | reverse complement strand
CATCATGGCGGAATTCGTATCTGGTTGTCCGGATGCGTTGGCCAAAAAGGGGTACAGCCTGGCCCAGTCACGGGACCGTGAGCCGCCACTAGCGTGGACAGATGCTGCCTCCGGTGATCGATTGCCACTTGATCAACGAGTATGTGCCACGGGACCGAGACCGCTGCTCACAGCACTGAGGCATCAGTCCACGCCACGCCCGCTGCCACCTGAGCCCGCCACTGGCGTAGCGCGCGGGCTCGGCGCACACCAAGAACTCCGGCCAGCCGGTCACCCCGACGGTAGAGGGCGACGAACTCGCGATCGGCGATCGCGCCGTCCACCACCCGCACCTCATCGTGTCCACGGAGCAAGCCGTACGCCTGGATCTTCAGGTCATATTGATCGGACCAGAAGTACGGAACTGGTGCGAACGGTTCGGCAGCTTGACCCAGAATCCTGCGTGCCACATACAGTCCCTGCTCGGCGGCGTTCGTTCGATGCTCCAATCGCACCCGGGCACCGAGACCGATGTGGTACCAGTTGCTGACGTCGCCGACGGCGTAGACACCCGGGACGTCCGTCTCGCAGAACTCGTCGCACCGCAGCCCGTCCGCACAGTCGACACCGGTCTCCGCGAGCCAACTGGTGGCCGGTACCGAACCGATCGCGACCAGGGCCACGTCGGCGGCGATGGCGGTGCCGTCGGCCAGGGTGACCCCGTCGAACGTGCCACCTCGCGCGTCTACGCGCACGACCGCGGCACCGGGTCCGGTGCGGATCTCCACGCCGTGCTCACGATGCAGGTCGGCGACCATCACGCCCACGTCGGCACCAACCGCGGCACAGAGCGGGGCAGGCCCCGGATCGAGGAGAACGACGTCCGTGCCGAGGCTACGGGCCGCTGCGGCCAGCTCGGTACCGAGAAACCCACCACCGATGACGACCAGCCGCCTGCCGGGTCCGAGTCCGGATCGTAGTGCGATCGCGTCATCCAGAGTGCGTACGATGTGCATCCCCGCGAGATGCTCGCTGCCGGGCAGCGTTCTCGGGTTGACTCCCGTCGCCGCGACCAAGCAGCCGAAGGGCAGCAGGTTGCCGTCGCTGAGCATTATCTTGCGGGCATCGATATCGACGCCGGTCACTGTGGTCCCGAGTCGGAGATCGACATCGAGCTCGGCCACCTTGTCCCAGGTGCACAACGCGATCTGCTCGGATGTCCTGGCTGCGGTCATGACCTCTTTGGACAGTGGCGGCCGGTCATAGGGCAGTGTGGCCTCCGCGCCGATCCAACTCAGCCGCCCTTGAAAGCCGTTGCCGCGCAACCCGGTCACCGTTGCCAGCCCGGCAGCGCCCGCACCGACGACCACCACCGGCTCCGGGATCACGATTCTTCCACCGTGATGGCCAGCGCCGGGCAGACCGCGGCGGCCTGCCGGACGCCCTCATGCAACTCGGCAGGCGGATTGTCGTTGAGCAGCAACACGATGCCGTCCTCGTCACGCTGGTCGAAGACATCCGGGGCGGCCAGCACGCACTGGCCCGAGCCGACGCACTTGTCCTGGTCGATGATCACTCGCATGGTGTTCTCCTTGTCGCAATTGTTGTTGAAAGGTCACCAGGTCACGGGCAGCTCGTACACTCCATAGACCCCCGCGTCGTGCTTGAACGCCACCTGGTCCAGATCCACCGCCAGCCGCAGGTCGGGAATGCGCCGGTAGAGCGAGCTGTAGACGACCTGGAGCTCCACCCTCGCCAGCGGCTGGCCGAGGCACTGGTGCACGCCGAAACCGAAGGCGACGTGCCTGCGCGCGTCGCGGTGCACGTCCAGCCGGTCGGGCTCGGCGAAGATCTCTTCGTCCCGGTTGGCAACTTCGTTGGCAAAGATCACGCCGTCCCCGGCCCGGATGAGCCGGCCACCGATCTCGATGTTCTCGAGCGCGACCCGGCGTCGTCCGAGGTGGAGAATGTGGAGGTAGCGCAGCAGTTCCTCCACCGCGCCCGCGATCACCTTGGGGTCATCGGTGTCGCGCAGCGCGGCGAGTTGGTCGGGGTGTTCCAGCAGGGCGAGGGTGCCAAGCGCGATCATGTTCGCGGTCGTTTCATGCCCGGCGACGAGCAGGAGCACGCCCATCCCGGCGGCCTCGTGTTCGGTCAGCTCACCGGTCTTGACCTGCTGAACCACCAGCTCCGACAACAGGTCGTCACCGGGGCTGGCGAGTTTTTCGGCGACCAGCCGGTCCAGATAGCCGATCAGTTCGCCCCTGGCCGCCAGCTGCGCCTCCGGCGTCTGGTCACGGTTGATCAGGATCTTGCTGTTGCGCTGGAAGAAATCGTGGTCGGCGTAGGGCACGCCGAGCAGTTCGGAGATCACCAGCGAGGGCACCGGCAGGGCGAACGCCTGGACCAGGTCGACCGGTTTGGGGCCGGCCAGCAGCTTGTCGATCAGCGTGTCCACGATCCGTTGGACCGCGGGCCGCATCGCCTCGACCCGCTTGATGGCGAACGGGGCGGTCACCATGCGCCGCAGCCGGGTGTGTTCGGGATCGTCCTTGTGCAGGAAGGTCCGCTCCTCGGTCCTGCTGACGGCGGATCCTGCGCTGGTGTGCGGGTAGCCGGCGAGGCTGCTGTTCGAGCTGATCCGAGGGTCGGCCAGCAGGGCGCGCTGCTCGGTGTAGCGGGTGAGCAGCCAGGGTGTGCTGCCGTCCCACAGCCGGACCCTGGTGATCGGTGCCTGAGCCTGCAGCGTCCGCAAGTCCGGGGGCGGGTCGAACGGGCAGCCGGCTGCCCTGGACATTGGGAAATCCGGGATGTCGGCCGGCGCCCCGGCCGTGGTCGCCGCTGATGTGTTGGTCACTGTGCGCCTCCGTGTGTATCCGCATGGTGGATGTCCACAACAACATAGCATGGCTATATAGTGATGCTATATGATATTGATGTGACGTTGACTAAGCAGCAGCGGACCGCGACGGCAGAGGCCCTGGATGAGGTCATCCGGTTCGCGGTCCGTCAGATGGGAACGCTGAGGCGGATCGGCGTTTCGGCGGGAGCCACGCTCGCCAGGCTGGACACCGCCGGGCCGTGTCGGATCACGGCATTGGCCGACCACGAGGGGATCAGCCAGCCGTCCATGACCGGGATAGTGTCCCGGCTGGAACTACAGGGCCTGGTGGAACGCCAACGCGATCCGTCCGACGGTCGAATCGTGCTCGTGGCCATCACCGACGCCGGGCGGGACGTGCTCCGCTGCGGCCGCGCCGGACGGGTGGCTTTCCTGGCCAGCCTGATGGGCGCGCTCGATGCCGAGGAGCAACGCGCCCTGGCCGACGCCACCGTGGCGTTGCGTCACATGGCCGATCCCGCTGCGACGCCGGCCGCGCTGACTGCCGCGACCCACGTCATGGACCAGGGTGCCGAGTATTGCTAGGTCGGTCTCGGCGTCGAGCCAGCGTGCACACGTCATGGACGGGGAATGTTGCGCAGGTTGCTGCGCGCCAGGTCGATCATCCGCCCGACGCCGCCACCGAGGACGATCTTGCCTGCCGCGAGTGCGAATCCCTTGACCTGCTCGGTGTTGATCTTGGGTGGTAGGGAGAGCGCGTTGGGATCGGTGATCAGCTCGACAAGGGCGGGTCCCGGCTCGGCGAGTGTTTGTTCCAGCGCGGCGGGCACTTTCTCGGGGTCGGTTACCCGCACAGCGGGGAT
>DASYBO010000332.1:0-3737 GCA_036500685.1 Pseudonocardiaceae bacterium | reverse complement strand
GGTCCGCCGCTACGTGCCCAACATGGGCCAGGTGTTCCTGCGCCGCTTCCAGTTGGTCACCCAGTTCCGGCAGGCGCTGGAAAGCGGCCAGATCTACGTGCACTACAAGCCCAAGGTCGCGCTGCCAAGCCGTCAGGTGCTCGGCGTCGAAGCCCTGGTGCGCTGGCAGCACCCGGAGTACGGCAGGCTCGCGCCGGACGAGTTCGTGCCCGCCGTCGAGGCCACCGGCCTCGTCGACGCGCTGACCTCGTTCGTCACCGAGAAGGCACTGATCAAGGTGCGCAAGTGGCTGGACCGGGGCATCAGGATGAGCTGTGCGGTCAACCTCTCCGTGCGCAACCTCGACGACGAGGACTTCCCTGACCACGTCGCCGACGCGCTGCAACGGCACAACGTGCCGCCGGAGCTGTTGACCTTCGAGCTGACAGAGTCCGGCGTCATGTCCGACCCGGAGCGGGCCTTGCCGGTGCTGCGCCGCCTGCACGCGCTCGGCCTGGTGCTGGCCGTCGACGACTTCGGCACCGGCTACTCGTCGCTGGCCTACCTGAGGCAGTTGCTGGTCGACGAGGTCAAGATCGACAAGAGCTTCGTGCTCGGCATGGGCAGCGACCTCTCCGACCTCGCGGTCGTCCGCTCGATCGTGGAACTTGGCCTGTCGCTCGGCTTGATCGTGGTGGCCGAGGGTGTCGAGGAGGACGCCGCGCGCGACCAGCTCATCGCCATGGGCTGTCACGTGGCGCAGGGCTACCTGATTTCGCGTCCGCTGTCCGAAGAACGGCTGGAAGCGTGGTTGCAGGCCAGGACGGTCTCCGGCACGGGGTTGTTGGATGAGACCGTACTCACACTGGTTCATTAGCCCAGGCCACGAGGAAGGACCCGATTTCCGGTCTGGGGCAGCGGTTGTGTAGAGTTCTCATCGCTGCGTTCGAGCAGGCCCCTTTAGCTCAGTCGGCAGAGCGTCTCCATGGTAAGGAGAAGGTCTACGGTTCGATTCCGTAAAGGGGCTCCATGATCGCCGCGATGTTCCCAGTGGGCATCGCGGCTGTGTCATGTGCGGCGGTGTAGCTCAGCTGGTAGAGCAAGCGGCTCATAATCGCTGTGTCGCCGGTTCAAGTCCGGCCACCGCTACAGATCGACTTTCTGCCAGGCACACTGGTTGGGAACAGAGCGCCCCTGCGGGGTGTTCAATCATCGCCAGGCCAGGCGAGCGGCCGGGTGGACTTTATGAGAGGAAGGCTCCGACGTGGCTGCCACTGACGTGCGACCCAAGATCACGCTGGCGTGCGAGGAGTGCAAGCACCGCAACTACATCACCAAGAAGAACCGGCGCAACGACCCGGACCGTCTTGAGATGAAGAAGTTCTGCCCGAACTGCGGCACGCACCGCCTGCACAAGGAAACCCGCTGAGCCCAGCGTAAGACTCACCTGATGAGGCCGTCCCGCATCCGCGGCGCGGCCTCATCGGCGTTTGTGGGTGTTCGGGCTGGTTGAGCTAGCCTCGCCGAGTGCCACTCGAGCAGTCAGTCATCGGACGCAGTTACCCGCCGGCACCCGTCTACGAGGTGAGCGCGGCGAAGATCAAGGAGTTCGCCGACGCGATCGGCGACCCGAACCCCCGCTACCGGGAGGGCAGGGCGGTCGCGCCGCCCACGTTCGCCACGATCATCAACATCCCGGCGATCATGGCCATCGTGGCGGACCCCGAGCTGGGCCTGGACTACCGCAGGCTGGTGCACGCCGACCAGGCCTTCGTGCACCACCGGCCGATCACCGTAGGCGACCAGCTGATCCTGACCACGCACATCGAGGGCGCGATGAGCCGGGCCGGCAACGACATGCTCACCGTGCGGACCGAGATCGCCGACGCCGACGGCACGGCAGTGAGCACCACCACCGCGACGCTGGTCTTCCGGGGGGAATCATGATCACCGCGAACATCGAGGTCGGCCACGAGCTGCCGCCGCTCTCCGTCCGGGTCACCCGCGCCGACCTGGTTCGCTACGCGGGCGCGTCGCTGGACTTCAACCCGATCCACTGGAACGAGAAGATCGCGCTCGAAGCCGGTCTGCCTGGTGTCATCGCGCACGGCATGCTGACCATGGCGCTGGCCGGCCGGATCGTCACCGACTGGGTCGGTGACCCCGGCGCCGTGCTGGAGTACGGCGCGCGGTTCACCCGACCGGTGGTGGTGCCGAACGACGACGAGGGCGCGCTGGTGGAGTTCACCGCGAAGGTGACCGAGAAGCGCGAGGACGGCACCGCGAAGATCGCGATCACCGCAAAGTTCGAGGGCGCGACCGTGCTCGGCAAGGCCGTCGCGGTCGTCCGCCTCTAGACACGACTGTGGGCCGGGAGCAGCTTTCCCGGCCCACAGTTGCGAAAGCGGATTCAGCGGGCTTCGCCGAGGAACTCGGCCATCCTGGTCACGCCGGTCATCAGGTCGTCCTCGCCGAGGGCGTAGGACAAGCGGAAGTAGCCGTCGGTGCCGAACGCCTCGCCCGGCACCACCGCGACCTCGGCGTGCTCGAGAACGAGCGCGGCCAGTTCGGCGCTGGTGGTCGGCACCGAGCCGCGGAACTCCTTGCCAAGCAGGCCCTTGACCGACGGGTAGCAGTAGAACGCGCCCTCCGGGGTCGGGCACCGCACGCCGGGGATGCCGGAGAGCAGGTCGACCATGATCCGGCGCCGCTTGTCGAACTGCGCGCGCATCTGCTCGACCGCGTCCAGGCTGCCGGACACGGCGGCGACGGCCGCGCGCTGCCCCACGTTGGACACGTTGCCGCACAGGTGCGACTGGTAGTTCGTGGCCGCCTTGATCACGTCGTCCGGTCCGATGATCCAGCCGATTCGCCAGCCGGTCATCGCGTAGGTCTTCGCGACGCCGTTGAGCACGAGGCAGGTGTTGGCGAGCTCCGGCACGGCCACGGGCAGCGAGACCGCCTCGACGCCGTCGTAGACCAGGTGTTCGTAGATCTCGTCGGTGACCACCCAGATGCCGTGCTCGACCGCCCAGTGGCCGATGGCCTCGACCTGCTCGCGGGAGTACACGCTTCCGGTCGGGTTGGACGGGGAGTTGAACAGCAGCACCTTGGTACGTGGCGTGCGTGCCGCCTCCAGTTGCTCGACGGAGACCAGGTAGTTCGTGGTCTCGTCGGCGGTCACCTGCACCGGGACGCCGCCCGCGAGGGTGATCGACTCCGGGTAGGTGGTCCAGAACGGGGCCAGCAGCAGGACCTCGTCGCCAGGGTCGAGCAGCGCGGCGAAGGCCGTGTACACGGCCTGCTTGCCGCCGTTGGTGACCAGGACCTGGCTCGGCTTGACCTGGTAGCCGGAATCGCGGGCGGTCTTGGCGGTCAGCGCCTCGCGCAGCTCCGGCAGGCCGGCGACCGGGGTATACCCATGGTTGGCCCGCTGGCCGCAGGCGGCGACGGCCGCCTCGACGATGTAGTCGGGGGTGGGGAAGTCGGGCTGGCCCGCGCCGAAGCCGATCACCGGTCGGCCTGCCGCCTTGAGCTCGCGGGCCTTCGCGTCGACCGCGAGGGTCGCGGAGGGGCTGATCCCGCCGATCCTGGTGGAGACCCGGCGGGGCAGAACATCATTCACAGTTGCCGCCATGGAGGCCATCGTGGCAGACGTGTGATTCCGCCCGCACCCGGGTTTGGGCCCGTTGGCCTCGGGTTTGAGGGCCGGTCAAGGACGCGATTGCGAGGTGGGGTGTCGAGTGCACTACACTTCC
>DASYBO010000331.1:0-5160 GCA_036500685.1 Pseudonocardiaceae bacterium | reverse complement strand
CGGCTCCGGAGGTCTACTACAAGAACACGGTCAGCCCGGGTGATGTGATCAGCGCGAGCGTGACACGCAAGGGAACGTCTTATACGTTGGCTCTGACGGACAAGACCAAAAAATGGACCAAGACCACCACGAAGTCCTACCACGGCTTGAATCTGTCTGCCGAGGTCGTCGTGGAGTCGACCGAGCCCGGCGGTGGCCCCTACTTCCCGAACTTCGGCACACTGAACTTCACTGGTGCGACCGTGAACGGCAAGCCCCTCGCCTCGTTCAACCCGACCGCGTACGACGCGAGTTTCCTCGGCGTGTACGAGGACCACACCAGCCCGCTGTCCGGCGGGGCCTTCTCCGTCACCTACGAGCACGAGTGAGCCTCACGTCTTGGCCGCGCCGGTCGCGGAAACGGACACCGCATTCGCGCGGGCGCCGTGCCGGGCCGGTAGCAGCATGGCCAACGGCAGGATCGTGAGCGCGACGACGCCGCAGCAGCTGGCCCCCTGGACCAGACTCGGCGGTAACCTCGTGCCATGAGGTCGCGATGACGAGCCGCCCGCTCGCCTTCAGCACACTCGGCTGTTCCGGCGCGACCGTCGACGAGATCTGCGCGCTCGCGCGGGACAGCGGCGCGCGCGGCGTGGAACTGCGCGTGTCCGACGAGGAACCGATCCACTTCGGACTCGACGCAGCGCAGCGCGCCGCGGTGCGATCGACGTTCGAGCAGGCAGGAGTGTCGATCATCTGCCTCGCCTCCTACGTACGCCTCGGCAAGGCCGAGCTCACCGACGAGGAGTGCGTCACCGACCTGCGCGCGCAGCTCGCCCTGGCACGTGATCTCGGCGCGGGCGGGGTGCGCGTGTTCCCGGCGGCAGGCGAATCGACGCAGACAGCCGACGAGCGCATGATCCGTAGGTTGACCGCCGTTGCCGACGCGTTCGGCTCGGCCGATGTCAGGCTGTTGCTGGAAACGCACGACTCTCATCGGGGCGGTGCCGACATCGCTCGCGTGCTCGCGCGAGTCGATCATCCTGCCGTCGGGGCCATCTGGGACATCCTGCACACCTGGCTGGCCGGTGAGACCCCCGATGTCTCGGCTCGTTCGCTCGCGCCGTGGCTGCACCACGTGCAGGTGAAGAACGTCGCCAGCGCCGACGATCTCACCCCGAGGCGGCTGAGCACCGGCGTGCTGCCTGTCTCCGAGGTCATCGCGGCGCTCGACGCGATCGGCTACCGGGGCTGGCTGAGCCTGGAGTGGGAGCGGCGCTGGCATCCGGCGGCGGAGCCGTTGCCCGCGGCACTGGCCGACGCGCGCGCCTGGCTCGCCGCCCACACGTGATGGCGAACGCCTGATCAGGCCGTGCGTTCCATGTCTTCCCGCTTGATCGCGTGCGCGAACGGCAGCCCCGCCGCGTAGCGCTGGATCTCCTCGATCGCGGCCGCGCCGAGCCGGTGCAGTTCGGTGCCGAGCGAGCCGGCCACGTGCGGGGTGAGGAACACGTTGGGCATGTTGTACAACGGCGAATCCGCTGGCAGCACGTCGGGATCGGTCACGTCGATGATCGCGTCGATCCGGCCGGTCGCCAGCTCCGCGACGAGCGCGTCCTGATCGACCAGGGTGCCACGCGCGGTGTTGATCAGCGTGGCGCCATCCGGTAGCATCGCCAGCCGAGCCGCGTCGATCAGATGCTCGGTGTCGCGCAGTTGCGGGGCGTGGATGGTGACCACGTCGGACCGTTGGCACAACTCGTCCAGCCCGACCAGTTTGGCGCCGAGGCTCTCCGCGTAGGCCGGTGTCGAGTAGGGGTCATAGAGCAGAACGCGCAGATCGTAGGGGCGCAACAGTTCCAGCACGCGCCGTCCGATTCGGGAGGCGCCCACGATGCCGACGGTCTGGTCGTAGTTGCCCGCGCCCGTGTACAACTGGTGCAGGTCCAACCGGGTGCCCCGGTGTCTGCGGTACAGGTCGCGCACGCGCAGCAGCCGCTTGTTGGCGACGATGATCATGGCGACCGTGTACTCGGCGACCGGTAGGGCGTTGGCCCAGGCCGCCGACGTGATCTGCAGATCGCGCCGCCAGCACGCCTCGGTGATGTGCCTGCGCAACGATCCGGCCGCGTGCACGACGGCACGCAGTCGCGGCGCGCTCGCCAGCACGGTCGCGTCCAGAACCGGTGCCCCCCAACAGGTCAACAGTACCTCGGTCTCGGCGAGCGCCTCGGCGGCGTCCGGGACGGTGAAATCGTCGACCACGAAGTCCGGATCCACGTCGGCGATCGCGGCAAGCCGGGTCCTGGCCCGGCTGTCGAACAGTCGCGGCGCGATGTCCGGCGTCATCGCGAGCAGAATCCTGGGGTGGTGCAACCGATCCATCGGCACCGTCAACGACTCCTCACTTGACACTGCCGGCGGTCAGGCCGGCCTTCCAGAATCGCTGGAGGCATACGAAGGCCACGACCAACGGCAGGATGGCCAGCAGCGATCCGATGACGACCAGCGGATAGAACGTCGGGTCCACCGAGGTCTGGCTGTTCCACGAGTACAGCCCCAGACTCAGCGGGAACAGGTTGGTGTTGGCGAGCATCACCAGCGGCAGCAGGAAATTGTTCCAGATCGCGGTGAACTGGAACAGAAAAACGGTGGTGAACCCGGGCAGTACCATGCGCAGGCCGACCTGCCAGAACAGGCGCAGCTCCCCCGCACCGTCCACTCTGGCCGCTTCGAGCACGTCGCCCGGCACGTAGCCCGCGGTGAACACCCGCGCCAGGTACACTCCGAACGGATTGACCAGGCTGGGCACGAACACCGCCCAGAACGTGTTGACCAGCCCGACTTTCGACGCCACCAGGTACATCGGCAGCGCGAGCGCGGTGGTCGGGATGAGGACACCGAGCAGCACGACGCCGAACAGCTTCTCCTTACCGCGGAAGGCATAGACCTCGAAGGCGTAGCCGGCACAGATGCAGACGAACGCGCACACCAGCGCGCCGACTCCCGCGTACAGCAGGGAGTTCAGATACCAGCGGAAGTAGATTCCACCGTCCTGTCCGGCCAGCGCTCGCACATTCGCGCCCAGGTGCAGCCAGTCGAAGGCGAACCCGCGCCCGCCGATCAGGTCGTTGGTGTTCTGTCCGGTGGCAGTGACCAGCCACAGCAACGGCAACAATGTGTACGCGGTGGCGAGTGCCAGCGCGCCGTTCACGGCGACCTTGGACAACGTCCACCGGCGCGGTGCGCGATCCACCCGTGCGGCAGGTCTCGGCCGGATGCGTGGCGGGTCGGCCTGGGTGATCGTCATGCCGGCCTCCGCCGCACGCCGAATCTGGTGACCGCGAACGACAATCCGGCCGCGACCACCGCGAGTAGTACGGACGCGGACGCGGCCAGGCCGTAGTCGCTGCTGTTGAACGCGGCACCGTAGGCGTACATGTTCGGGGTCCACGTGCTGATCACCGAGGGCGCGCTGCGGTGCAGGATCATCGGCTCGGTGAACAACTGCAACGAGCCGATGACGGTGAACAACGCGGTCAGCACGAGCGAGGGCCGGATCAGCGGCACCTTCACGCTCCACGAGACGCGTGGCCCGGACGCGCCGTCCAGCCGGGCCGCTTCAAGCAGTTCGCGCGGGATGGCCTGGAGTGCGGCGTAGAAGATGACCAGGTTGTACCCGGTCCACTCCCACACCGCGATGTTCACCACCGACGGCAGCGCACCGCCCGCGCCGAGAAAGTCGACCGGGATGCCCACCCCGCGCAGCGCGCCCACCACCGGGCTGACGCCGGGCGTGTAGAGGTACACCCAGATCAGGGCCGCGATCACGCCCGGCACCGCGTGCGGCAGGAACAGTGCGAGCTGGAAGAACCGCCGCGCCCTGGCCAGTGCCGAATCGATCAGCAGCGCGAGGAACAGCGCGAGGCAGAGCATCAGCGGGAGATAGCACACGCAGTACAGCGCGATCACGATGAACCCGTCGTGGTAGGCCGGGTCGGCCAGCGCTCGCGCGTAGTTGACCAGCCCGCTGAAGACCTGGCTGGTCCCGCCGAACCCGAGCCCGCTCGCCTGTTCCCGGAACAGGCTCAGGTAGATCGCGTAGCCGACCGGGACGAGCGTGACGCCGACGAACAGCAGGAAGAACGGGGCGAGGAGGAGAACAACCGCTCCTCCCCGCGCCCATGATCCGGGGCGTGTTGCGCCGCGCCGGATCATCTCGGCGCGACCTTCAGACCGCGGTTCTTCAGGTCGGCCAACGTCGCGGTCTGGCCCTGTTGCAGCGCCTGGGTCACGGTGCTGCCGGAGGTCAGCTTGCCGAACACGTCGGCGATGGCGGTGTTGGTGACGTCCATCGACGGCCCCCAGGTCCATCCGGCACGGAATGCCGCGCCGTCGGTGCTGAATGTCGCGAAGATGTCCTGGCCGCCGAAGAATGCGGTGTTGAACCCGCTCTTCGCGACCGCGACCAGTGCTGGATCGGCCGGGTAGATCGATGAGATCCCGGAGCCGATCCGGGCCTTCATCCCGGCCACCGTGCCGGTAGCCCATTCGGAGAACTCGACATCCGCGGCCACGTTCTTACTGTCCTTGCCGACCACGAACACGCTGCCGCCGAGCATGCCGGTCGCCGCGCGACCGTCCCAGGTCGGGATCGGCGCCGCCGCCCAGTCACCGGATTCGCTCGACAGCGCGCTCTTCAGCGATCCCGCGCTCCAGGCCGCACCGAGGTAACCGGCCAGTTCGCCCTTCTGCAACTCCGAGCTCCACTGCTGGCCGAAGTACGGTTCGACGCGCACCAGGTCGTCGTCGATCATGCTCTGCCAGTAGGCGGTCATCGTCTGGGTTGGACCATCGAGCAGGTTGACCTTCCAGGCGTCGGCGCTCGTACCGAACCAGTGCGCGCCCGCCTGCCAGGCCATCGCATCGAACGTGGACGGATCGTCGGTGAAGAACGAGCCGAGCCGAGTCGACGGGTCGGCCGCCTTGAGCTGCTGCGCCGCGGTGCGTAACTCGGCCCAGGTGGTGGGTTCCGGATTTTGGTACTGGGTGAAGATGTCCTTGCGGTAGAAGAAGACCTGCGGGTCCGCGTCCAGCGGCAGGCCCCAGTTCTGGCCGCCGAGCGTGGTGAGCTGGACGGTCTGCGGCAGGTAGTTCGAGGTCAGGCCGTGCACCTCGGCG